>NZ_RJVA01000012.1:300000-475144 GCF_003751385.1 Desulfosoma caldarium | reverse complement strand
GCGGTCTTCACAACTGTCGCGGTGTTTCCATTTGCGCACGGTGGCTCTGGTGATCCCATACTGGGTGGCTAAAGCTCGCTCCGATAGGGTGGACTGCTGGATCTCCTTGCGGATGGCCGGGGTGGTTCGGGCTCTTTTATGTATTCTTACAAGCATGATGACCTCCATGTTGCGTTTGAAACCATGACGCGCAGCCTCTCGCGGGCACGAAACAGCGGATAGCTTCTTCGTGGAATACTATAACATGGGACCCAACACCTAGCCGACATCCTCGAACGCCTCGGATTTCTCGATTTGTGCGGAAAATGCTCCGAAACGAAAACGCACCGTGGCTTTCACCAAAGTGGCGGGGCGGCTCGAGAGTGTCCAGGCGTGCAGGGTTACTTGTTCAAGAGCGTGCGGTTTTCCAGCGAGGACGCGCGCCGAGGCCTGCCAAAGCTCGGCGGTGCGCGCGCCCCAGGGCGTTTGCACGGATTCCTCTCCCAACGGCGTCATGTGCAATTCAAAGACCCTTTTCCCGTCTGTCACCGTAATGCCGCGGGTTTGCATGGCATCGAAGGATGCCGAAAGGAACCGATAGACGGCCCCCAAAGGGTCCACAGTGCCCTGAGGCACCTCGAGGGTTCTTCGAAGCCTTCCATTTTTGAATACTTTGACGGCGTTTTGCTCGGGCGCAAAAACGATTTGTTTCGTCTTGTTTTTTTTTCGTCCTTCTTGGGTTTTTTCCTGATATTGTAAGGGCTGCGTGCCGTCGGCGCGAAGGCGGGAGTCGACTTTCAATTTTAGGGGATAAACGGCATTCAGGGCGGCGACGGATCTTCCTTGAAGCTGCACCAAAACCTCTTGGCCGAAACGGCGGCACTTCAACTTCGCCTTGCCGACCGGAAGACCGTTCCAAGAAATGCTGTAGGTCGCATGAAGGCACGGGGCCGACGGTTCCTGTGGTGGGTGAGCCTCACTCGGCGAGCCGCAGGTTACAAAGAGCGCTAGGCTAAGAAGGAGCCCCAAAGCATGGCGGGCATTCGATTGGTGTTGTTCTGTGCGGGATGCTATGCCCTGTATTGTCTGCTTTTGTTTTTTCTGCAGCGCCATCTCATTTTCCCTTCATTTTTCATCGGCGTGTCCGAGATGCCATCCCTTCCCGCATCCGTGGAACGGATCTGGGTGGATGTTCCCGGCGCCAAGGTTGAAGGCTGGTTTCTTCCGAGCAGCATCTCCCAAGACATTCCAAGACCTTTGGTCATTTTCGCCCATGGCAACGGGGAATTGATCGATCTGTGGCCGGAGACCTTTCGCGGCTTGAATCGCCGCGGCTTTCACGTGCTCCTTCTGGAATACCCGGGGTACGGGCGATCCCTGGGAAAGCCTTCTCAAAAGACCATCACGCGTGCCTTTTGCGCAGCCTATGACCTCATGACCCAAAGGCCCGATGTGGACACTTCCCGAATCATCCTTTTCGGTAGATCCATCGGCGGAGGTGCCGCCTGCGCGTTGGCGTCCCAAAGACCTTCTGCGGCGCTCATTCTCATGTCCACCTTTACCAGTCTTCGCCCCTTTGCCAGGCGTTACTTTGCTCCGAGTTTTCTCCTTCGCGACTCTTTTGATAACGAGGCCGTGGTTTCGTCTTACGCGGCCCCCGTGCTTATCGTGCACGGAACTCACGATACCGTAGTGCCCTTCTCCCACGGCAAGGCTTTGGCCCAGGCTGCGCGCCAAGGCCGACTCATTGCTTACGACGCCGATCATAATGACTGCCCTTCGAACTGGGAAGCCTTCTTTGACCTTATGGTTGATTTTCTTCGGCAAACCCGCGTGCTTCCACGTCATTGAAGAGAAACGGCATACCCGATTTGATGATTGGGTGAAAGGACTTCGAAAGGGCTTTGGAGCCGTGGAAGCTGTGGCCGATGGAGAAATCTTTGGTTTTCCTGGGCCTAACGGTGCCGGAAAAACCACCACCATCAATATGTTTAAGAGTCTGGCGTGCCCCGATGCCGGAACGCTAGCCCTCGCCGGCATGCTCTGCGCACGAAGCCCCAAAACCGCCCACCACCCTACCGGTGTCATTCCCGGCGAGCGCCACCCCTACCCCGCACTGACCGGCTTTGAGAACCGGTGTTTTGGCGTGGCGCCCTACGGCATGGCTAAAAATAAGAGGGAACAGCGTGACTAAGAACTTCTGGAAACCTTTGGGCTCACGGAAGCCGCGCACACAAATTTTGCCGGATATTTCAAGGGCATGAAAGCAAAGTGACGCGGGCCTCCGGCATTGTTCACAAATCCGTCATGCTCTTTCGCGATGCACCGACCACCGGCATCGATGTGGGCTCTGGAGGCCACGTGCGCCAACTCATTGCCGGGCTTCATCAAACCGGCACGACCCCATTCCTCAGCACCCATTGCATCGAGGAAGCCCCAACGCTTGTGCCAACGCATCGCGTTCCTCCTCGCCGCCCGCCTTGTGCGCATGGATTCCGTGGTCAAAGTGCTCCAGCCTGTCAAGGATCATTTCGTTGTGCATGTGACCTGCGCGCAACACTCTCCGGATGAACTCCTTCAGGATATGGCCGGTCTGTTCAGCACGGTCATGTTTTCCATGGAAGCCGGAGCGCTTCTGCGCCCTAAAGCGTTGCAGCCCATTGGAGTGGGCCCGCCGGTGCGGGCTTTGGAAGGCGTGGCGTGGACGTTCTGAAATCCAGCTTGGGCCGGCCAACGCTGGCAGGTGTGTTTGTGCGGCTGATGATGACCAATAGCAGCGATGCTACTGTGTATGGCATGGCCAACGCCGGCGTGCCCCTGATTCTCGTCGTCCTTCTGACCGACCTTGGCCCCGTGCGATGGCTTCCTTTGTCGGCGGCTGTGGCTCTCATAACCATGGCTTTCACCTTTCTCGGGCTTTTCATGGCCGTCGCGGTGAGCGAAATCTCTGAAGCTCAGACCTTTTCCAATTTCTTTCCTTTCGCTTTTTCATGATCTTTTTAGGCGGGCTGTTCTTTCCCATCGACCGTCTGACCGCGCTGCTACGCCCCGTCCCTTTCGATCTGCCGATCACCTACGGGACCGATGTTTTGCATGGCGTCAATGAAGGCCGACCCATTCTGCCGATTCCGTCGGACCCCTCTGGTCCTTGCCCTCTTTTGTGCTGCGCTTTTTTCCGCAGGCCGAGGGAACATCAGCCAAAAAGGGATTCTCTATCGATGGAGGTGGAGCGTTTCAGCGGGGAGCCGCCAGAGCCCGAGCCAGAACTTCCACGGGGTGATGCACCGAAAGACCGAGAACGTGCTGAAACTGCAGCCGACAGCTCAGGCAATCCGTGACAATGGCTTCGGGAGCTTCTTTGATGATTTTGTCCATGAGCGATGCGCCCAGTTGCAGGGATTTTTCGTGAAAAGCCTTCTTGTATCCCAAACTTCCCCCCATGCCGCAGCAGTCGGTGCTGCTGCCTACACGTTTCAGCTCCAAGCCGGGAATTTCTTGAAGCAGATCGAAATAGGGCGTACCGATGTTCTGTTCTCTTTGATGGCATGGCGCGTAATAAATCCATCGGCCTTTTAGGGGACGCCAGCGAGGATGCCAGCCGTATTCGTGCCGTAATCGCCCAAGGGCTTCGCCCACATCCCAAAGGTTTTGGGCAAGCTGAAGGCGCTCTGACGGACTGAGGCTCGAAAAGGCATCGTCGGCCAGGGAACTGGGCCCGTACGTCTGGCCCGATGTGCTTTGTGGCGAACCCAAGGCCTTCGGCACCTCATGCCATGGTTGCCCGGCCGCGCCCCGCTTTTGGGGTTCGGCTTGCGGCGCGGTTTCCAGGCACCCGGTGGCCAGGCATGCGTTTTCCTTCAGAAGACTTCTCATGAAATAGCCGCACGTGGGACAGGAGCACACCACATGGAAGCCATCCTGCACCGCACGCAAAAGAGTGCTCATGTTGGCCGTGATGCGTTGCAGGCTTCGTGGCATGTCCCCTTCCACCACGGTGGGCATGCCGCAGCACTGTTGAGGAGGAACTTCGATGTGAGCCCCCGCGGCCCGAAAGACCTGCACCACGGCGCGCGCCACTTCCGGAAAAAGGTAGGCGGCCGTACAGCCCACGAAGTAGGCGATGCGCACCGTCCCGGGTGGGGGTGTCCCCTTACGGGAAAGACCTTCTTTGGCGGCCCACGAAAAAAAATCCTCCGTGGCCAGTGGAGGCAGACGCCTGTGGGCATGCAGCTGAAAGACCTTTTCCAAAAGGCGGCGCACCGCGGGCAGGGACAGCAATGCGTTGGCGACTCGAGGCGCTTTTCGCCCCAGGCGCGCAAAGGTTTGCACATCGGACAGGACGCGAGCCCCCGGTTCCAGGCCCTGGCGCCGTGTTCGCATGGCCTTGGCCAAAATCACGTTGGATCGCACATCCGGGCACGGGCACAAGCCGCACAAAGTGCAGCGATCCGTAAGGTCGTTGAGAACCTCAAGGGAAGGGGATTGCTTCTGGGCCAAGGCTTCGTCATAGAGGCGGTACATCTCAGGAAACAGCAGGCAACTTTCGTCCATAAGAAACCGGCAGATGTCACAGTCCGTGCAGCCGTCAAAGAGCCGACGCAAGGGATGCCGTGCCGTCGTCACCGTGGCGCTGGATTTTTGGGAAGAAGACATCAGGGCGTTCCTCGAGCTTTAGAAGCGAGTAGGATTTTTCTTCGCTTTTTAGAATCTTATATCAACGATGATACCAGGAGGCCATGTTCAAACACATGGCTAGCTGCCGTCCAGGTGCGACTTGAGGGCTTTTCTTTCATCTGCCTCCAACCTTCTGAGGAAAACCTTGATCAGGCGCAGCGCCTCATCTTTGTCGCCGTCCAAGACAATGCCTTTCATGGCCATGTATTCTTCCGACGTGATGTTCAGCACTGGCATTGTTGACCTCCAGCATTTATCCCCATCGTTTCTTAATCCATTGAGCGGCATCATCCAGCAGGCTGTAGGTCACGGGCGTGATGACCAAGGTCATGAACGTGCCCGCAAGGAGTCCAAAGCCTGCGGCCGTGGCCAAAGGAGACATGCGCTCTAGACCCACGGCCGTTTCCAGAATCATGGGCAACATGCCCACAAAGGTGGACACCGTGGTCATGAGCACCGGGCGCAGGCGCAGCCGCACCGCCTCTTCCATGGCTTCTTGCCGAGATAAGCCCTGAGCGAGACTTTGGCGGATGAAATCGATGAGAAAAATGGAATTGTTGATCACCACCCCCGCCAGAAGCACCATGCCCATCATGGCCGGCATGCACATGGGTTTGGCGAAAACCAGCAGGCCCCACATGGAGCCGATGGTGGCCAAAGGAATGGCGACGAGGATGGGAAACGGCACGAGAAAGGATCGAAAGGTTCCGATGAGAAGCACCACCAAAAGGGTTACACCCAGTAGGAGCGCCCGCATGACCCGCTGCATGCTTTCCTGCATGTCGGCCGCCGTGCCGCTCATTTTGATGCGTACGCCTCCCGGCAAGGCCATGCCGGTCACGACGTCTTTGATCCGCGCCAGCACGTGACTCAGAGGGCGCCCTGTGTTGAAGGCCGTAATGTTCAGCGTTTGGGTCAGGTCTTCCCGAGTGATCAAGGTTTGGGTCGTTTCCTCCTGCACACGCGCCAGCGTGCGCAGGGGCACAGGGCCCTGGGATGTGGGAATGGGAAGACTTTCAAGCACTTTGGGATCTTTCACCCACGGGTCCGCGTAGGCCACGCGAATGGGCACATCGAGGAATCCAGAAAGACGAAGCCCAGAAGCGGGAATACCGCCGACGGCCAGCCGTAGGGACCGAGCCACCTGACCGGGCGTGGTCCCATAGACCCGAACGATGCGAGGATCCACCTCCACGCGAACCTCCTCCTTGTCCGGCCACCATCCGGGCACCACGTCCGTAAGGCCCGGAATCCCTTCCAGTCGACGCCGCAATTCCACGGCAGTGCGCCACAGCAGGGACGGGCTGTGGCCTCCCATGACCACCAAATCCACCGGAGCGCGAGACGTGCTCATGACCGTCGCTCCGTACTCATAGACCTGCAGGGATCGAAGGCCCGGAATGGTGGCGATCTCTTTTCGCCACGCGTCTTGAATCTCCCAAATGGTTCGATCCCTTTGGTCCCGGGTGGTCAAGGTCACGACCATGGTCACCTTTTGCGCCGTTTGTGCGCCGGCACCAAAGGACACTTCGCCCGGCTCAGATCCGACCACGGAAGAAATCATGCGGACACTGGGTTCTTTTTGAACGATGCCCTCCACGGTTTTTAGGGTCTTTTCCACCTGACGCACCGTAGCCGACGGCGGCAATTCAAAGAGGACATTCACGAATCCGGAATCCATGGGCGGCATGAGATCGCGCCCGATGAGCTGCGGAACGATTCGCATGGTCACAAGGAAGGCGGCCATGGCCAACCCCAAGAAAAGCCACCGCCGTCGCAAAGCTTGTCGGACCAGAGCCACGTACCCATTCCCGAGTTTTTCCACGGCACGGTTAAAGGGGATCGCCATGCGTTCCAAAAGGTTTGCCCTTTTTTGACGCGGACCACTAGGGTGGCGAATGAGGCGTAAAGCCACCGGAGGCACCACGTAGACGGCCACCAGAAGCGATCCCACAAGAGCATAGCAGAGGGTCAGGGTAAAACGCCGCATCACCTGTTCAACGTAGCCCCCCGCAAACATAATGGGGACCAGCATGACGACGGTGGTGAGCAGCCCCGCCGAGATGGACAAAAGGATCTCACCTACGGCACCTTCCACGCACCGAATGGGCTCCTCGGGACATAGCCGTTGATGGCGATGAATATTCTCCACCACGACCACCGTGGCATCCACGACCATACCTGTGGCGATGATCAAGCCGGACAGGGTGACCACGTTGAGGGTTTGGCCTGTGAGTCCCAAAAGGGATAGCGCAAAAAGGAAGGACAAGGGAATGCTCACCAGGGACACGGCCGATGTGCGCAAATCCGCCAGGAAAAGAAAAATGATGATCACGGTGAGCATGATGGACATGTAGAGGGATGAACGCATGCCGCTGGTGTTGCGCTCAATGAGCGGTTGCTGATCGTTGGTGATCTCGAAGGCCAATTGGGGATAGTTTTCCATCAAGGTCGGCAGTGCCTTCTTGACGGCTTGAATGGCTCCCATGACGTTGCCGCCTTCGGCGCGAAGCACGTTGATGCCGATGGCCTCTTTGCCGTTGCCGTGATAGAGGCTTCGAAGGTCCTCGATGCCCAGTTCCACGCGCGCCACGTCTTTGATGCGCACGTAAGCGTCACGGGTCTGTTTCACCACCGTGTTTTCCACATCCCAGAGGTCGCGAAACTCGCCCACGGTCTTGACCAGTCGTTCGGTGTCGGCGCTTTCTATGAATCCGGCGGGAGCCGTGATATTGTATTCCGCAACCGCCGTCACCACATCTTGAGAGGTCAATCCATAGGCTTCCAGGCGATCTCGATCCAACCATACATTGACCTGCAATTTGTGCCCGCCGAAGGTGTCCACATCAGCCACATTTGGCAATTGCAGCAGTTCGTCTTTGATGTCGTTGTCCACAAGAAGGCGCACCTGGCCGAGGGAGAGGCCGGCATCGGGCTTGGGTCGCACCGACAGGGTTATCACAGGCCGTGTGGCATCCGTGATGCGATAAATACGCGGTTCGAGAATATCCTCTGGCAAATCGGCCCGAATACGGCTCAAGGCGTTTTGAATGTCCGTCACGGCTTCCCCGATCCGTTTTTCATAGCCGAACTGCACATTGATGGAAGCCACCTCGTCGCGGGACGTGGAGGAGAGCTTGGTCAAACCCGACAAGCTCGACAGTTCTTTTTCCACCACTTCGGTGATGCGCCGATTCACGTCGACGGCGGCCGCTCCCGGCTGCACGATGATCACAGCAGCCTGGGGCGGGTTGGTGTCGGGAAAATATTCCACAGGCATGGTCAAAAAGGCCCTCATGCCCATGACCGCCACGATGAGGCTCCCGACGAGAACGGCCCAGGGATTTTTCAATGCCCAGCCGTGGGGATTCATGGGCGCTCCTCCACCTTGACCAAAAGCCCCTCATGCCATCGCACCCATTGGAGGTATTCGCCAACGGCGGTCGCTTCCCCTTCGGACAAATCTCCTTGCACCAAAACGCGTTCCGACGTGGCCAAAACCACTTTCACGGGCACTTTCTTCAATCGTCCTTCTCGAACCACGTAGACCATAGAGTTCCCTTCGTGAGCCGAAGCCACCACAGCCCTTCGGGACACGCTCAGTCCAGTCCCTTCCCGCACCACCGCTTCCACGGGCACAAAGGATCCGAACCTCAGGGGGGTGTCGCAGGTCCACGGAAAATCCGCTTCCACCCGCACCGACTTGGCCGCTTCCAAAGCCGGAAAAATGCGGCGGATAGCAATCTCTTGGGGCAAACCGGTAGAACCTTCTGGCCATTGGACACGCAGCTTTTGTTCAGGACTCAGAAAAACCATATCCTCCTGCACTGCGTCGAAGGCCAGTTTCGCTTCGGAACAGTCCATGAGCTCCAAAAGCGGCACGCCGGCCTTGGCCAAATCACCGGGATCCACCAATCGGCGACGCACCACGCCGTCAAAGGGCGCATCCAGCCGCGTGTAGGAAAGCCGGGTTTCCGCTTCGGTGAGCTGCGCCTGCGCCGCTTTGACCTCGCGCCGGGCACTGCGCACTTCCGCCTCCAAGGACTGCCAGCGCCCGAGAGCGGTGTTGAAGCGATTTCGGGAACTGTCCGCGGCCGAAGCACTGATGCCTTTCTTTTCGTAAAGCGCCTGATCTCGTTTCCATTCCAGACGATAATATTCGGCGTCCTTGCGTGCGGCGGCTTTCAAAGCCACGACAGCTTTCAATTTAGCCTGTAGGGCTTGCACCTTTGCCCTGAGGGTTTCCACTTCGGCCTTTAGGTCACGGTCGTCCAAAGTGACCAAAAGGTCTCCTTTGGCCACGCGGTCCCCTTCATTGACTAGGACCGCCGTCACGTCGGCCGTCAGGCGCGCCGACACGGTCGCCTGAACAGCCGGCTCCAAACGAGCCAGGTAGCGGATGGTTTCGGCAAGTGTTTCCCGGCGCACGGTATCGGTTTCCATAGGCACAGGCCGTTCGCGCCACACAGGGGCCGAGGCCAGTCGTTTCTTGGCCCTCTGAACCGCAAGACCCAAAACCACCACAATGACCAAAACCACCCCCAGGATTCCCCACCGCGCAAGCCGATTGCGTTTGTCCATCCCCTTCCCTTTCCTGCCGTTTCCCTTGGTCGCCCAACTTCGGGGCCGGGGCGCTTACGGTCTTGTCGTTTCGAAACGGCTTCGTCGCCCGTCCGTGAACGGCTTTCCCTTGCCCCTTTGACTTCACGCTCTAGAAGCGCCGTAAGGCGCGACACGCCATGATCCCACAGAAGCACCGCAAGACGCCGTATAGGGCCATGCTTTGTGAGCCGTGAGGTTTTGACAGGCCAGATCGCGGTGTGCGCCGTTCAGCCATAAGGTGTTTTCACTCAAGGCGTCAAAAATCCGCTGCAAAGGCCCGTGCCTTTTGTTCATTGAAAAAGCGGGCGAGACGCCGGCGTTCCCAGGGGAAAAAGGCCGACTGGCCTGGCACAAAGCACCCGCTGCCTGCGCCCCAAAGAACAAGGCCACATTGTTCGGCATGGGCAGCGAAGCGCCCGGGCTTTGAAGCCCATGTGGCACACGGCCTGGCACGTGGAGCGAGGCGCCCGCACATTTAGGGAAAAACGGCCTTGATGCAGGCGTGCCCGCTGGGCACTTGATGCCCTCATTGAAAACGTTGTGCCAGGTCACGGCCCAACGCCCGATCACGTTCCAAGACGGCGATCTGTGCATCCGAGATGGCTTGAGCATATTCCACCTCGGCTTGCAGCAAGGCGGCTTGAGCATCCAGGACATCGTTGATGCTGCTTTTGCCGGCAACGTATTTTTCTTGTTCGATGCGAAGCGTTTCCTGAGCGACGCCGACGGCCGCCTGCGTCACGTCCATGCGATCCAGGGCATCCTTGAGGGCCGTCAAGGCCCGTTCCACATCTTGGCGCACGGCCAGTTCCGAGGCTCGAAGCTGCTCCCGTGCCCGTTGTGCAAGCAGTGTTGCCTGACGCAGACCTGCTTGCACAGCTCCCCCCCGAAACAAGGGCACATTCACCTGAACTCCCGCGGCCCACGTGTCTTCGTGGGACAATCCGTGTGATGGCTCGTCGGCGTCGTAAGGCAAACCGTGGCGCAGGCCGTAGCGGCCAAAGGCGGAAACCTGAGGCCAATGCTCGGCGCGGGCCGCTCGAACATTTTCCAAGGCTACCTGAACGGCGGCGCGCATCGCCTTGATTTCCGGCCGATTTTCCATGGCTTCCTTAAGGGCCTGGTCATGAGCGAGCCGTGCCGGTGAGGGTTTTTCCAGAGAACCCGAGACATTCACAAAGGGCCGATCCTCGGCATTCACACCCATGAGTCTTGCAAGGAAAACCAGCAGCACCTGGCGGTCGGCTCGAAGGGCAGAAAGCTTTTGGGTCAGGCTGGACATCCGCACTTGAAGTTTCATGAGATCCACGGGAGCGACTCGCCCCACGTCCAGTTCGTGGCGAGTCAGTTTTTCGTGGGCTCGAAGGGCATCCAGGGACCCTTCGGTGGCGCGAAGGACCTGATCAAGTTGCAGGATTTTGTAGAACACGGAAGCCACGTTGAGCACCAAGTCGTGGGTGGAGGCGGTCAAGTCCCACAGGGCTTGGTCCGCTTTGAGTTCCGCAACGCGAACGGCGGCCCGGCGACGTCCCCCTTCAAAAAGAATGAGGTGGCCGATGAGGGCGGTATCCACGAGATCGCGGTCAAAGACTCCGGGTTCGTTGTTGGCGTGTGCGGGAATCACACGCTGCGGTTCGCCGAAGCGCGTGTAAAGGCTTTGAATGTCTAGGGACGGGAAAAACGCGGCCCTTGCCTTGATTTTCTCTTCTTTCAGCGCTTCATGGCCGTAACGCTGGGCTCGAAGTTCAGGATTATTTTCCAGGGCCGTGTGCACACAGTCCTGAAGAGTGAAGAGTTGCGCGCTCCACCCCCTGGTCACTCCAATGGCTCCAACAATCGGTACGATGGACCAGATGACCCACCATACAAGTGATGTTGCGCCTCGTCGAGCAAACAGAAAGGAAGCCGACATGGACAGCGCCTCCCTACGGCGTATGAGGCCTTTGCGCTCAGGCGGAAACGAAGGGCCGAATGATGAAATAGATGCCCAAAAGGCCGATGGCGACCCCGGCCGCCTTGCGAATCCATAAACTTCCCTGCTGAAAGGTGCCGTTGGCCATGACTTTGCGGACCAAGGCCATGCAGCTTCCGGCGACGGCGATGGGAACACAATGACCAATGCCAAACAGCACAATGTAAACAATCCCCGTGAACATCTGCTCTTGAACCGTGATGACCGCAAGAATCGGTGCAATAAATCCAAAGGTGCAGGAGCCCGAAAGGATTCCATAGGCCAACCCCAGGACCAGAGCTCCTCCCAAACCGCGAAGCTGAAGCTTGGCCAGTTTGGCTCCGGAAAGAGAACAGACCGACACCCCCATCATGTCCAGGGCCAACCACAAAAGAATCAGGCCCACGACCACGGTCCAGTAGGGGCTCACATCCCCCAGCATTCGCCCCAAAAGTGAACACACGATGCCGATGACAGCAATGGTTGTGAACAGTCCCAGAGTAAAGGCAATGGCGTAACGCGCCGCTTCATGGGGGTACAAGATTCGGTTCTGGCCGGCCACATAGCTGACGACCAAAGGAATGGACGCCATGTGGCACGGACTCAACACCACCGACACCATACCCCAAAGAAAGCAGCCCACGAGCGCGGCAACCCCTGTCCCGCTCATCCATTGGTTGACCATCAGGAAAAATTCCTGCACTCCCCCACTCCTTTTCGGGGTCCATTATTCCACGCCCAGCTTACTGAACACATGGGCGATGCTCTTCTTGTCCAGAAAGCCTTCGTGTCGAAAGACTTCCTTGCCCTCTTTGTCATAGAAAATCTGCGTCGGAATGACACGAATGCCGAATCGGGCCGCCGCCTGCCGGTCCTTCCAGACATCGACAAAAATGACGGCGGCGCGTCCGTCGTATTCTTGTTGCACCTCCTTGAGAATCGGCTCCATCATCTTGCAGGGAATACATTCATGGGCTCCCAGGTCTACCATGGTCACCATGCCCTTGACGGGAATTTCCTGCTCCGATTCCATGGCCTGCCCACGGCAGCCCCCGAAGAGGCCGAAGCCCAGCAGTACCAGAAGTGCCACAACCCGCTTTGTCATTCTCTTGACCTCGCTGTTTCCTCTCCAATTCCTTGCATCGGTTTCAACCGTTCCGACCGGCTCGCGCTCATGACCAGCCATGTTCCCACTGCGGCCATGCCCAAAAGCACGGCGTCGCGAAGGATACTGAGTCGCATGGACCAGTTCCGGACACCTTCGCCCGTGCCAAAACAACCGCAGTCCACATCCACACCTCGAAGCAGATTCACGACGAGGGATCCCAAAAAAACCACCAAAAGTCCCGTGGCCGTTGTGAAGGCTCCGGGCAGCCACAGTCCGGCCATGAGGCAGACGCCCACCAGAGCCTCAAGCCACGGAAGCACCAAGGCGACCGCGTTGACGGCCCAGGCCGGAAGGAGTTTATAGTTGTCAACGGTTTGTGCAAAATCCCACGGTTCAAGAATCTTTTCGTAGGCTGCGTACAGAAAAACGAGCCCCAGGGCGATGCGCACCACCGTTAAAGCGCCCTGACGAAAGCGTTGAGATTTTCTTGAAAGACCCTCGTGGAGCGGGACCGACGTTGCCGCGGGCCGTGTTTCCCGACCTTCCCCCCTCGAGCTCTCAGTAGAGGGCATGGCGGTTGTTCCATGGCACGATCCTTCACAGAGCAGCGATCCGTTGCCGCAGCAGAGGGTTTCTAGTTGAATAATGGCATGATCGATACCAAAGTGGCGCCGCAGCGCCTCGGCCGCCTGCCGCCTCACCTGCTCCCCTTGGCTGAGCTTTTGGTCCGGGATCACCAGATGGCATGAAAAGGCGATGCTGGAGGAGCTCACGTGCCATGCATGAAGGTAATGGGCATTGAGGACGCCCGGGAGGGCTTCCAAGGTTTCTTTGACACGGGAGATGTCCACGTGGCGCGGCGCAGCGTTCATGAGGACCGCTACGGCTTCCTGCAAAACGCTCCAGCAATTCTTGAGAATCAAAGCCACGATGATCAACGACAACAAAGGATCGAGCCAGGTCCATGGCTTGAAAAGAAGAACGGCGCCGTTGATCAAAACGGCGACGGAGGTCAAAAGATCCCCCATCATGTGGAGAAACGCGCCACGCATGTTCAGGTTATGGGCCGCATCACGGTGGAGAAGCCACGCTGAAAAGCCGTTGCCCACAACGCCTACCGCGGCCAAGGCCATGACCCATGAGCCGGAGATCTCTTGAGGGTGTCGGAATCTTTGAACGGCTTCCCAAAGAATCACCGAGCACGCGCCCACGAGAAGGAGCACATTGAGCAGAGCAGCCAGGATTTCCACGCGCCGAAAACCAAAGGTATGGCGCGTCGTAGCGCCTCGCCGTCCCACGCGCCAGGCGATGTAGGCAATGAGCAGCGCGGCGAAATCACCGAAATTGTGAGTGGCATCCGAAAGAACGGCCACGCTGTTGGCCAAAACGCCGCCGACAACCTGAGCCGACGGAATCAGCAGATTGAGAAGCATGGTAAGGAGTAATCGGCTTCCGGAAGCGTCCTGGGCGTGGAGACCGTGTCCATGGTGTTCGCACGCGCCATGCCCGTGGGCCTCATCCTCACCACTGACGTCTGGAAATTCACGACTCAAAGGATCGTCCACATCGTGAACAGGATCTCGAAGTTGGGCCGCAGGATCGTCCACGGTCTTGCCGTGCTTGCCCATCGGATGGAAAGGCATGGTCAAAGAACCTCCGTTCAGGTATGCGGCGTTCTCACGCGTTCGGTGTGACGTCTCACTCTTTTTTTAAGCAGGAACATAGCGCGAATCCATCACGGGCCTGTCGCCACAGGAAATCCGCTTTCCAACCACGCAGACCATCCGTTCATCAGGGCACGCACCTGTGCGTAGCCTTGTGCTGTTAGAGCTGCCGCCAATTCTTCGCTGAATCGGCAGCCTTCATCGCAGTACGTAACGATGGGCGTTTCTTTCGGCAAGCCGTCCAGTACCTCGGAAGCCCTCTCCGAAAAATGAACCCATGGAAGGTTCAAGGCCTTGTCAATATGGCCGGAACGGTATGCCTCTGGGCTTCGAGCGTCCAGAAACACCGCCTGATCCGTCAAATAAAGGATCTGCGCTTCGTCCAAAGAAATTTCCAGTCCGGTTTCTCCCACCCACTGACCGACCGGTTGGATCCAGGGCAAGCCATCCGAACGAAGGCCGTTGACCGCGAACGACAGCATCAAAGCCAAGCCCACCAGGGCCAGGCTCTGCCACACGGCCTGGCGCCACGGTGTGCCCACAAATAATCGTTTGCTCACCACCGATCCTTTTCTCGAAGCTTCTCTCACCTTGCCCGCAACGCCTCCGTGGCCTCGGGGCAAAAAGAAAAGAACCTATGAGCCCTTTCTCGGATCCTTACCGAATTCGGGCCTTCAGCTCCCTCAGTTCCTGCTGCATACGGCCGACGTCTTCCATGAGGCGTGCCACCGCTTCATGTAGGTTCATGCCCTTGAGCCAATCCGTGAACCAGTGTCGCGTGCCCAGGCAGATTTTGACCAGCATAAGCATCACCGGCACCTCGATCAGGACCCCCACCACGGTGGCCAAGGCCGCCCCGGAAGCCAGACCGAAAAGCAGCGTGGCCGTGGCAATGGCCACTTCAAAATGGTTGGAGGCACCGATCATGGCCGAGGGGGCCGCGTCTTCATAACGCAACTTGAGCGCCTTGGAGAGTCCGTAAGCGAGCCAGAAAATCAGGTTTGTTTGGATAAACAAAGGAATGGCAATCCAAAGGATGGTCAAAGGGTTGCCGACAATAACGTCGCCCTTGAAGGAAAAAAGCAATATGAGGGTGACCAGCAAGGCGATGATGGTCACCGGGGTCAGGACATGCAAAAATTTCTGTTCAAACCAATCTACACCCTTGGCCCGAATGATAAGTTTTCGAGAAAAATAGCCGGCTACCAAAGGCAGAGCCACATAGATGCCGATGGAAAGCACCAGAGCCTGCCATGGCACGGGAAGACGTCCTACGCCCAGGAGGAAGCCTCCCAACGGCCCGTAAAGAAAAAGCATGGTGAGGCTGTTGATGGCGACCATGACCAGCGTGTGACCGTCGTTGCCGCGGGCCAGATAGCCCCACACCAAAACCATGGCCGTGCACGGAGCGATTCCCAAAAGAATGCATCCAGCCAGATAGCTTCGCCATAAGGGCACTTCCAGCATTTTTAGGCCGTTGTGAAGCACCACCGTGCCCACGCCGTGGGTGGCCCCCACGGGAAGATCCAAGCCCAGCGGCATCTTGACATAGTCGACGGCGTCGGGACCAATGAGCCCCTTAAAGGCGTATCCCAAAAAGAATAATGCGATGGCGTACATGGTGAAGGGCTTAATGGCCCAGTTGACAAACAATGTCAGCCCGACAGGCTTAAGGTTCTTGCCCGCCATCAGCACTTCGCCGAAGTCGATCTTGACCATGATGGGGTACATCATAAAAAAGAGGCAAACGGCAATGGGGATAGAAACCACGGGGGCCTCATTGACGTAAATGGCCAAGCCGTCAAGATAGCGAGCCACCTCCGGAGCGACCCGGCCCAAAAAGATGCCCGCCACAATGCACAAAAGCACCCACACGGAAAGATACTTCTCAAACAGACTGAGACCCCGACCTTCCTTCTTGATTCCTGCCTCTGATGCCATGGCTGCACTCCTCGATTTTCCGTTGAAAGCCCACGGTACGCCTTTTCGCCTCGAAGAAGCACCGCATGGCGCCATAAGAATTGGCCGCCTGCGCCGCTTCCACCATCGCCTTTTTCGACCCCCACATAAAGGCCGCCAGCACGACCGAGACCTTCCCTCTACATTCCTTTCTTTTCATATAGGCGCGCTGCCGCCATGTCAAGGAGTTCCATAACCATCGCTCCGACTAAAAAATCTTTGGAAGACCTTCCGCCTTAACAAGGGGGTTGACAAATCATCATACATTGCTAAATGGTAATACGTCGAGGCAGCCAGGGGCTGCTCGGCGGCGATGTGGTCGCGTGACGGCATTATTCCATTTGAGGAGGTTGTGTCATGGCACGGGTCGATGCCTCGCAAACGAACGTTTCGTTGGAACAGGTCCAGGCCGAAGAAGAGGAAAAAAGTCAAATTACCTGGTCGGAGATTTGGAAACCGTTGACCTTTATTGTGGGCACCTTTCTCATCCTTTTTTGGCTGCCCATGGAAAGTCAGAGGTTTCGCGGCGCGGTTTTGGAATCCTTGGCCTTGGCCAAGTGGTACGCTCAGGAACACGTCTTGCTCTGTCTGGTTCCCGCTTTTTTCATTGCCGGGGCCATCGCCTGTTTTGTCTCCCAGGCCGCGGTCATGAAATATTTAGGCGCCGGCGCCAAAAAGGTTTTGGCCTACGGTGTGGCGTCGGTTTCTGGAACCATTTTGGCGGTGTGTTCCTGCACGGTGCTTCCGCTTTTTGCCGGCATTTGGAAACGCGGCGCGGGACTGGGCCCGGCCATTGCCTTTCTGTATTCGGGACCGGCCATCAACGTCTTGGCCATTGTGCTCACCGCGCGCATTCTCGGATTGCCTTTGGGTATCGCCCGTGCCGTGGGCGCCATTTTATTTAGCATCGTGATCGGGCTGTTGATGCATTTGATCTTTCGTAAAGAGGAACAGCTCAAAGCGGCCGCGGCGCTCCACATGCCGGCTCCGGACGTGGAAAGGCCTCTGTGGCAGAACGTGGTCTATTTTGCCAGCATGGTCGGTGTGCTCATCTTTGCCACCTGGGGCAAACCTTCCTCGCCCGTGGGTTTCTGGAACGCGGTCTACAACGTCAAGTGGTATGTCTGCGGCGCCTTTGCGCTCTTTTTGGGCTATCTTTTGGTGCAGTGGTTTCGCGTCAAAGCCTACAAGATCGTTTTTTCCGCCATCGCCGTGGCCGTCTTGGCCTGGCTGTTTCCTCACGAGCCCCTTATCGCCTTTTCGGCGGGCTTGGTGCTTTTTACGGTGTGTTTGGTCACGACGCGCGGTGAGACCGAAACCTGGTTTTTGTCCACCTGGGATTTCACCAAACAGATCACGCCCCTTCTTTTCGGCGGTGTTCTTGTAGCAGGCCTTTTGCTCGGCCGTCCAGACGGATCCGAAGGTCTGATTCCATCCCGGTGGGTCAGCGGACTTGTGGGCGGCAACTCGCTGGAGGCCAATTTCTTCGCCGCCATTGTGGGGGCGTTTATGTATTTTGCCACCTTGACGGAAGTGCCCATTTTGCAAGGGTTGCTCGGCGCCGGTATGGGCAAGGGACCCGCGTTGGCGCTGCTTTTGGCCGGACCGGCCCTGAGTCTTCCCAACATGCTGGTCATTCGAAGCGTCCTGGGAACTTGGAAGACCGCGGTGTTCGTGACTCTTGTGGTGATTATGTCCACCACGGCAGGCTTGATTTTCGGGGCGTATTTCTAGGCCCCCATGAATCGCTCAACCTTTTCCCTGGGCGCCAACTAGAGATCGAGGTTTTCGACAAAAGTTTTGATTTCGTCGCGAACCCGCCGATAGGGCGCCATGGCCTCCTCCTCTGTGGCGGCTTCGGCCGCCAAGAGAGGAGGATCGTCAAAGGGGACGTGTAACCGTTTCACGCTGGCGGGAAAATAGGGACAGGACTCCTGGGCATGGCTACACAGGGTGACCACGTAGGCGAAGTCCTGAACCGGCAGATCCTCCACCGATTTGGATCGCTGTCCTCTCATGTCGATGCCCACTTCCGCCATGGCCTTGACCGCGCGAGGATCTAGTCCTTTGGGATCCACACCGGCCGAAAAGGGTTCGTAGATATCCCCTTTGAGGGTGCGGGTCCAGGCTTCCGCCATTTGGCTTCGACAAGAATTCCCGGTACACAGAAAGAGAATGCGTTTTCGTTCCGCCACGGAATCTCTCCTTGGCCTGCGGAGGGCTGTCAGCCGGTGAGGTCAAAGGGCTCGAGGTACGTATGCAACGCCCGGCGCTGTTCCGGACTCAGATGTGGGCAGTTTTCCGGACTGCGGCCGCCTTCCGACACATGAACGGCAAAGACGGTGCAGGTGGGATACCCGCACTCGCCACAGTTTGTCTTAGGAAGATGTTTTAAAATAGCAAATACCTGAGGTTTCTTCAGCGGCTCGAACTTGGGCGTGATTTCCGCGCGCTTGTCCCAGATGCTGTTGATTTCCTCGCGCAGCCATTGAAGGATTTTGTCGGCTTCTTCCGGTTCTTTGAGCGCATTGATGGCGATTTGTCGAGGATGGACCGTAATGAGCTTGCCGTGGGCCTTGAAGGTCACCGAGGGAGGTTCACGCGTGAACTGGGATCCTCCCAAGACGGCGTTCAGGTAGGGAATGACTTCCCCAATATCCTGATCCAAGTGAGCGATGCAGTGAAGAGACTGAAAACTGGGATTGCATTCCGGGCGAAAGATTTCTTTTCGATAGCTGCGAAGCAACATAAGGCACCTCCTTAATTCAAGGTACCTTCCAGGTTGGGACGGCACCTTTGAAAAGGCGCCAAGGGCGGCGCCGTTTCAAGGGTGTCCCGAAAAACGTCACGCAGCAGGAAAGAGTGGCATGCATCAACCGCAGCAAATTGACCCGGAAGGGGCGTCTGTGGGAAGGTCTTTACAGGCTTCTCTCACAGCCGCCTTGACTTTTTCTAAAGTTCCACGTTCCAGGGTAAAGTTCTTGTTTTTTTCGATGCCAAGATCTGTCAGCACCACATAGGCTTTGAGGGGCACCTGGGCGTGTTCCAAAATAGCCTTGGCACAGCCCACCTGGCACCCATCGATGGCCACCATGGCCGGTATGTCTTTGGCAGACTGCACAAACCCCGACAAGTGCCCGCCGATGCCCGCGAGGCAAAACATCTTGCCAAATCCTTCCACGGTGAGTTCCACCGCGGCTTGGTTGGACAATTGCCCCACGTTGGACCCTCCCGAGCAGGCTAAAATCATCACGTTTCCTTGAGCACCGCCCCCGGTGGGGCAACACGGCTCCGTCATGGCACAAGCCTCCTTTCTCCCGCGGTCACGATGCCGCACGAATCCACGAGAGAACTTCTTCCTTTTTGGGAATCTTGCCCACGGATTTCACTTCACCGTTAACGACGACAGCCGGCGTGCCAAAGACACCGTAGCTGGCGATTTCCATGGCATCCGTCACATGTCCTACGGAAGCTTGGACGCCGGATTCCGTGACCGCTTCCTTGACCACCGCTTCGGTCTGTTGGCATTTCTTGCAACCGGGTCCCAAGACCTTAATTTCCATGCGTCACCTCCTTCATGCCCCTGCCATGCCGCCTCTGGCCGCTTGCCCGCTCTTGCGCAGCCTTGTTCATTCCAACATGGCAGGGCTTTCATGGATTCATTGCACGTCCTTGAGCGCCTGCAGCAGAAGCTTTTTCAGTTCGGCTCTCAAAGGCACGCGGCCGGAAAACACCACGCGGCCCTTGACCACCAGGGCGGGCACGCCCAAAATCCCCATCTCGCCGATGGCCACGGGATCCCGCACATGGTCCACGTTCACCGCAAGCTTTTCTTCACTGAGAATCTCCATCACCGTTTTTTCCAGCGCATCACACTGAGCGCAGCCGGGTCCCACCACCAGGATCGATGGCGCTTGCTCCGGCTCGTCTTGAACCGCTTCTCCCACAAAGCGCTGCCACTCACGGTACAAGGCCTTACCATAAGCATTCCGCGCACCGGATGGTATATAGTTATCTTTGGCCAGACGTTCCAGCAGCACCTCTTCCACAGCCTCGCGGGGTTGACCTTTGAGCGAATCCGCCAGTTCCTGCAGGGCCTCGTCGAGTCCCACCACGCCCACCGTCTGCCCGTCGATGCGAATTTGCCGTATGGACTTCATCGGGCTCTTTCCGTGGATCGTGTACACACGGCAGCGCGATCCAAAAAGGGAACATTTTGCAGTAGCTTTTGAATTTCCGGATCCTCGTTCAGCCAGTGCTTGAGGTTACCCAAAAGGGTGGCGGCATACGGGCTGCTGTGTCCGTCCGCAGGCCGATAGTTGACCCAGAGGCCGTCTTTGCGCTTTTCCACCAGGCCGGCATCCTCCAGAATTTTGAGATGCTTGGATACGGTCGGCTGCGCCAGGCCAAGCCCCGCTTGCAATTCACACACGCACAGTTCTCGACGCGTCAGCATCTTGAGAATCTTCACGCGGCTCGGATCCGAAAGGGCCTTCATGACCCGAAGGAAATCCTTCATGAATCCCTCCCCTCTTCTTAAATGCCGATATGGAAATATACAGAAAAGGCGATGCCGTCAAGAGCCTGTGCCCTTTTTTCATTGCGTCTACAGGACCTGGCTGATGTGCAGGGCCATGTCTTCGGAGGCCAGGGATTCTCGAGATCCCAGGACCACGATGCGGCCGGTGTCTCGCGCGGAGTCCAACAGTTCGCCAAAGGCTCGAAAATCATCCCGCGTGGTGGCCAGAACTTCGTCACGCATGCGTTGGCGCGCGGCGTCATCATCCCCGGCAAGGTGCCTCATAAAGGACGTGAATCCCTTGGCGTCGGGCAGCAGGTGCCGGTCCAGGTCTCCAATGACGCCGATGATGGCTTTGGTCAGTTCATCCTGGTGAAGCTCAAAGGTTTTGAGAAAATCCGCGCACTGGTCGTAGACGTGCAGCGTCTTGTGTACGTTCGGGTCTCTGTAGGACACCAGGGTGAAATCCCCTGAAAATCTGTCCAGTTGAGTGAAGGCGCCGTAGGCTCCACCCTGAACTCGCACGCGGTCCCAGAGATAACCCGTGCGCAGAAAGTGACTCACCACCAAGGCCGATCCTCGAAAGCGAAAGCCGGCATCGCGCAGGTTCAGACCCTTGGCCACGTAGTTCACGTGCAAAGGGCCCGTAAAGCCTTCTTTGTGGGGCATGCGGTTCGGAAGCCAAGAGGCGCGCGCCGTGTCATGGGCCGGAAGGCCGGCGAGAAGTTCTTCCAAAACGGGGGTAATCTCTTGCCGGGTGGCCTCGTCCACGGTCACATTGGCTCGAAGGTTCTTGGACGAAAGGATGGCATGGCGCACCTGTTCCAGATCGGCCAGAACCCCTTCCCAGTCACTGTCCACGCGTTCGCAAAGCTTTCGCACAAAGAACAGAGACTCGATTCCCTTCATGTTCTCTTCGGCCCAGTGGGCCGCATGCCATGGCGCCTTAACCCTTCGGGCCACAAAGCGATGCCCTTCGGGGATGAGCGACGCTTCACGGCGGGCTTTGGATTCGAGAGCGATTTGTCGAAACCGATCCCGGTTGTCCAGCCGCACTGCGGTCACCAGGTCGCGAAGGATGGCGCACAGTTCCGGCACCTGATGGGTGAGGGCCTTTCCTCGGATCAGAAGCCAACTGCCGACCCTATGGCCGTCGGCACACACGAAAGTGCTGGTTTGAACGCTAATGCCTCCGGTCTTGCGGCTGATGCGTTCATTGAGGCGGACATAGTCTTCCTTTTCCGTGCCCATTTCCAGAAGGGCTCGGCCTAACAGAGGCACATAGCCCAGAAGGTGGGCCGGCACGGCGCTCACCTCAAAAGCCAAGTCCAGGTAGACAATGCCGTTGGTGAACAGATCGTGGGTAAGTACGGGAACCTGGGCCAGCATGCAGTCTTCGGCGGGGATTTTTTTGTTTTCTCTTTCCAAATCTTCCAGTCGCAGTCGAGGAATGGTGGCCAGCGCTTCGGGCGGGTCGGGTGTTTCCTGTAATTGTCGCAGCGTTCGCGTTTCTTTCACGAGACGCTCCAGGTCTTGTGGGGACATGGACGCCTTGCGTTCGGCCAGTTTTTTGGCTTCCTCGGCCCGTTGACGTTCTTCCAAGGTTTCATCCGGTTCCAGAAAAAGGGTCGCTCGATGCGGATTGTTCACCCAGTAGCGGACCAGAAGCTCTTCTAAGAACCCTGTACCGCTCAATGCCTTTTCTTTTACCCAGTTCAAGGGGGTTTCAAAGGCTACGAGAGCCAGAGGGTCCCCGTCGTAGAGCCAGGTGGTGAGGGCGCGCAGCATCAGGGCGAGACCTCTGGGGTAGGGTCCCGTGTTGTTTTCACGCAGGCGAAATTCCAAGGTGTTCAGGGCCGCTTCCACAGTTTCCTTGGGAATGCCTTTTTCGGCCAGCTCCTTGACCACATTCAGAATCAGGGCTTCCACCTTTTCCAGATTTTTGGGCGCCACACCTTTGAGACCCGTGGAAAACATCATCTGTTGCAGTTCAGCCTCCAGACCCACGCCGGCCAGATCTTCCCCGAGGCCCGATTCAATCAAGGCGCGTCGCAGCGGAGACCCCGGCATGCCGAGCAGGACGTATTCCAGAATGTGAAGGGCCAGATGGGTTTCCGGCGGTTCCGTCTGAGTCAGGAGCCAGTTGACGGTCACCATGGCTTTGGGGGGCTGGTCTTTGCCCACGGCATAGGTTTTGTGCACGCGCCGAGGGGCCGTGAATGGCGGCTGCAGAGGAATGCGACTGTCCACGGAACGGGGTTGAAAATCTTTGAGCAGATCTTCCAAAACGGCCAGGCGCCGATCCGGATCGTCATTGCCGTAGAAGTAAAACCAGGCGTTGGATGGATGGTAGTAGGTTTCGTGAAAGGCTTTGAACTGTTCATAGGTCAGCGTTGGAATGACCTGGGGATCCCCTCCCGAATCCAACCCATAGGGCGTGTCGGGAAAAAGGCTCTGCTGGCTGTATTCCACCACCAGTCGGTCGGGTGAGGAGTAGGCGCCGCGCATTTCGTTGTAGACGACGCCTTTGTACTGGAGCGGGCTTTCGCGGTTTTCGAGTTCGTAGTGCCAACCTTCTTGCTTGAAAATCCATGGGGTGATCTTCGGATAAAAGACCGAGTCCAGGTAGACGTCCACCAGGTTATAAAAATCCTGAAGGTTTTGGCTGGCCACGGGATAGCAGGTCTTATCCGGATAGGTGAAAGCGTTGAGAAAGGTTTGCAGGGATCCTTTGAGGAGTTCTACGAAAGGTTCCTTGACAGGGTATTTGCGCGATCCGCACAGCACGGAATGTTCGAGAATATGGGGAAGTCCCGAGGCATCCTTGGGGGGCGTGCGAAAGGTGACCCCGAACACCTTGTTTTCATCGTCGTTTTCCATGGAAAGAATGCGAGCCCCCGTGGGAACATGGGTATAGATTTTCGCCTGTGTTTGGATTTCCTGAATAAACGTGTCGCGATGCAGCTGAAACGCACTCCTGTGCCCCATTGAAAGCCTCCTTTGCGTCTTCATCTTTTCCAGGTCGGCGAGGAGTGAAAGCCGCCCTGGAATCCTTTAGCCGTAAAGGTTTATTTCGACCACGATCCCTGGTAGAAGGAAAGCTTAGTCATGGCGGTCGGCAAAGGAAAGTGCTTTCTCCACGCGATGACCTGTTCAAGGAGGCTGCGGTGTTGGCTCCATCCTTTCGATCGTGGAAACCGGCGTGCGTTTCCTTGGTGGTGGCGGCTTCGGTGATTTTTTCAGGGCTTGCTCCTAGGAGCGTTCATGCGAAGGAGCCGCTGGATCGTGTGCGAAGACTGCTGGAGGCGGAGGGGTGTTCGAGGCATGCCCTATCCGTCCTTTTTTCTTCCGCGGAAAGCCCGGCCTATGGAAACGTGGCGCTGTCCATGAAGATTCGAGAAACGGCCCTCAACTATGAAGCCTTTCTGGATCCGTCCTCCTTGGCCAAAGCCGAACAATTTTGGCGCCTTCACGACGAGACCTTGCACCGCATCGGGGCGGCTTATGAGGTGGACCCATCGATCATCGTGGCCATTTTGCTGGTGGAAAGCGCTCTGGGTGAACGGACGGGAAACCATCCCGTGGCGACCACTCTGGCCACCTTTGCCCTGATGCTCGATCCCGACGAGAGGGAACGCGTTTGGGGTATGCTTTCGGCCCAGGACCGGGCTCGGTGGGCTCGAGACCGATTCCACGCCAGACTGGAACGGCGAGCCTCTTGGGCTCTCAATGAACTTCGCGCGCTCGTGACCCTCATCGACAGGGGCATGCCGGAAGCAGCTCAATGGCGCGGATCCTACATGGCGGCCGTCGGCTGGCCTCAGTTTTTGCCTTCTAGCCTATTACACTACGGCGCCGATGGGGACGGGGACGGCACGGTGGACCTGAACCGCCCCGAGGATGCCTTTGCCAGCATCGCCAAGTATCTCAAGAGTCACGGCTGGCGCAATGACGCCGTGCCGGAACAGCAGGAAAAAGTCGTCCTTAAATACAACAACAGCCGGCCCTATGCCCGGACCGTTCTCGAGGCGGCTCGGCGTCTTCGGGATTTGAGAATCGCCGAACACAAGAAAACCTCCACATCGACACCCGCTCAGGCCCTTTTCCCAGACCCTTCTTCTTAGCGGAAAATTTTGAACGCACAGTTTTTTTTCGTGGAACCCGGCTGCCCATCCTGCCCTTTGTTTAACACACGGCCGAAAAACCCTTCTAAATCGCGGGTGCCCTTCCTGAAATCGCGGGCGTTTCGCCGGTATAAGGAGCGGGCGATCCGTAAAAATTCATCACGCTGGGCGCACCCTCCTTAAGAAAATTCTTCGGCATTTCCGAAAGTGGAAGCACCGGGCAATATGGGATGAACGGGCGGTTGAAAGCGGATGAGAAGGCACGCTGGAGAGACGGCGCACACCTTCTAAAAATTCACTTGAACCTTGGGGGATGCCCTCCCGATGAAGCGTTTTCTCACGTCCATCTCACGAGGGCCCCACAAAGCCCAAAAGCCGAGAGTCAACACGCAGCCATGGGCTGGTCAAACGCGCCTCAGGGCATTGCGCCCACGTGGCCCTTTTGGGCGCGCAATCTTTCGATGAGCTTTTTTTCCACCACTTCGGGCACCAGCCCTTTGACGTCCCCACCCGAGACCACAACTTCCTTGATGATTCGAGAACTGATGTAAATCCAGCGCATGCCGGTCATCAAGTACAACGTCTCAATCTTGTTGTTTAATTTCCGATTCATAAGGGCCATTTGAAACTCGTACTCAAAATCGCTTACTGCCCTCAGCCCTCGCAAAATGGCGCGAGCGCCCACGCGATCCACATAGTTGACGAGAAGGCCGCTAAAGGTATCGACGTCGATGCGGTGGGCAAGGGGATGGTCCGCAAGGGATAGGCGGATCATGTCCATTCGTTCTTCCAAAGAAAACAGAGGATTCTTGGCGGGGTTGCTGGCAACGGCAATGATGACGCGATCGAAGATTTTTAACGCCCGCTCGAGGAGATCCAGATGCCCGTTGGTGATGGGATCGAAAGAACCCGGATAGACGGCCAGCTTGTCCATGCCCCCTCCTTCTTCAGTTGCTCTCACTGAGACCTCTTCTTAGCATCCCTCGCCTGCAAAGGAAGGAAGGAACATAGCGCCACGCTCCTCGAAAGTCAAAGCTTAGGGCAGGTATCGTTCTCTTGTGCCACGGGCACGACCGTCAGAGTGAGCGAATCGACCTGCGTGATGCGGACAACATCTCCTGGGGCCAGCACCTTCGAACTTTTCGCCTTCCATTCTTCACCCTCGAGGCGCACGATCCCCGTGGTGCGGTTCCAGCGAAGAACCTGGGCGTGCTTTTCCAGCATGGATTCCATTCCAATGAGCGGCGATCGGCGGCGCATGCTCCAGCTCCACACGAGAGGAAAGATCACATGCTCGACCACTTCGAACACGAGAACCCCCAAAGCGATGACCAGGAAGAGTTTTCCGCCGTCCATTGGACTCCCTGCGAACCCTTTCCGGCGGTGTTCAGTCCAGGAACTGATGGCCGAGGAACAACAATCCAAAGACGCCAACCACGACAGCGGGATGGGTGTGAATGGCGCGGACCTTTCGGATCAAGGGTTGGGGAATGAGGCGGAATTTGAGGATCATTCCGCTAAGGCCCAAAAGAGTCACCAAGAGCACGGCCCATTCGGGAAGGCTTGTGGAGCGGCACCACGAAAGTCTGAAATGGATGAGGGCCATGATGATGGCCCCGGTGTTCAGAACATAGTGATAGGGCATGAGATCTTTTTTCAACCAGGAGTAGATCTTGCCGGCCGTCTTTTGAAAATTTCCCGACGTCTTGGTCAAAAGGAACCGACGCGTTAAAAGGGTTCCCGCCACGGGAAAATTGGCCACGGCGAAAAGCCATGCGGCCATCTGGCCTGTGTTTTCGTTCCCGTGGTCTTCCTGGGATTTCCCTGAGGTATGTTCCTTGAGTTTGTTAAAAAATTGATGTTCCTTTTTTTCCCGGTGATCGGCGAAGGCACTCACCGACACCACGGCCGAGACAAAAACAATGACTGGGATCAGCACACCTGTTCTTTTCATCATGTCCCGCCCCCTTGCCGTTGGTTCCCTAGCCCATCGTTGCGTTTGTCCGCAACGCCCGTGCCCTGATCCATACCACACTTTTGATGCCGGCGCCAGCACGGATCCTTGATATCCATGAATAGGCTGTGCCCACCGCCTTCCTCTTCCTCTTCCCACCGAACCAGGAAAGCGACGGAATCAGAGCGCAGGCTTTCGGCCCTCGACCGTTCTCTGGGCTCATCCTTCGCCCTCAGGCGCTTCATCCATTCGGGCGAAAAAAGTGAGGCACACAGTGCCGTAGCGGCGCCGGTCCACCAGGTGCCATAGGGAAACCCTGTCCGGGACGGCGTCCTTTTCGTGGTGTTCGGCAATGATTAGAGCATCCGGAGCGGCCACAGCATCCAGTAGGGCCAGAATCTTGGGAATCCAGCCTAGACCGTAAGGCGGGTCCATGAAGATCAGGTCAAAGCGGCGTTTCTGGGCTGCAAGACGCGACAGGGCCACAGGCACATTCACGGCCAGTACTTCCACTTCCGGGAAGGTCACGCCGCAGCGATCCACGTTGGATCGAAGGACGGCGAGCGCTTCGCGGTGCTGGTCCACAAACACCGCACAGGCGGCTCCTCGGCTCAGCGCTTCCAGCCCCAAGGCTCCTGTGCCGGCAAACAGATCCAGAACTCGGCTGTCTCGAACGCGCTGGCCCAAAATACTGAAAAGGGCTTCCCGCACGCGGTCCGCCGTCGGACGCACCCCGTGGGACTTGGGGCGTCTCAGGGTTCTTCCGCGAAAACGTCCCGCAATGATGCGCATGCAGTTGTTTGGCTTTCGGCACAAAAGCCCTTCGATCGCAACCTTGCTGGCCCTCACGAAAGGCGCGTCAGGTCGTGCATCTAAGGCACACGCAGCAGGCCTTGCTTGACCAAAATTTCCGCAATCTGCACGGCATTGGTGGCTGCGCCCTTGCGAATGTTGTCGGCCACAATCCACATGACCAACCCGTTTTCCACGGAAAAGTCCTTGCGAAGGCGCCCGACGAACGTCTCGTCCCGTCCGGCCGCATTCAAAGGCATGGGGTATTCGTTTTGCGCCGGGTCGTCCACAACCACCACGCCTGAGGCCTTTTTCAAGAGGTCCCGCGCCTCCTGAACACTCAAAGGCTGGTGGGTTTCGACAGCCACCGATTCGCTGTGTCCGTAATAGACCGGCACCCGCACCGTGGTGGCGCACACCTGAATGGACGCGTCTTCAAAGATCTTTCGCGTCTCGTTGACCATCTTCATTTCTTCTTCTGTGTATCCCGTGGGCAAGAAGGCCCCGATATGGGGCAGACAGTTGAAGGCGATCTGATGCGGGTAGACGGCTCGAGGCAGAGGCCGGCCCTGAAGGAGAGCCTGCACTTGCGCTTCCAGTTCAAAGACCGCCTTTTGCCCTGTTCCGGAAACTGCCTGAAAGGTCGTGACCACGATCCTCTTGATCCGCGCGGCATCTTGAATGGGTTTGAGAGCCACCACCATCTGAATGGTGGAGCAGTTGGGATTGGCGATGATGCCCGGATGTCCTTGAAGGGCGTTCGGGTTGACTTCCGGAACCACCAGGGGAATGTGAGGCTCCATGCGAAAGGCGCTGGAATTGTCCACGACCACGCACCCTGCTCGGGCCGCCATGGGCGCAAAACGTCGACTCACTGTGGCTCCCGCCGAGAACAGAGCCAATTGCACGCCGTCAAAGGACCGCTCGGTGAGTTCTTCCACGGTGATCATTTTGCCGCGAAACGGCACCTTCTTCCCCACAGACCTGGACGACGCCAAGGCCTTAATGGAGGCCACGGGAAAATTGCGCTCCTCCAAAACCTTGATCATCATGGTTCCCACGGCGCCTGTGGCGCCGACCACGGCCACTCGATAACCCTGCTCACTCATTCTCGATTACGCTCCTTAATTCCAACCATTTCGAAGGCACGGGAGCACGCTCACGGACAGGTTCCGTTCATCCCGCCTTTAGTTTCACAATTCCGTCAGATGGTGTTTCTTCACATAAGCCATCAAGCCTCCGGATTGAAGCAGTTCAATCATGAACGGCGGCACCGGTTCCGACCGGTACGTTTTGCCTTGACGATCATTGCGGATTTCTCCTGTTTCCAGGCACACGGTCAGGGTATCCCCTTCCCTCGCATCGCGCACCGCGTCCGCGCACTCCAAAATGGGAAGCCCCATGTTAAAGGCATTACGATAAAAAATCCGGGCAAAATTGACCGCGATGACACAGGCCACTCCCGCGGCCTTGAGGGCGATGGGCGCATGTTCCCTTGAGGAACCGCAGCCGAAATTCTTGCCCGCCACGACGATATCTCCAGGCCGCACCTTGGACGGAAACAGGGGGTCCGCATCTTCCATGCAATGTTTCGCCAGTTCAGAAGGATCCGAAGTGTTCAGGTACCGAGCCGGTATGATGGCGTCCGTGTCCACATCATCTCCAAAGAGCCACACGCGCCCCGTGATCTTGGTCATTCCGTTTCCGCATTCATTGGCACACACCATGACGCGCTCCATGCTTCTGAAATGTTCACATTGTATTGAGGACCCATTTGGCATCCGCCGAGGGAAACCTTATGGGCAGCGTGGTCCCATAGGACTCCTCAGCGCACTTCGTCCGGATGGGCGATGCGGCCAAGGACGGCCGATGCAGCCGCCACCGCCGGCGAACTCAGGTAAACTTCACTTTCCGGATGGCCCATGCGTCCCACAAAGTTTCGGTTCGTGGTGGCCACGGCGCGTTCTCCGGCGGCCAAGATGCCCATGTGCCCTCCCAAACACGGCCCGCACGTGGGCGTGCTCACGGCCGCTTCCGCATCGAGAAAGATTTCAATGAGCCCTTCCTTCAAGGCGTCATGATAGATCCGCTGTGTGGCCGGAATGATGAGACATCGCACAGAGGTATGGACTTTTCGGCCTTTGAGCACCAAGGCGGCTTCGCGAAGGTCTTCAAGGCGCCCATTGGTGCAGCTGCCGATGACCACCTGATCGATGGCTATGGATGGAAGTTCGGTCACCGGTTTCACATTTTCGGGAAGGTGCGGCAAAGCCACCATGGGATCCAAGGCAGAGACGTCCCATTCGTGAACCACATCGTAGGAAGCGTCCGCATCTGGGGCAAAGAACCTGTAAGGCCTTTGAGCTCGATCCTGAACGTAGTCTCTGGTGATGTCATCCGGAGCGATCAGGCCCACCTTGGCTCCCGCTTCAATGGCCATGTTGGCCATGGTCATGCGATGGCTCATGGGCAGGCGCTTGATGACCGGGCCCGTGAATTCCATGGCCATGTAGCGAGCGCCGTCCACGCCGATCTGTCCAATGGTGTAAAGGATCAGGTCCTTGCCGCCCACCCAGGGTTTGAGCTGTCCGTGATAGATGAGCTTCATGCTTGCAGGGACCTTAAACCAGGTGGTGCCGGTGATCATGGCCGCCGCCAGATCCGTGCTGCCCACGCCGGTAGCAAAGGCCCCCAGAGCGCCATAGGTGCAAGTGTGGCTGTCGGCTCCGATGATCACATCGCCCGGAAGCACCAGCCCCATTTCGGGAAGTAGGGCGTGTTCCACGCCCATGCGGCCTACGTCGAAGTAGTGAACGATGCCGAATTCCTTGGCGAAATCCCGAAGCATTTTCACCTGAATGGCCGAGGCAATGTCTTTGTTGGGCGTGAAATGATCGGGAATCAGAGCGATTCTTTGGGGGTCGAAGACCTTGTGCGCTCCGGTGCCGCGAAACGCCTTGATGGCAATGGGAGCGGTGATGTCGTTGCCGAAGCAGAAATCCACGGGCACTTCCAGAAGTTCCCCGGGATGCACGTGCGATCGGTTCGTATGGGCAGCGAGAATTTTTTCCGCAAGGGTCATGGGCATAGGGCGTTCCTTCCACTTCGAAGTTCAGCAGGCCGAGGATCCGTTTTCCTTGGGCAATTCGTGCGCAGAAGGGCCGTTTTCGGCCGTTTTGACGCGCTTTACTTTGCGATATACGTACCGCACCGGCCCCGAAAGGACATACACCGTAAATAGAATAAAGAGCATCATATACGGTTGAGCCGCCACCACGGTGACCAGAAGCACCAAAACGAAAAGCACGGGCAGAGGCCGTCCCTTGACCACTTCCAATTCCTTAAAGCTGTCATAGGGAATGCTGCTCACCATGAGAAACCCCAGTCCATAGGTTTCCAGCAAAAAGACGATGTGCACGGGACTAAAGTCTGAGCCCTTAATCTTCAACAGAAACAGCACGGTGGTTGCCACCATGCAAGCCGCTCCTGGAATGGGCAGGCCCGTAAAATATTTCTTACTTCCCGTGCCCGCCTGGACATTGAAGCGGGCCAGTCGCAGCGCGCCGCAGGCCACGAAAAGAAAAGCGGCCAGCCACCCTAAGCGCCCGAAGGGCTTGAGGGCCCAAAGATGCATGAGAAGCCCGGGACCCACTCCGAAAGCGACCAGGTCCGCCAGGGAATCGTATTCGACACCAAACCGGCTCGTGGCTTTGGTCAGCCGGGCGATTTTTCCATCCAAAATATCAAAGACGCACGAGACGAGAATGGCGATGGCGGCATTTTCGTAATGGCCATTGATGGAGCTAACGATGCCGTAAAAACCGGCAAACAAATTGGCCGTAGTGAAGAGGTTGGGCACCACGTAAGTCACCGACCCCGCTTGCCCATCGTCGGACCATCGGCGCTTCTTTCGCCGCTTGGCATAAAGCCGATTTACGGAATTCGACACAGAATCGTCTCCCCGGCAAAGACCTTTTGACCCTTGCGGACCAGGACTTCGCCTGTTGAAGGAATATAGAGGTCCAGTCGAGAACCGAACCGAATCATACCGAAGCGTTCACCACGGCGCACCGTGTCTCCCACCTGGGGCCAACAGACGATGCGACGGGCAATGAGGCCTGCCACTTGGGTCACCACCACCGAGGCTCCGGATGCCGTTTCGATGCGTATCCAGTTCTGCTCATTTTCCTTGCTCGCCTTTGCCTTGTCCGCCGCCAGGAATCTTCCTTTCTGGTAAAAGATGTCGGCGATGCGACCGGATATGGGAACCCGATTCACGTGCACGTCAAACACGTTCATGAAGATGCTGATCTTCCAACATGGCTGCCCCGTAAAACGCGGTTCGCTGGTTTTTTCCACCACGATGATGCGCCCGTCCGCCGGGGACACCACATCCCCTGGTCCCGCGTTGGACCATCGCACGGGATCCCGAAAGAAGTGCACCATGAGCACCGTCACTGCGGCCGAAAGAATGGCGGGAATGGCCCAGTCCAACAGGGCGAAGGTGAAGGTGACAAACATGCCCGTGAGCACGTAGGGAAGGCCTTCCGGAATGAATGGCACGTGATGTTTGAGGTGTCGAAAATCCGCCTCCGGTTGCGAATCGTTCATGTCCTTTTCCCGTCAAAACCATGAGCCGTGGGCCACGGTGCTCTCAACTGAATTTAGGCTCATCGTACAACCGATATTGCTCCCGCGAAGCTTGTCCCCGGCAGGAGCGAAGGTGGCCGTCACTTTCCGATGTATTGGGTGCCCCCAAACCGCCTCCACGTCACTGCCGCACAAGCGGGAGTCCACAAAGGCCGAAAACTTATAGATCCCCGCTTTTTCCCCGGGATGTCGGTGTGGGCTGAAATATTCGCGCCTTCAATAGGCGTCCGGTCCCCGCTTTCGCGGGGATAACCTGGCGTTTCTCGCAAGTGACGCGGATTTCAGCGGGAGCCACGCCGTGTTTCGCGCAGATGACGCGGCGTTTTCACAGCGTCAACCAAATCTATCCCCGAACACTTAAGGCGATTGGTCAAAGCAAAAAGCCTTCCGCACATTCTAAGCCCCAAGGGCATCTAAGGGCATGCGGCTAGGCGAATTCCTTGGCGTTCAGGAACGGCATCATGGCTCGAAGCCTCTTGCCCACCTGTTCCACCAGCTGGGCCCGCTCCCGCTGGCGCATGGCGCGAAACATGGGCGTGCCCGCCTGGTTTTCCAGGATCCATTCCTTGGCAAAGGCTCCTGTTTGAATTTCCTGAAGAATCTTTTTCATTTCCCGGCGCGTTTCTTCCGTGATGATGCGCCGGCCGCGCGTGTAGTCGCCATATTCGGCCGTATCGCTGATGGAATAGCGCATGTAGGACAGGCCGCCCTGGTAAATGAGGTCCACGATGAGTTTCAATTCGTGCATGCATTCAAAGAAGGCGATTTCCGGCTGGTAGCCCGCCTCCACGAGGGTTTCAAAGCCCGCCTTGATGAGTTCGGAAACGCCGCCGCACAGCACCGCTTGTTCCCCAAAGAGGTCCGTTTCCGTCTCCTCCTGAAACGTGGTTTCCATGACACCGGCCCGCGTGGCTCCGATGCCTCGAGCGTAGGCCAGCGCCGTCTGCAGCGCCTGACCACTGGCATCCTGGTGAACCGCCACCAAAGCCGGCACGCCGGCGCCCCGCACGTATTCGCTGCGCACCAGATGACCCGGACCTTTGGGCGCGACCATGACCACGTCCACATCCTTGGGTGGCACAATCTGCCCAAAATGAATGTTAAATCCGTGCGAGAAAAGAAGCGTCTTTCCTTGGGTCATGAACGGGGCGACGTCTTCTCGATACAGCTTGGCCTGAATGTGATCGGGGACCAGCATTTGAACCACATCGGCCTTTTCCGCTGCTTCCCGAGCACTCACCGGCTGAAAGCCGTCTTCTACAGCCTTTTCGTAGTTGGCCGATCCCGGCCGCTGCCCGACAATGACTTGAATGCCGCTGTCTCGAAGATTCTGGGCCTGCGCGTGCCCTTGGCTGCCGTAACCGATGACGGCCACCGTTTTGCCCTGAAGATACCGCGCATCAGCATCCGCTTCGTAAAAGATCCGCATAAAAGCCCCTCCTGGCATTTAGGTCAATGTTTTTTGGCGCGCGCAAGCGCGGCCTTACCCGTTCGTGCCACTTCCACGACGCCGATCTGGCCTAGGAGTTCCAAGATCGCTTGAATCTTGCCGTCATCCCCGGTGACTTCGATGGTGTAAAAATGGGGGCTGACATCCACCACCTTGGCTCGAAAAATGTCTACAATGCGAAGAACTTCGGCGCGCGTGTGTTGTTCGGCGCGCACCTTGATCAAGGCCATTTCCCGTTCCACGAATTCTGTGTCGCGAAAATCGTAGACCTTGATCACGTTGATGAGCTTGTTGAGCTGCTTGATGATCTGTTCCAGAATGTGCTGGTCGCCCATGGTCACCAGAGTGATGCGGGAAAGACCCGGTTCATTGGTCTCGGCCACGGTTAAGGATTCAATGTTGAACCCTCGGCCGCTGAAAAGCCCTGCCACCCGCGACAGCACACCGGGTTGGTTTTCCACCAGCACGCCAATGGTATGCCTCAAGCCGTTCTGTCGTGTCATGCTCATACCAGTAACATCTCCGATATGTTTTTGCCCGCCGGCACCATGGGATAGACACCCTCTTCCGGATTGACCCAAAAGTCGATCATTACCGGCCGTTTCGTAGAAAAAGCTTCCCGCAGGACCGGCTCCACCTCTTCGGGCTTGGTGGCCCGAAGCCCCACAGCGCCGTAAGCGTCGGCGAGTTTCACGAAATCCGGGGAAGCATCCAGGCAAGTGGCGCAGTAATTCTTGCTGTAAAACAATTCCTGCCATTGGCGGACCATACCAAGAAATCGGTTATTCAAAATGGCCACCTTGACGGGCAGTTCATGGCACACGGCCGTTATCATTTCCTGAATGTTCATCTGAATGCTGCCGTCGCCGGCCACATCAATCACCAAGCGGTCTGGAAAAGCCGCTTGCGCGCCGATGGCTGCCGGAAGCCCGTAGCCCATGGTGCCCAGGCCGCCTGAGGTGAGAAGCGTGCGGGGTTTGGTAAAATGAAAATACTGAGCTGTCCACATCTGGTTCTGGCCCACTTCCGTGGTGATAATGGCATCTTCGGCGGCCAATTCGAAAATCTTTTCCACCACGAATTGAGGCTTGATGCCTTCCTTTTCCTGCTTGTAGGCCAGTGGATACGTCTCGCGCCACTGGCGGATTTGTTCGAGCCACGGCGTGCGAATTTCGTCCACGTTGGCAATGGGCTCTTTTCCCGCCAGTTCATTGAGTTGCTGCAGGGCCTTTTTGCAATCGCCCACAATGGGAATGTCCACAACCACGTTCTTGCTGATGCTGGTCGGATCCACATCGATGTGAATAATCTTGGCTTTGGGTGCGAAGCCGGAAATCTTTCCCGTCACGCGATCGTCAAAACGGGCGCCGATAGCGAAGAGCACATCGCAGTTCTGTACAGCCATGTTGGCCCGAAACGTTCCATGCATGCCAAGCATGCCCAGCCACAATGGATGCAGCACCCTCTGTCCTTTGTCGTTTTTGATTACGGCGGGAAAGCCACCCAAACCCATGAGGGTCGTCGTCACGGGCGCGCGAAGCCTTTCAGCCAGGCGTAATAGTTCCTTGTGAGCACTGGAAATGATCACACCACCTCCGGCGTAAAAGACCGGACGTTTGGCCGTCTTGAGCAATTCCCAGGCCCTGAGAATTTGGCCTTGATGTGGGTCGACGGTCGGCCGATACCCCCTGAGATGCACGGCCTTGGGGTAGCGAAATTCCGTGGACGATTGAATGACATCCTTGGGAAGATCCACCAACACAGGGCCGGGGCGGCCGGTGCGTGCCAGGTAAAAGGCTTCTCGAATAACACGGGCCAGATCTTTCACATCCTTCACCAGATAGTTGTGTTTGGTGCAAGGACGCGTGATGCCCACAATATCCACTTCCTGAAAGGCGTCGTTGCCGATGAGCGGTGTTGGCACCTGACCGGTGAAGACCACCATGGGCACAGAATCCATGTACGCCGTGGCGATGCCCGTCACCGTGTTGGTGGCCCCGGGTCCCGATGTCACCAAACAGACCCCCACCTTGCCCGTGGCCCGCGCATAGCCGTCGGCCATATGAGCGGCCCCCTGTTCATGACGGACGAGAATGTGGCGAATGGGATGATTGCGCATCTCGTGATAGATGTCCAAAATCGCCCCGCCCGGAAAGCCGAAAATGATTTCCACGCCTTCCTTTTTCAAACATTCGAAAAAAATCTGGGCTCCTGTCAGTTTCATGGGCTTCCTCAAAAGACCTGGAGAACACCGCGGCCCACGCGCCGGGCCACCACGGCCTCCCAAAGGGTTTGATGGTGGCTAACTCCTTTTGTTCCTTTACCTTTCCTTGCGAGTGAAGCGTCACTTTAGAGAAATTGTTCAAGAGTGTCAACGACTGCGCATTCCCCCCAATCCACCGCCTATCAACGGGCGAAGGTCGGCGGGGCTTTTCTCGAGGGCCATTTTTGCGTTCTGACGTTTGTTGCCCAGGGTTTTATGCCGTCGGACCGTGATTTTTATAAAAACGTGCAATGACTCCTAGGAATCAAAACCGAATTGTGCGTTATTGTGATCATGCTACCCTTGGTTTGTCTGTCCGGATCACGTGGTGCCCCGGTATCCATGGGCGTGCCCCAAAGGCAGACACAGGGTGGGGGCATTTGGGCAGGGGACATTTTCATTCCGTGCTCATACCGAAGGGTTGAGATCGCTTTAAACCGCTGCACCCCATCCGAAAACGACATCTGCACCCCATTCGGCAACAATATTTGGACGACATTTCGCAACAACACTCGAATTCCAGATCCGGCCACCCCAACGTAGGGGCAGCCCTTGTGGCTGCCCCTGATTTGATCAGGCACAAGGGCCTGCCCCTACGCGAGGCATCCATGCCGATTGCCAGGGAATTCGGCCGTTTGACAGGGCATTTATTCAGATGTGCCACAGATCGTCGGGTTCTAATGTGGTGGCCGATGGATTCTCGCGGTCTATAGACCAACGTTGGGGGTTGTCCGGTTGACATCGTGCTCGCGTGCCACATTGACGGTGGTTTTAAGGCCTTTGAGAATCTTTATCACCATCTCCCTTTGACGATCGGCAGTCCATCTTTGCCTTCAAAGGGGCTTAACCACGCTTTCTTTCACCACACGCCCCCATTTGCAGACCAAATCGACTTTCAATGGCTGGTCCTGTCCGGTGCGGTCTCACGTATGTGAGGACCGGACGGTGGACCGTGGCTCCGGCTCAAGCTTTTTCCCGAGGAGAATGTGAAAAGAGGCGTGCAGAAGCGTGGGGCGCCTGAATGCAGGAGGATGGGCAGCTACAGGAGATGATAGCTCCTGAGAATAGATGCCAGATCCTCGTTTTTGGCAGCAAATTCGCGCAGGGCCAGGATCACGTCCCGAAGACGGCCTTCCCGCTCCAGGTCCTCCTTGGTCTCCTTTTTCGCTTGCGAGATGATGGTTCGCCGCTCCCAATAAGCGAACCCGATGACCGCCACCACAAGGGATGTGAAAATGCCGGCGAGAATGTAGAGAAAGTGAATGAGCTGATCAAAGCGTTTATCCACTTGCTCAATGCGTTTATCCATCTCCAGCATGCGGGTGCGCAATTCGACGAGCAGATCCCGATCTTGGCGTGTGAATCCGGGCTCTTGGGCGAGCAGCGGGACGGAAGCGTTCAAGACCCCGAAAACCGTGACCATGAGAACCACCAGCCATGCGCGTTGTTGTTTTTTCATCGCAGTCTCCTTCAGACGCTTTACTCGTTTGATTATCACGAGGCGTCGAGATTGGCAAGATGAGCGCAGGTCACAGAACCCAGCGTCTATTGACCGGCAGAGGTTGGCGGCGCCTACGCCTACGGGACTCTCGACACCTTTTCCGAGTCGCGACGTCAACGCCGAGGCAGTCCAAAGGCTTCACCCGGCGAAGCACTGGGCATAACCCTTCGTTGACCTACAGCTCATCAAGATCCGCGACGCACTTTCCCCCTGGGAAATTGAGCAAAATCGGCGCCATGACCATGTGCTCGTCACCCCACCCTTGACGGCTCCCCTCCCAAATCTTCACATGACATGCCGCCTGATGGCATCGCGCATTCCTCCCACCTGCGCCAGGTCGAGATAGGCGGGAAACCCGACCGTCGCGGTGAGTCCGGTAACACGGCCCTGTTCTTTCTCCTCGAAAGGAGGAACGCCCTGTGCCGTCATCTTGCACCTCGTTGGGTATAGCGTGTCTCTGGAATCCGCATCCTATTTAACGTAATGTATGTGCACCAAGAGGTTTTTTCCCCTTTTTACTGATAGTGGATCTGGGATTGACAAGAGGCGTTGGGTGTAGGAAGGTGAGATGGTCCATAGACTGGCGAGGCCGACCTCGGGTTTTTCGAAGCCCCTCGCAGGAACGCCTTCGAAGAAGCGGGGCAAACCGCAAGACCCGATCGCGCCGTGCAGCCCTCTTCGGGATCCTACAGTAAGCGGATTTGCGCGTAGGCTGCCGGCGACTGTAGTTTGTTGTGCTTAGTAAGACCTAGAGGCTGTGCTCATGAAAGTTCAACCCCACTGTTCGGTGACGCTTCACTACACCATGGAACCGGAGGACGACGCGCCCTTTCCTTTTCCCACTGGCCCCTTTCGCATGGAATGCCTCATTGGGCATGGCGTGCTGCTTCCGGCTTTGGAAGAGGCCCTTCTTGGAAGGAATGAAGGGGAGACGGTGGAGGTGCTGCTGCCGCCGGGGGCTTTTGGGCAGGATTCTTCTCCAAAGCGTTTGGTGCCCTTGTCTGTGGAAGACATTGCCGAGCACGGCCCACATGAACCGGGTGCCATTCGGCACATCATGGACGCCCAACGCCGGCTGCAACCCTTTCGCGTGGTGAAGCAGGACGGTCGCCTGGTGTGGGCGGATTTCCGTCATCCCTTTGCCGATCGGTCTTTTCGGTTTCGCGTTCGCGTGGAAAAGGTTCGGTGGGCCACATTGGATGAGATCAAAAACGCGGCCCGTCATGGTGCTCACCATTGACGCCTTGAAAGCATGTTAATGGATTCCATGAAGGACCAAGGCCCTACCGTCGAGCCTTTCGACCAAACTTCCCAATCTCCCGCGGATCTTCGTGCTGTGGCCCATTTCTTTTTCGAGATGGGCATGCTGAAGCGCACGGCCCGTTCCGGGTTTCAATTTTTGGGCACAGGCAAGGAATCCGTCGCCGACCACTGTTTTCGCGTGGCGATCATCGGTTTTGCCTTGGCGCGCCTCAGCGGTCATGAGGACCCATACCGCGTCTTGTGCCTGTGCTTGTTTCACGACATGGCGGAAGCGCGCACGGGCGACATGAACTACGTGAACAAACAATACGTCACCGTCCACGAAGACAAGGCAGTGCGGGATCTTACGGGGCGCCTTCCCTTTGGCATGGAACTGCGCTCTTTCATGGACGAATACCGAGCAGGCCAAACGGAAGCCGCTCGTTTGGCCCACGATGCCGATCAGTTGGACCTCTTGCTGGAACTCAAACAGCAGCAAGACCTCGGCAACGCTTATGCCACCGAATGGATTCGCTATGCCGTTGAGCGTTTGCAGACCCCTTTGGGTCGCCAAGCGGCCCGCGTCATTCTGGAAACCGACTCCGCTGCTTGGTGGTTTGACGGACACGACGACTGGTGGGTGCCAAGACATCGGCATCAAAAAAAGCCCTGAGAAGTGCCCTAGCCCCTCGCAATTCGGGATGGCCGCCGTTGTTCTGAAGCTGATTCCGCGAAAGTGAAAGCCTGCGCCGTGGGGCCACCTCCCTTGAATGGACGACACACCACGAGGCCTTGACCCATGCCGGGGCGCTGTTGGCGCAGGAAGGGCCCCGTCGGGCCGTTCCCATTCCCAACACATTTTCTGATGGGCTCTTAGGTGTTTAGGGATACCAACGACACTGACATTGAAGGCTTGGGAGGTGCCTGAATATGACGGGATTGGAGGACAAATCGTCCAAGGTTCAGAATGTGGCCTACAGAGGTTACATCGATGGATCCGTAGACTTTTTCGGCCCGCAGATAGAGGTCTTAACGGGTTATCGGCGAGATGAATTTCTTTCTCGTCAAGTCAAGTGGACGGACATCATTTTTGAGGAAGACAGACATCATGTGAAAAATGCGTTTGTTCAGGCTCTTAAAGGGGATAAGACCTATAGTCGTCAATATCGTATTCGGACGAAGAAAGGGGACGTGCTCTGGATTCAAGAATGGGGCCAGATCGTCTGCGACGACCAGGGCAAGGTGGAATATGTCCTCGGGATTCTTGTGGACATCACAGAGCGTAAGCACTCAGAAGAATTGGATCTTCGAATAAAGAAAAGAACAGGGAAATATCTCGTATTCATCCTGAACAAACAAGACTTTGCGGTTCCCATTCAAAGGGTGAAAGAAATTGTGGGGCTTCTCCCGATTACTGCACTGCCTCAGGCTCCGCCGCATATCCGCGGTATCATCAACCTTCGTGGAAAGATCATTCCCGTAGTTGATCTGCATTTGAGGCTCCAAGTGGATTCCCAAGGGATTGGAGAGAGAGCGGCCATCATCATTTTGGATGTTGAAGTCGCCAACACGATTATTCCCGTTGGGGTTCTGGTGGATGCCGTCTCTGAGGTGTTGAACATTCAAGGAGAGCATATCGAAGAGATGGAAGAAGTCTTTTATGAGGAAAACAGTAAGATTTTCTCGGGAATGGCCAAAGTGGATGGCAAGGTCAAAATCATCTTGAATGTGGACCGTGTGATAGAAGTGGAAGACCTGGAGACCCTCCCCGTCCAAAGCTGAATGCCTAGACGATTCGAGAGAGGGAAAACGACGTTTCGCTCCGTTTTCTTCTGTCAATGGGACTATGGCCGTCCGTGATGCCTCCTGGTGTTTGTGCCGAGGCCCTTCAGAAGGGTTGGCATTCTCAGGAGAGGTTGCCGAAGGACAAGAGCGAGCGAAGCGACGAGGATCCATTCGGCCGGCATGGTCTGGACTCAGGGTTTCTTTTTCAGCTTGCGTTCCCTAAGCGAAACCACGTTGGACGTCGTCTGTTCTGCAGATCCCTGGCGGTTCTGGGCGCCTTCGCTCCGCCCCGGCGCTTCACGGTCGGCGCCGGAGGCGTCTTCAGCAGGGGCTTCCACTTTCACCAGGCGCATGGGATGTCCGCCCATGGTGAATTCTTCGCCGTTGATATAGGCTTCTCGAAGAATCCAGGTCACGGTGATCAGCGGCACTTGAAGCACCAGCATCTTCACCTGCCACCAGTCCGGTTTGGGATCCGGCGCTATGTTTTCAATGCGAGCAAAAAACGCCGGTTTTCCTTCGATATGAACAAGCACCACATCGCCTTCACGCGTCATGGATCCTCTCCGTATCAGATGTTTCAGTCATGATCGCAGGGTTTCTTGGATTCGTGCGCCATCGATCTGTTCCATCAGCGTGCGGATTTTAGGTCCCGCGCGAAGCGCTTCGATCCATTCTTGAGGAATGGCCCGAAGCCCGTGATGCGCTCCCAGCACCATGCCCACCAAAAGGCCTCGGCCGGCGGAATCCCCACCGACCATAACGTTCTGAATGAGTCCCTCGCGCAGATCTTCGGCATATCGGGCGATGCAATGCACCACGGACGGAAGGGCTCCGTCCACAGCACAGCTTTGCCCGAAATCCAAAACGGCGGCTTCCGTTTCCATGGATGCGCTTTCCAGGCCGTGCCGCACCCATGATGCAAAAAGCTCCGGCAGAGAAAGCTTTTGCAAGGCGCTTTCCAAAGCGTCTTGCGGGTGCTTTCCCACAAGCACCTCTTGGGTGACCACCGTCCAGTAGGCCGCGGCCTCGACCACCATGGCGTTATTGTGGGTCATGGCCGTTTGGGCTCGCGCTGCGGCCACGCACGCTTGGGGATCGTCTGGCATGGCATAGAGGATCGGCCCTATGCGAGCCGCTCCGGCCAAATCCGTCGATGCCGACCCGGACGCCTCCGGCCCGTATCCTTCGGCGAAGCGCTGCAGGGTGCCCTTGGTGGCCTTGTCCACATAGCCTGTGTAGTTTGCGAAAAGTTTTCGCCATCGGGAGGCAAAATCCTGAAGGTCAAAGCGAGCCCGGCAGGCAGCGACGGATTCCAGAAGCACCAGCATCTGATCGCCGTAGTGGGTGAAGTCTCCTGCCGACTTTCCGGGATGGTAGGAATTCGGTCCCGGCGTCACGTAGCGTTCCAAGCGCCCGAAGCGCTCTTGAATCGCTTTGGGATCGTAGATCCAATGGGCTCCTAAGGCCAAAGCATCGGCGGCAAAGGCCGCCCAAAGCATTCCTTGGCGTTTTTCGTCCATCGCGCATTCCTTCACCCATGCTCATGGTGCTCAAGATCACGCATGGCCAGAATCTGCCGGCAGCATCGATTGTGGTACGTCACGTCTAATCCATAACGCGATTGCAGTCCGTCGTCCATGAGGAAATTTTCCGTGGAAAGGTCCTGCACCAAACAGCCCTCATGAAGGAGCAGGATGCGGTCGGTGAGGGAGGAGACAAAGCAGATGTCGTGACTGATGAGGATCAGGGTCGTTGCCAGCTCATCCAGGATTTCAAGAAGCCGTTTTTCGCTTTCCGGATCCAGGTTGGCCGTCGGTTCATCCAAAATGAGCACGCGAGGTTCCATGGCCAACACGGCGGCAAGAGACAATCGCTTGCGCTCCCCCGCACTGAGCTGGTGTGGCACTCGATGCTCCAGGCCTTTTAGGCCGACCAGATCCAGTGCCGACCGAACGCGGCGCCCCAGTTCCGGGTCTTTTACGCCCAAATATTTCAGCCCGAAAGCCACCTCGTCCCATACACTGGCAGAAACCATCTGGTCCATGGAGTCCTGAAAGACCATGCCCACGGAACGCCATAAGTGCTTTTTGACGCGCTTGTCCACGCGTTGGCCCTGAAAACGATAAAGACCCCTTCCGGTGCGAATCCCCAGAAGCACCGACGCCAGGGTGGATTTTCCCGCGCCGTTTTCTCCGAGAAGCGCGATGCGCTCGCCGTCGTGCACCTTCAAAGAAACCTTTCGAAGTCCCCACGTGCCATCGGGATAGCGGTACGAATAGTCGTGCAGTTCCAGAAGCGGAACGTGGTCGACGCCTGCCGCCCGGTCCATGACACAGAATGGCGGCACGGCTTGCCGTGAGCCGGCTCCTGATAGGCCATGCGATTGGGGTTCTTTTCTTACCACGGCGCTTCTTGAGTCATCGGAGTGATGATCCAATGAGTCATGGTCGTGGGCCAAGGCGCCTTCGTGCCCATGGCGGCAGCACTGGACGCGGAAACTGAAATCCAGTCCATGTTCCTTGAGGGAAGCGCGGTGGGCGATGAAGTCATGAAAATCCATGTCGTGATGCAGGCTTCCACGGTGAAGCACGACAGCCCGATCACAGAACCCGTAAAGAAACATGAGGTCGTGGCTGATACAAATGAGCGTTCCCGAGAAGCGATGAAGAGCTTCCAGAAGCTTTTCCGTGTTCTTGGAATCCAGGTTGGCCGTGGGTTCGTCGAGAATGAGCACCGAGGGGTCGCAGGCCAGAATCGCGGCCAGAGCCGCCCGTTTTCGCTGGCCGTAGCTCAAATGGTGAGGTGCCTTGGCGGCATAAGGGCTTAAGTCCATCAGGGCCAGCATTTGGGAGACGATGGCCGCGGTCCGTTCCGTCGGGACACCCGCATTGAGGGGCCCAAAGGCCACATCGTCCGCCAGGCGTGTGCAAAAGAGATGATCGTCCGGGTCCTGAAAGAGCAGGCCCACGTGGCGCCGCAGATGGGCCAGATCCTCTTTCATTACGGGTCGGCCTTCAAACCACACACGCCCCTGCGTGGGGCTGATGAGGCCGCAGAGCATTCTGGCCAGAGTGGTTTTGCCCGATCCGTTCTGGCCAACCAGGGCAATTTTTTCCCCATGGCCGAAGCTCAAAGAGACGCCGCGCAAGGCCTCTTGACCGTTCGGATACGTGTAGGAAACGTTCTCAAGGTGAAAAAGGACCGATGGCGCAAGGGGTTTTACGGGAATCGGAGCTGCTTGCCAGTGCATATTAGAACCTCAAAGGGCGCCGCGTGAAGAGTCCATGAAAAAAACCGGGGTTCCCATTCGGCAGGTTCTCGAAAAAATGGCCTTGGGGCTCATGGGCGTGGGATCGTCGCCCCTGTGATAACGAGCCATTGGTGAATGATTTTCCCTTCGAGCGCCATGGTCACCAAATCAGGACGTGCCGATTCGTTGCTATATCGGATAGAGGGCTACCCAGGCCAGCGGTCGGCCGCAAGCACGCCCAAAGACGCCACAGCCCATGCCGACCCCCATGCCCAATCCGCAGGGGTGAGCGCAAACCGCACCGTGGACGGAAACACGCCACGATATCCCCGGCATAGCATGGCTTCATAGACCCTCTGCGTGCGTTCCATGCTGCGGACAAAGAGCATGCCCACAAAACAACTGAGGTCGTGCAGAGTGTACCGCCCCGTACGACTGCGAAATCCACGGACCGTCATGCCAATCCACATGCGCTGCATTTCATGCCGAAACACGAACACGTATCGATACATTAGAAGAAGCATCTGGCACAAGGTCACAGGGACACCCAACCTGTGCACGGCCGCCATGGTCACCGAAAATGGTGAAGTCCTCAGCATGGGTTCCATGATCAAGGCGACGATCACGGCCTTGGCCCCAATGCGCGCGGCCAATTCCAGACCTCGAAGATTCAAGGCGACGTAAGAGACGCCCTCGATGACGAGCCGCCCATCCCCTTCGCGAAAGGGCACCGTCAAGGGCATGATCACGAGAAGCATGAGCACAAAACCGCTGATGGCGCCAAGGCGCTGCGCCGCCCAGCGCCAGGGCGTGCGTGCCACAAGGACGGACACCACGGCGATGACCAAGCCCATGAAGACACTGGTCCACCGGTGGACAGAAACGGCGATGAATGCGAAAAGGGTCAGGGAAAGAATCTTGACACGCGGATCCCAGCGATGAAAAAGGGACCGGCGGGCCTCGTCTGCGTCCAGTTCGGGCAAAGGCGTGTCCAGTTCCGATGCCGGCGAATGCTCCCGCATCGACGCCTTTTTTACCCGAGCCACATGCCTGAAGAACCAGAAAGCCGCAAGGATTGCGGCCATTCCGCCCAATCCCGCCCCTAGCCATTCCCAGGGAAGGACCACCGTGTTCACGCGCCCCTCCGCTCCATGGGCGCCCACAAAAGCTCCGGCTTCACCTTTTGAAGAAAACCGACCACAAAGGCCGAGACCACCCCTTCCACCACAAGAACCGGCACGTGGGCCAGTATGGCAATCTTGGCCACACCGAAAAAGTCTTCACCCCCCGTTGCCAATAAAGCGGCGAGAATCAGGGCAGCCAGAGCCACGGCCGTGCCGGAAGCCAATGCCGCTACCACGGGCATTCCCTTGCCTTGGCGGCCTGACGCGCGCCGATACAACCATGCAGCACACCAGGCCGGCAAGCCCATCATGAGGCCATTGGCCCCCAAGGCGGTGAGCCCTCCGAATTGAAACAGCAGTGACTGCAGGACCAATCCCAAGAAAATGGACAAGAACGCGCTCCAACCCGTAAGGATTCCCACCAGACCGGGAAGCAAGAGATGCACACTGGTGGGGCCAAGAGGTACATGAATGAGGGAAGCCACAAAGAAGGCCGACGTCATCACGGCAATCTTGGGTAAATTGTCCGGGTCGGTTTTCTTGAGACTCACAGCGACGCACAACCCCGACGCCACAAAGGATCCCACCGCCACGGCCGTGGGAAGAACACCGTCGGAAAGATGCATAAGGCAAATCCTTTCCTTTTCGGCAGGCCGCCTGCTGAAACGTGCTCCGAAAGAGCGCTCGAAAACGTCTCCTTCGCAAAAGCTTCATTGTGATTCACAGTCGGCCCGCATACCCCGATGCTGAAAGGTCGCTCGAAATGCCTTCCTCTGGGGAACCGTTTTGGCATTTCGTGAAGCTGCCATGCGGCCCCACGCTGTGCTTGGGCGCCTGCCTGATAGATTTAAGAGAAAACTCCTATCGCGGCGTGCGCCGCTCCTCCAGGTTTTGCTGCTGGTGTGCGCCGCTCTTACGAGATCCATGACCTTAGACGTTGGATCCCGCCACTCGCGCGAAAGCGCGAGTCCACACGCCACGCGAGACCAGCCGGATTCTTAGACCTTGCGCATGGTCACTCCCGCGAAAGCGGGAGTCCATAATGGCTCCACACGTTTCAATTCCCTCCTACCCTTTGGTGAAGGTCCTAGGAGGTTCTGGAATGACGTAACCTGCGCGCCTGCATATAGTAAGCGACGCCGAAAATGCCCAAAATATAGCCGATCCCCCCAAGAATGTCCTTGAAGTCCGGCTCCTGCATGGCCGCCTTCAGGGCGGCCATCTCCCTTTTCATGGCGCGCAATTCCTGGCTCATTTCCCTTTGTTGCGCCTGCAGCGCATGAAGGAGCTGAATCACATCCTGTGCTTGCGAGGCATTCTCGGAAGGATCCGCGGGCTTTATCTCCTGAGCCTCCAAACCGGCCGTGGCCGACTGCTGGCCATAGGTCATTGCCCCTGCCAGGCCAAAACAGAGGATAACCAATCCAAGTAGGCCTTTTGCCATCACCGTCCCCTCACATCTCGGTTTTCTTCAGCGTAAACACCGCTCGATGACCCATGGAGGCGTTGAGTTCGAGGGTAAGGTCCGATTTTTCCGACGGCACGGCGAATTGGGCCTTGCCTTGAGCATCTGTGGTTCCTTCAAAGACCTGAGTGCCCTTGGCATCCGTGACGCGAAGTTTTCCCTTGACAACAGGGGATCCGTCGGGAAAGTAGCTTTCCACATACACGGTTCCGCCCTCCGCGTAGGCAAAAAGGTTGACCTTATGCCCCCAGGCAACAACCGGCAGGCATGCGGTCAGGGCTATCAAGATACAGCAGGCGGCCAGGATCGTTTCAAGCCTTGAATTCCGTTGTGCCGTAAGCATCGCTTTCCCCCTTTCGTCCACTTTCGGCCGAGATTTCGATCATTGACCCATGTTAGACCTGAGACGAACAATTCCTGTTCGAAGCTCCGTTGGCGCGACGTTGTGGGGCGAGTCCTTGCCCGTAACACAAAAGGCCGAACGTCCACCACCAGACGCCGGCCTTCGTGACCGCTTTCCAAGAGTGCGACCAATGCTTTTGAACCTACAACTTTGGGCTTCAGCCCAAGAATTCCGAATTCGTTCGGAACCCTTAACATGAAGCATCCTAATTCCAAGAACAAGCGTCGTCAAGATCGCCGAACGGACCCGCGCCAGGCACACATCGTTGGTTTCGATTCCTTCGTTGCCATAGGAAACAGGGCAGCGTTTTTTCGAAGGCTTAACCCTTGAAAGCTTAAAAAATGTTTGCGTTTCTGACCTAGCTTCTATATAGGGGCGCCAGTTAGAAGTGTGAAACTTTTCTTGTGCACGAGGTGTGCACCCCATGAAAGAAAAGCTTTCGAATCCCCTTGCAGGGAAGGATTCGGAGTTTCTGCAGCTCCTACGCGAAGCCGTTTTTTTTGTGGATTCTCAAGGACATATTGTCTATGCCAATCCGTCGGCTTGCCTTCTTGTGGGTTATGATGAAGAGCACCTCTGCCGAGCGCATGTGAGCCTTTTTCTGCGCCCTCAGGATGTGGGGCGCGCTTTGGGGGAAGCTTCGGAGCAGTCCAAAAGGCCGACGCGGCGTGGGGAGTACCACTTGGCGCGCGCCAATGGGACCTCGATATGGGTGGAAATGAGTGCCGTGGCGTTTCCTTCGAGCCCTCAGGGTCTCATGGTCTGGATTATGAGGGACGTCACGGCGTGCAAGGCACTGGAAGCGGACATCGCGAAACGTACCAAACTGGAAGCCGTGTCCACCATGGCCAGCGGCATCGCCCACGATTGGAACAACATTTTGTCCATCATACTTGGCAATCTGGATCTGGCGCTCAGCAAATGCCGCCCGGAAGATCCCATCACGCCCATGCTGCGCAGCGCCAACGCGGCGGCTTTGGAAGCGCGGGAACTCATCTTTAAATTTTTGTGCTTTGCGCGAAGCGCCGTTCAGGAAAGAACGACGATTCATGCCGGCTCTTTGGCCGAGGAGGTCTGTCGAACGACTTTGGCTGGAAAACCGGTGACGGGCCAGGTGATGTATGACAACGGCCTGTGGAGCCTCAAAGGGGATCCACAGCTCCTGCGTACCCTTTTGGCAAACGTGCTGGACAATGCGCGAGCCGCAAGCCCCGTGGGCGGACGTATTCTCGTGCGTTTGAAGAACACCCACGTGAACTCCGACGATCCTTTGTGCTCGCAGCTTAATCCAGGACCCTATCTTCGCATCGACATTCAGGACGAAGGGCCCGGAATTCCTTCGGAGATTTTGGATCGCGTCTTTGACCCGTATTTTTCCACCAAACCGCGCGGTACACAAAAGGGCATGGGCATGGGTCTTGCCGTGGCCTGGGGCATCGTCCAGAGCCACGGCGGGCACATTGCCATCACGTCGCGAGATCAGGTGGGCAGTAGGGTCACCATCTATTTACCCGCGGTTCCCGACTCGAGACCGCTTGCGGCGGGTCTGACCGAAATGGAAGGGCCTCTACGGGCCAAGATTCTGGTCATGGACGATGAACCCATGCTGCGTCAACTGGCCGAAGACGTCATGGAATATCTGGGATACCAATGTGAAACAGCGCGGCATGGCAAGGAGGCCGTCGCCAAGTACAAGCAGGCCATGGACGCGGGAGAACCCTATGATCTGGTGATCTTGGACCTCACCGTGAAAGGGGGCCTGGGCGCGATTCCGACCATGGCGCAACTCCTGGCCGTGGACCCCAAAGTAAAGGCGGTCGTCTACACGGGATATTCCGGGGATCCCATTCTTGAAAACTACAAGCTTTACGGCTTTCAGGGAGCCTTGCCCAAACCGTACGCCGTCAAGGACATGGCTGACCTGATCCGCCGGGTTTTGGGAAAGAGAGAGCATTGAGATCGACGCCCCCCATCTTTTCGCCGCCCCTTCACACGGACCCGCGCTCCATGTTCTGCACCAGGTCTTGAATGGCTCCCTGAATCTTGCTGAGCTCCCCGAGCCTGGCCTTGGCCTTTTCAAGGTATGGCAAGGCCGCGGGGTTTTTTTGCCGCCCAAGGGCTTGCGCCGCCCAGTTCACCACATAGGGGCTCTGGTGTTCCGTCATGCGCGCCAAAATCTGAAAGCTCTCTTCCGTGTGCACAGCACCCAACACCATGAGCAGGCCGGTTTTCAGTTCGTCAAAGGCTGTGTTTTCCATAAGGGTCTTTTCAATGACGGCGACGGCCGCTTCCCCAATCTCTTCTAGATACTTCAAACACATTTGCGAAAAGTAGGGAAACCGAAACATGGACAGTTCGGCCAAAAGCCGCGCCGATGCCTCGTGTCCTGAAGTATGGATCAGTTCCGGTACAAACAGGCTGGCCCAGGAAAAATTGTAGCACAGAGGCAGAAGATACGGGACGGCGGCCGGGCCTTCCTTATGAATCTCCTCAACGACGGCGGCCAGGGCGGTTCGGCGCACCTCAAAGCCGGTCGTGTCCTTTTGAGGGAATCTCCTGAGGTCGTTGGCGACTTTGAGTCGGAAGACACGCTGCCTGAGCCGGTTGTTGTCGTCGGTGGGGAATTCCTTGGCGTAGGCGCGGGCTCTTTGAGCGATCCACAACTTTTCGAGCCACGTGCTGGGCGAGTAGAAATGCACCAACTGCGCCCGCTCCAACCCTTCCCTCTTATGGTAGCCGTTTTCCTGAAAGAAGTCTTTTTCTTCCACGGCTACCTGATAGCGGGTGCGGGCTCGGTAAAAAGCGGCGTCGTAGTCTCCCTGCCCCAAGCAGGCAGCCACGACGATGTCATGCAGCCGATCATCTTCCGGAAATTTTTCTAAGCGCTGTTCGGCCAGTTTTCGAGCCTTGCCGTAGGATTCTTTCATAAGGGCCTGAAAGCCCTTGGTGATGTCTTCCTGAAGTTTTTCCCTTTGCTGAAGGCGCTTCTCGAGCTTGTGCAGTTCTTCTTTGGGTAAGGTCTTGCGCGCTTCGTCGTGAAGAGCCATGCAGCATTTCTTGTATTTTTTCCCGGAACCACAAGGGCAGGGATCGTTTCGGCCCACTTTGCGCACGATAAATTCATCCGCCAGCGCCATTTGACGCCGGGAGATCTTGTAGTCGGTGATAAGCTTGTCCAGGTCTTGCTCTCGAAGGCCGTAGCGCGCGCAGACCGTTTCGCGGCTCACCCCTTGAAAAATATCGTACACAGGCTGCCAAGGGCTTGGGGTCGGTTCCGCGGAACCGGAGGACGGGGAGGGCAGTTTTTCGGTCATAGAGACGATCCTTTCAGCAAAGGGCTATCCACGTTTTTCAGCTTCAGGGCCGAAGCAGGCCATGTCTACCATCAGGAAACGGTTCTGTCAAAATCGGCCGAGACTTCATAACTTTGAAGAATCTTTCGCGCAAGATCTTCCAGACGCAAGGTTTCCACGTCGAGCACTAGATGCGCGGACGCCGCGTACCAAGGGTTTCTTTGCTGAAGCACTTCCGCGGTCTCCTGGACGACGGACCGGCCCGTAAGCGAGGGTCTTTGAGCCGTCGTCTTATCATCCATGGCGAGGCGATGGCAGAGAGTTTCCAGACGGCAGCGAAGCCAAACGGTGAAGAAGTCTTTCTGCAATCTTTTTCGATTGATCTCGCTTTCCACGACGCCGCCTCCCGTAGCCACCACAATGTGGGTTTGTCGAGAAAGTCTTTCCAGAAGCTGAGCTTCTTCGTGACGAAACCTTTCCCACCCGAACCGCTCGACCCAGGCGGCGATGGAATCGCCAAAGGAGCGCGTTAGTTCCTCGTCCATATCCACGAAGACCCAATCCAAAAACCCAGCCAGGACAGGGCCAAGTGTGCTTTTACCGGAAGCTCGAAAACCGATCAGGGCAAGGCGTTGGGGCACAGCCATGAACCATTTTCCCCTTCGCGACCTGAGTCTTTTTACCGTGTTCGCCTCTTAGCACGAATCCCCAAAGACCTGCACAGACAAGGTCGTAAAGAACGTGCCCGAGCAGGCACCGTCGACAAGCCGCACGAATAGCAAGAGCACCTCACGCCGTGCGGCGCTTCATGGAAAGCAACCCCAAAGGTCGTCATCCGGCACGTTCCTAGGATGTTTTTGGCCCTATGGCAAGTCATTCCCGTTTCCCTGCCTTAAAAAAACATTAGGCACAGAGGTTGAGCCTGGGCTAGAAAAAGGGCGAGAAACACACCCAGGCACGAGACAACAAGGAGACCTCAGAGCATGAAGAAGGTTTTGGTGCTCCACGGTGTCAATCTCAACATGTTTGGCCGAAGAAATGCTCGCCATTACGGCACATGCACGCTTGCAGAAATCGATCGCGCCTTGGTGGAGCTGGGAGCAGCACTAGGGGTGCATGTGGAGACGTTTCAAACCAACCAGGAAGGGGATCTGGTTGAACGCATTCACGCGGCGTTGGACGATGGCACCGACGCCATTGTGATCAATGCGGGGGCTTGGACCCATTACAGCTACGCCCTGAGAGACGCCTTGGAAATACTCTCCATTCCCGTCGTGGAAGTGCACATGTCCCACATCGAGGCACGGGAACCGTTTCGTCAGCAGTCGGTCTTGGCCCCTGTGGTCAGCGGGTGCATTTCGGGCTTTGGCCTTCAGAGCTATCTTCTAGGGCTTCGAGCCGCCGTGAGCTTGTTGGCACGGGATGAAACGGCGCCTTGACGCCGCCTTTCGCATTGGACTAGGAGGCTGACGGAGAAGGCGCTTTCTGCTTGATGGTGGAGGAACGCCCAAAGGCGCGGAAAATTTTCGCAGTGCGCCGGTTGTCCAAAACAATTCTCGGACAGGGTCCTGAGCCCTTGGGTGAGGCCAAAGGGTTCGCTCTGTGTGGCATAAAACAAGATGTGACCCCATGAAGAGTTGGTCGCCTGACCATCCGCTGCTGCGACATCTTCCTTGCTGGGGAGCGTCGCTCCTTTCGGCCTGGCATCGCACGTGCCGGTTTCACGTCGTGGGAAAGGCCCATCTTCACGCCGCGCTGAATCGGGATCCTCCCGGTCTTTTGACCACGTGGCACTTTGCCTTTCCTTCGGTGCTCTATTTTTTTCGGCACGTGAACGGAATCCTCATGGTCAGCCGATCCCAAGACGGGGAATGGGCCGCTAGGCTAGCCCATTGCCTGGGTTTTCAGACCGTTCGAGGATCTTCGCACCGTGGAGGGGCCGAAGCTCTGCGTGCCATGCTGCGAAAGATTCAAGACGGTTACCCTGCGGGACTCATTGCCGACGGTTCCCAGGGCCCGCCGCTTCGCGCCCAAAAAGGCATCGTGTGGCTCGCTTCCGTCACCGGACTTCCTCTAGTGCCCTTGAGCCTGGCCGCCGATGCGGCCTGGCGCCTGCCCAGCTGGGACCGGACTCTGCTTCCTAAACCTTTTGCGCGCCTTGTCATTGCCGCGGGTAACCCCATTCATGTGCCGCGCCGCACAGCCGGTCAAGACTTGGAACCCTTTCGACGTCTGTTGGAAACCCGTTTGCATGGGCTAACCGAGCTTGCCCAGGAGTGCGTGTCGCGCGCCGAGGTGCTTGCAGCGGTGCCTCGAGGCGGTGGATGGGCTGAAGGGTTTCACAACCACGGCCTGGTGCCAGAACGCGACAAAGAAAGGAGGGGCTATGATCCGCAGCGCCATTGCCGGCATCGGTAGCTACGTTCCGCCGAAAGTGGTTACCAACGACGACCTGGCGCAGATGATGACCACCAGCGATGAATGGATTCAGACTCGAACGGGCATTCGAGAACGTCGCTACGCCGACGAAGGGATCAAGTGCTCGGATCTGGCTCTGGAAGCCTGCCGCAGAGCCCTTGACGACGCGCAGATGACGCCGGCGGACATCGATTTTCTCATTCTTGCCACCCTCAGCCCCGATCACCACTTTCCCGGCACGGCGTGTTACCTGCAGCCCAAACTGGGCACGGGCCCCATCGGTTGTTTGGATGTGCGCAATCAGTGCACCGGATTCCTGTATTCGCTGACGGTTGCCGACGCCCTGATTCGCGCCGGTATTTACCGTAACATATTGATCGTCGGCTCGGAAGTTCACAGCAGCGCTTTGGACTTTTCTGACCGAGGTCGCGATGTGACCGTGCTGTTTGGAGACGGTGCCGCTGCCGTGGTGCTTTCCCCCTCCCCTTCTTCGGACCGCGGTGTTCTGTACACGGAACTCCATGCCGACGGCCGCTTCGCCCGCGCTCTGTGCATGGATATCTGGGACATTTCAAAAAAGCCCTACCTTTCCGAAAAAACCGCAGCCAGCGCAGACATTTGGCCTCAAATGGATGGCAAAACCGTTTTCAAGCATGCGGTGACGCGCCTGTGCGAGGTCATTCAACACACTCTCGACGTCAACGGCCTCAAGGGCGACGACATCAAGTACGTCATTCCCCACCAGGCCAACATGCGCATCAATCAAATGGTGGCCCAAAGGCTTGGATTTCCCGAGGAGAAGTTTCTTCACAACATGCAGCGCTACGGCAACACCACGGCAGCTAGCATTCCTTTGCTCTTGGATGAAACCTACCGAAACGGCATGCTTCAAGCCGGAGACATGCTGCTTCTGGCGGCTTTTGGATCCGGGTTCACGTGGGGAACCGCCGTGGTGCGCTGGTCGCGTTAAAAATCGACGGAGGTTTTAGAGCGACATAGGAGCGGTCCTCTCAGAACGTGTCTAGGCTGCCGGCATCTATGGCAGCCTTGTTCGAGAGGGGCAAGGGTTTAGGCATGGTGGAAGATGGCTTTTCAGGTGGATAAATCTTCCAGGCAGGTCGCGGTTTGGGCTTCGATGCCGAGAAATTCCTTGAGCCCGGACACGACGCTTCGTAGGTCTCGAGCCTTCATGCGGATTCCTACGGCCGCAATGACGGAATGGCGCCGGTACGGGTCCACTTCGAACTGCCATGGCCGGACAATCGACCCCATGCCCTTGGCTTTCAGGAAGGCCTGAAATTCCTGGACCTGCCGGCACAGTCTTTCGTACTCGTTCCGGCCATAGACGACCCCGTCGAATTCCCCAAAAGAACACCGACCAAAGGCAATCACATAGAGGGGCTCTTGACCGGCATCGTCCTCGGATTTTTCGCGCATGATGCGAAATTCGGGATAAGGTGCAAATCCAGGATCCACATGATAGAGGTCCACGAATTCCCCTTCGGCCACGGCGCTTTGAAGGGTCATCGGACAGCCGTGTTTGGTTTGATCCAGATAGGTCCGCAAATACCGACACACCACATTGAAGTCTTCATCGGGAATGGCCAACCCGATGCTCACAATCCGCGCATGCCCTTGCCCCAAAGGCGGTTCCCCTTGAATGATCCGCAATTTTTTTCTTAATCGTGGGTTGATTTGCTCCAGATAGGACAAAAAATGGCGCGCCAGGACTTCCTTTTCCGCATACTTCATGAGGCCCGGATTGACCTGTACGCTGTCCAGATCCTGATCATATTCGAAATTACTGGCAAAGATCAGGTAGTAGTAATGGGGCACGCGCATGAGATGAAACCCTTCGGCTTCAAACTCCTTGACCACGCTCATGGTCCTGTTTTTGATAAAGATGTCCCGAATCACATCCCCTTCGGTTTCACCGCGTTCCATGGCCTTGGCTACCATGATCTCGTGAATCCAGTGGGTGCGCCACGTGGTACAGAGCATGAGGGCTCTGAGGATTTTCAGCACCTCTTCGCCCAGCCGGTGTCCTCGATACACCAGGGGAGGCCCCAGGTCGAACTGATCCACTCGGACGTCTTTGAGGGCCAAGGTGCGTTCACGGTCCCTTTCGGGAATGTAGGCCAGGTAGGTTCCAAAGGCGTGCATGAGTTCCTTTTCGGAAACGGTCGGGTCCCCCTCCTTGATGCGCGTTTCCAAGCGTTGATAGTGGGCCAGCTCCAGTTCCATCTGATAATGAATATCTAGCAGAGACTCATAGTCCAGGTTGTGATAGCCGGCTTGATCGAATTGCTCCCGTAGGTATTCCCAGTCCACGTAGAGTTTTTTTCGGATTTTTCGATCCATCAAAAAATCGTGGGATTCCGTAAAGCCCACGATGCCGCGTTCACCGTCCACAAAGATGTCGCGGCCCATGTAGGCGGCCAGGGTGCATTCGGGATTGAGTTCGATGCGGTCTTCATCCACCAGAAGCAGAGGGCGCCCGTGCACATCCGTCACATTGATGAGGTAAGGTTTGCTGTAGGCCACGGCGGAGACGGCTTCATGGCCGGTGACGTTGCCGTCGCAGCGAATGATGCCCCGCACGTTGGGATGATTGACGGCCAGATCCGTTTCTCCGTAGGGTCTTTTGCGAAGCATGATCACCTGTCGGCCTTGGCGGGCCAGTTCCAAAGCCTCTTCCGTTCCAAAAACCAAGGTGCCGTGATCCGCCGTGTCCGTGATGGGCTCCCCCACGGCCAGCACCCGATAGTCTCGAAAGCCTTCGCGAAGCATTTTTTCCGGCTGTTCCAGGGCCGTGTTGATAATGAGCGAAGCCATTTGGATGGTGGTTTTTCCTTCGTCCACCAAGTCCCACATGGCACGGGCCGTGGCGGAAAAGGTCATGCGTAAAGGACGGCGCTGCAGGATGTAGAGCTTGCGATCCTCCACGGTAAATTCCACATCAAGAGGCCTTTTGGCCCGAGTTTCCAGGCGATCTCGAACGAGCATGAGCAGCTCGTAGACGTCAGGAAAGCGCTCTTGCAAATCTTTTCTGTGCAGGAGTTCCTTGCGAAGTTTTCCCGACACGATCTTGTCGCATTGTACCTTGGGCGCCCACTCGATGAGCGGTGCGGCCGCTCCGGTTCTCGGGTTGCGCGTGAACAGAACGCCCCCCAGGCACCCATGGTCGTCACGATTCCCAAAAACCATACTTTGCACAATCACCGCCGTGCCCATGTCATCCGGAACCTTGGGACTTCGGCTGAGCCGCGCTTCCACGGCCGTTTCGGCCATCCAGGAATGGAACACGCTTTCAATGGCCGCTCGAAGTTGCCGCAGGGGATCCGGTTCCATTGGAGGCGCCGATCCTTCCACAGGGGATTGGAGCAGGACTTTCTTGTAGGCGTCAATCAGGGGAAAAAGGTCATCCACAGGCACGGACCCCTCATCGCCCACGTGGAATTTTTGCAACACTTCAAAAAAGCGTTCGTAAGGAATTCCCAACACCACTTCGCCGTACATGCGCAGAGCTTCCAGGTAGGTTCCCAACAGAAAGCCTTCATCTTCCCCAGCTTCGATCAAAGCGGTCACGATTTCGTCGTTCAGTCCCACGTTAAGGATCGTGCTGATGGCCCCAGGCAAGGACACGGGAGCGCCGCCGCGCACTGCGACAATCAAAGGCATGCGGCCGCTGGTGTCGCCATAACGGCGCCCCACGCGCCGTTCCAAGTCGGCAAGGGCCATGGTCACGGCCACAAACAATCCGTCCGGCAGGCATCCACCGTTGTCGTGAAAAGCACGCCAGGCGTCGGTGGTCAGAATGAATCCGTCGGGAACGGAGATGCGGTGTTCCATTCCAGGAAAATCCGATCGAAGATTTTGAAAATCTTCCACCAGTTTGGCTCCCTTAGCCCCCAGTTTGTCGATCTGGGAAGGGTCCGCCTTTTCAAAAGAAACCACCATGGTCTCGTAGGGCATGAAAAACTCCTTGACTTCGGACCAGATAGAACCGAAGAGCTCAATGCTCTTCATTTGATGCCACAGCTATGCTACAAAGAAAAGGAATGTGAATTTTTTCGAGTGCCCACTCTTCTGGCGGAACGCACACACGAGCGCATGAAACTCGAAGACGCACACCGCATCGACTATACCGTTCGTTTTTATCATGTGACGCTGTCTTTGCACATCGACCGGGAGCGCTGTATTCGATGCGACCTCTGCTCCCTGGCCTGCCCTCGAGAAGCCTTGCGGATCGATGCGGATGAGCACGGCCTGCAGATTTATCTGGATCATCATCGATGTGTTCTATGTGAAGTCTGTTCTTATGTGTGTCCCGTGTCGGCCGTGTCGCTGCGTTACAAAGATCATGACAAAGAGCTCCTGCGCCGTTCCGACGGTTTGCCTTCTTTGCCGGAAAAGCTCTGCGTCCACGTTGATCGTTGCCCCCACCGCTGTGAGGTTTTGGAACAAGAAGAAGACCATTGGTGCCGTCAGCAGCGCCGCCTGGTGGAAAATCGCCAAGGGGAATGCCCCAAGTATTGCTTTCGGTGTGTGCAGAACTGCCCTCGAGGCGTGTATCGGGAAACGCACACGGGCACATCACCCGATGGCACTCTCTGCCTGCGCTGTGAACAGTGCCAGGACCTATGCCCTTACGGTTCCATCGAGGTACAGCCTCTTTTTCGTGGCACCGTGTTCTTGGATTCCAATCGATGCCCGGAAGATTGCAGGCGCTGTATCGATGTGTGTCCGGTCAAGGTCATTGAGCGCCGTGAAGGACGTGTCACGCTTCTTCGAGACACCTGCGCCCTGTGTGGGGCGTGTGCCAATGTGTGCCATCGAGACGCCGTGCGCGTGGTGCGTGAGGCCGTGCTCGTGTCACACGAGACCGCAAGCCCCTTGTGGGACCGAATCCGAGACGCTCTCACAAGCGCCCTGAACCCTGAGCGCGACGCGACGGAATCCGCACCGGATTGTTCGTCCACGGCATGGTCAAACATTCCATGAGTGCCATCGGTGTCTATATCTGCCATTGCGGCCACAACATTGCGGGAGTCCTCGACGTGGAGGCTCTGCGCGAGCGCGTGTGCGATGTTGTTGACGTGGCGGTGGTCAAGACCCACGTGTTTTGTTGTTCCGAACCGGGCCAAAAGGAGATTCAGGAGGACATAGCCAACCACGGTTTGGAAAGAGTCTTGGTGGCGGCATGTTCGCCGAGGCTTCACGAAGTGACCTTTCGACGGACGATCGCCCACGCCGGCCTCAACCCTTATTTACTGGAAATGGCCAATATTCGGGAACAGTGTTCCTGGGTTCATCGCGGTCCCGAAGCTTTGGAAAAAGCCTTGGACCTGATCTTAATGGGCGTGGCTCGGCTTTCTCGGCTCATTCCTCTTTCAGACCGTGAAGTGCCGGTCACGCGACGTGGACTGGTTATCGGCGGCGGCGTCGGAGGTATGAGCGCCGCTCTGGAACTGGCGGACTGCGGTATTCCAGTGATTTTGGTCGAAAAGAGCGAAAGGCTGGGCGGCCACGCTGCACGTTGGCGAATAAGCCCCCCCGAAACTGACCCCCTTTCGTGTTTTGTTCGGCCTTTGATCACGCGTTCGCTGTGCCATCCTCGCATTCGCGTCCTTGAAGGCTGCACCGTAGAAGATGTTCGAGGCTACGTGGGGCATTTTACCGTCTCCTTGCGGAAAACCGACGGCATGGAGCGCTTCACTGAGGACGTGGGGGCCATCGTCGTGGCCACCGGCTTTGAACCCTACGAGCCGCACGTATCTCGTTACCCTTTTGTGGTCCTGCCCCACGTGCTGACTTCGGTACAGCTGGAAGAGATGTTCTCTGCAAAGGCCCGCGATTCAGGAGTCTTGCCTTCAGCCCTTCAAGGGGTGCGCTCCGTTGCTTTTCTTCAGTGTGTGGGATCCCGCCTGGAAGACGAGTATCCCCATTGCTCGCGCATCTGCTGCGCCGTGACCTTGAAACAAGCCCTGGCCCTCCGTGCCCTGGGCCTGGAGGTTCGAGTCTTTCACCGAGATATTCGACTCTACGACAAGAGCCAGGAAGAAGCGCTTTACGGACTGGCTCGGCGGTCCGGCGTCCTGTTTCATCGCGGCACAGTCACGGCGGTCGAGCCTCACGTATCGGGAAGGCTTCTCGTGGCGTGGCATGATGAGTTTCTTGGGGAAGATTTTCGGGTTCCCGTCGATCGATTGGTCTGTGCGGTGGGACTGCGGCCTCGTTCCGATGCTGAATCCCTGCGCACGACTCTTCGCCTGGCCTCAAGCCCGGACGGATTTTTGCTGGAATCTCACCCGAAACTGCATCCTTTGGAATCGGCCGTGGAAGGCGTATTCTTGGGGGGGTCTTGCCAAGGCCCCAAGGACGTTCGAGAAACCGTGGCGGCCTCTATGGGCGCCGCCGCCAAGGCTTATGAACTTTTGTGTCAGGATGTTCTACGATTGGACGGCATGATCGCCGTCATCGACCAGGACCGATGCATAGGCTGCGGTGTGTGCGCCACCGAATGCCCTTACCAGGCGGTGTCCTTGCAGGAAGACGCGCAAGGAAATCTGAAAGCTTTTGTGGAAACGGCGGCGTGTAAAGGCTGCGGTGTGTGCGCCGGGGCCTGTCCCTCAGAGGCGGCCGACCATTTGGGGTACTCGACCGAGGCTCTTAAAGCTGTTGTCGATGCGGCGCTGGCCCACAATCCGGAAGAAAAGATTCTGGCCCTGTGCTGCCATTGGTGCGCCTATGCCGGTGCCGATGCCGCCGGCGTTTCGCGCCTGCCCTACCCTGCCAACGTGCGCATTGTTCGCGTGCCCTGTTCGGGCCGTGTCAGTGTCTCCCTGGTGCTCCATGCTTTCGCCCAAGGTGCGGGCCGTGTCGTGGTAGCCGGCTGCCATCCTCCAGGGGACTGCCATTACATTTCAGGAAACCTGCGTTTTGAGAGCCGCATTCCACGGATTCGAAAAGCCCTGGCCAAGAAAGGCTATGATCCGAATCGCTTTGTCTGTCAGTGGATTTCAGCAACGGAGGGCCCTCAGTTTCAGCAGTTGATTCGACGTCTGGCCGAGGAGATGGCCTTCGATGTGACGGATTCGCACCATCAGGCGACCGAGAGCGGCACCGCACCCATTGAGGCGACAGGTCAGGAAAACACCCATTAAACGCGTGGAGATAGGCTCTGCGATGTCTTTTGAAAAAAGACGGAACAGCGTGGCGGAAATGGATATTCCATGAGCGGATCAGCCGGCAAGAGTTTCAATGAAATCCATGACCGAGATTTCGGGGTTCAGATTGTGCTGTGCCGCTGTCCGGAAAGACACGGGCATTTGGACCTGGATCTCGTCGCTCGGCAATTGCGCGCCGATGGCTTTGCGGTACGCGTCGTGGACACGCTGTGTGACCGCCAGAGCTTCCTCCAAGACGTCGTGACGCCCTTGAGAGAGCACCGAAAACGGCTCATTCTCGGAGCCTGTTCTTATTCTTTGATCGGCGACCTTTTGGAACAGACTTTGGGAGCCGAAGCGAATCTGTCCTGGAGCTTGATCGACCTCAAAGAAACCCGCGACGCACCGGCTCTTTGCGGCGCTATTCAAGCGCGCCTTCGGGCTGTGGAACAGGCCGCCTCGTCGCGAGGATCGGCGTTTCGTGGGCACGGCAACGCCCGCTCTTTGTTTCGCCCCCTTGGCGACAAGGCTCCTCGACGTGTTTTGGTGGTGGGCGGCGGCGTGGGAGGCTGTCAAGCGGCTTTGGACCTTGCCGGGATGAACATTCCGGTCACCGTGGTGGAAGCGGAGGATTCTTTGGGCGGCGCCATGGCTCGACTGGATAAAACCTTTCCCACGCTGGACTGTTCCATCTGCATTCTGGGACCTCGTCTCGTCGACACGGCGTCCCATCCCAACATCACCGTCTGGGCTTCCAGTCGAGTCCGAAGAATCAGCGGGCGCCCTGGTCATTTTCTGGCAGAAATCGAACATCGCCCACGCTACGTGGACATGACGCTGTGTTCGGGATGCGGTGCGTGTGCCGAAGTGTGCCCTGTCATTGTGCCCAGTGCTTGGAACGCCGGCCTTCGGCCTCGAAAAGCTATCGGGATCGTCTTTGAGCAGGCGGTCCCTTTGCGCGCCGCCATCGAAAAAGCCTATTGCATCGAGTGCGGCTTGTGCGTGAAGGCATGTGAACGGGAAGCCATACGCCTGGACGAGAAACCTCGAATCAGCCGCCTTCATGCGGCAGCCATCATCCTTTCGGAAGGGGCACGCCTTTTCGACGCGGCCCGCCTCGGCTCCTACGGATACGGTCGTTTTCCGGAAGTGCTCACTAACATGGAATTCGAACGCCTGGTGTGCGCCACGGGGCCCACCCAAGGCGCTCTGATCACCCCTTCCGGGTCGAGACCCACATCGGTGGCTTTCATTCAATGCGCCGGTTCTCGAAACCACCGATTCCTTCCCTATTGTTCCGTGACGTGTTGCACGGCAAGTATCAAGGAAGCCATGCTCGTCCTCGAACATGAACCGAACGCGCACGTGACCATTTTTTTCAACGACATTCGCACGGCGGGCAAGAGCTTTGAAAGCCTTCTGGTGCGGGCTCGCGAACGGGGTGTGCGTTTCGTGAAAGCCCTTCCGGACCGCGTGGAACGGACGCAAGCCCACGGACCGTTGACGGTGCATTATCGAACGGCCTTGGACCCTGAAAGCCAAACCCTCGAAGCCGATTTGGTGGTTTTGGCCTTGGGGGTCCAGGCACCCAACGCGGATTCACGATGGGTTATGCGTTTGGCGCCGCAAAGAGATCGTGATGGGTTTTACCGGGAAGCTTTCTATTGGGGAGGCCAGATTCACAGCACGGTTCCCGGCATCTTTCTTGTGGGAGGATGCCACGGCCCCAGGGATATCACGCAAACCGTCACCGAAGCGTCTGCGGCGGCGGTGCAGGCCGCCAAATGGCTGCGGCACATCACCAGGGAGCCGAAAATGAGCGACACGCCATGACGGAAAGAGCCGTTTTTTCTTCTCTCGTGTGCTGCGGGTGCAGTTGCCTGTGCGACGACATCGATGTCGTGGTGGAAAACGGCCGCGTCGTGGAAACCATGAATGCGTGCGCCTGGGGAGCCGCTCGGTTTTTGGGATGGAAAAAATTTAGTGTGTCCATCCCTCGAGCTCGCTGTGGCACCTATCGAAGGCTGGGCTCTCATCGCCGTCAGGCCATAAAGAGGCAGGAAGCCATCGCCGAATGTCGTGATCATCTGTTTCATGCGCAGCGCGTGGTGGTCTACGGGTTGAGCCAGATGTCCGTGGAAGCCTTGGCCCTTCTCATGCAAGGGCTCCGCGGGTACCAAACGCTGTGGATTCCATCGGACGGCCTTGTTTTGGAAGCCTTTGTGAACCTTTATCGCCGGCACTCACCGCCGACGACCACTCTGGAATGCGTTCGCAACCACGCGGACTTCGTGCTCTTTTGGGGAGCCAACCCCTTGCGAAGTACCCCCAGACTTCTTGCTCGCTATGCCCTTTTTCCACGGGGACGATTCACCGAAAGGGGGGCGGAAGATCGTGCGGGGTGGACCGTGGACATTCAAAGCACGGAAATGGCTCGCGTCACCAAGCTGCTGTCGATTTCCCAGGATGGGGAAACGACCTTTCTTCGGGCTTTACACCAAGCGAGTCTCGGCCAGCCTGTGGGCTCGATGGCGGGCATTCCTTCTAAAGATGTGACGGCCTTGCTCAAGGATCTGGAAAGGTGTCGGTATCGTGTGTTTTTTTTGGGTCGAGGGCCTTTGTTTCACGCGCACGGTGCGGCTGTCCTGGAGGGCCTGGCCTCCTGGGTGGAAGATTTAGGCGCGTCAGCGCCCACGTTTCTTTTGCCCTTACCGACCGATTTCAATAGTGGGGGGGTTTTGCTTACTTTCTTGAGTTGCGCCGGCTTGGCTAACCCTTTGTGGCACCTTCAAGGTGACCTACACGGTTGGAATCCGAAGCCCGGCGATGTGCTGTTGGCCTTGTCCGGCGACTGTTTCTGGTTTCTGACGGAAGAGCAAAGGCAGGCCGTTCGGCAACACCGCATTCCTGTTTTGGCTGTTTCCGCCTACGAGACCATGACCACGGCCGAAGCCGATGTGGTGGTCTCCGTAGGGCTGCAGGGTTTGGATGCTTCCGGTTCCGCTGTTCGAATGGACGGGGTGTCGCTTTACATAGAAAAGCTGTGGGACCGCGATCTGCCCTCGGATAAAGACATGATGCAGGACCTGTTTGATCTATCGCCATGAAGGATAGAGCCCCTTGAAAACACGGATCCTTCAATCCGGCACCGTCTATGATATCGCTCTGGGCTGTGAAGGAAAAATTCAAGACATTGCCCTGTGCGGGGACAGAATCATTCCGCTGGACCAGGTATCCCATGTGGACGAAGTGGTGGACGCTTCAGGTCTGGTGGTGACGGCGGCTGCGCTGGATTGCGCCGCTCATGTGGCCTTTCCCGGCGTGTGGTCTCTACGGGCTAGAGGGCTCTTTCCCGACGCCGAGACCCTAGCTCTTCGGTATGCTCAAAGAGGCTTCGGCCACGTTCACGAAAGTTGGGTCACGGTGGAACACGCGGGCCTGGCGCATAACGCGTGGGCTCAGCTCTCGCCCCTCAATGTCTCCATCGGGCTGTGTCTACCCCTCTATGATCTCACGCCATGGATCGAAGCCCAGGACGCGCAAAGCGTGGGCCGCGCCATGGATCATGTGTGCCGTGCTCTGGGTTTGCGAGGACTGTATCTTCCCGAACCCCGGCTTCGGTTTCGAAACGAAGTCTATAAACATCGGGAAAAATCGGCTAAGGAGCTCCTTCCCTTTCTTCGTATTGCCTGTGCATCCCTTTCGGGGCCTTTCATGATGCCCGCAAAGGCCCTTCTCGAGGAAGAAGCGGATATCACGATATCCGGGTTTCATGGGCAGCGGATCGCGGCGTGCTTGGACCAGGAACACCTTTCAGCGTCTGAGACCGTCTCCCGGCTTGTTCAGTCCGGCATGCAAGGGGATCTCGGCCTCTCGTGGCCGGAGAAGGGTGTTCAGCTAACGTGGGGCGATGAGTTCTCCGGCATCCAAGGATTCGTCTGGGACGTGGGAACGTTCGTGTTTCTTCAGGCCAAACCTTTGCCGGAAAAAGATTTTCAAAGCGACGAGGTTGCCTTGGCCCTTATGGCTCATGCCATGGAAAAGGGGTGGGCTTTTTCGTGTCGCCAAGCCAACCTGGCGCTCGTCCAGGATTGGAAAGCGCTGGTCCATGCCGTTTTGAAGTGCTGGACCGTGCGGGAGTGGCTGGCGGCCACGCGAGTCCATGCGGCCAAGGCCTTGGGATTGGCCGACAGAGGGCACCTATGCCCCGGCGCTCAAGCCGATGTTGCCTTATATCCACAGCCGGAAGACGACACACCGGCCGGCTGGGCTCAAACTTTCAGCCAGTGCCAGCGGCTTTACGTGAAGGGAAGACTGGTTTATGACGCCTCCCTTGGGCATCGCATGCTTCGATCCGAGCTTGAATCAAAAAAAGGCCCAGAACAAACAGAGATGGACCAGGGGTTGTTGCATCCTATTTTCGAGGGACTGAGTTTGCGCCCACAAACTTTAATCCGTTTGGTTGCACGGCATGGATCATGAGCGCTTTGTGTAAAGGCGACCGAAAAGCCCGCGGGATCGTAGGTTCATGAAGCAAAAAATTCTTGAACACCTTCCCAAAACGGACTGCCAAATGTGCGGCATGACCTGCGCCGACTTTGCCGCCTTTCTTCTGTCGGGGGACTTGACCCCTCAGGAGTGTCCGGTGCTTCAGGAAGACGCCTACGCGACCCAAAGGGAAGCTTTGGCCGAGATTTTGGCGAGCCTGGCGGCTCGAGCTAAATCGGGGCATCTGATTGACCCCGACAAGTGCAGCGGCTGCGGCATCTGCCTCATTGTGTGCGAATACAATGCCGCCAATGACCCGGAAAGTCGTCAAGGCAAGGGTCCTTATTCGACGGCCAAAGTCGTGCTGCGCATCGTCAACGGTCGGGTCATGCTGGCCGACGAGACCTTGTGTACTCGATTGTTACAGGCTGCGGACAAGTGCACCAAATGTCAGGATCATTGCCCGACGCAGGCCATTGTCTTGGTGTGAAGGGGAAGAGAGGCGAGCCTCATGGAAGCGAGCGATGGGAAAAAGGCCGTGACGGTGGAGCTTTTGACCGGCGATGCGGGTTTTGCGGAAGAAGTCATGGCCGCTCCGGGGGGCGAAACTTTGTCGCTGTGTTATCAGTGCGGCACCTGCACCGGGTGCTGTCCGGTGAGTGCCGTCGATGAAGAGTTCAGTCCGGCCCGCATCATCCAGTGGATTCGCCTGGGCCTGCGCCCTCATGTTTTGGCCTCTTCCAAGATCTGGCTGTGCCTTCGATGCCACCGATGCTCTTTTTATTGCCCTCAGGGCGTGCGCTTTGCGGACATCAACGCCGCCCTGGCATATATGGCCGTCCGGGACGGCTTCGTGAGCGAAGTTAAAGCAGATCGATTGCGGGCGCTGGAAGGGCGTTTGGCGGCCGTACGCTGCGCGCTCATCGAGCGTGCCCTGAACATTCCCGACGGCGAAACCATCGATATGGACGCGTGGCTTCAAGACGTGTTGAGGGACCTGCATGGTTAGGGGGGGGTGCCGACAGGAACGCGCAGACGCCGGGCCGCACCAGACCATCATGGTTCTGGGCGGGGGAGTGGCCGGGATGCACGCGGCGCTGCAGGCTGCCGACCTGGGGCATGAAGTGGTCCTTCTGGAAAGAGATCTCGCCTTGGGCGGTCACATGGCCCAGCTGGACAAGACGTTTCCCACCCTGGACTGTTCCCTATGCATCTTATCCCCGAGGCTTCTAGCCCTGGGACGCCACCCGAAAATTCGCGTGTTGGTACGGGCGCGGCTGGATCGTGTGGAAGGCTATGCAGGCTCTTTTATCTGCTCTGTCATCCTGGAGCCCACCTATGTGGATGCGTCCAAGTGCATCGGCTGCGGCACCTGTCAGCGTGCCTGCCCTGCCCAAAGACCCGACCCCTACAATCTGAACCTCGGCCTGACCAAGGCCATTCGAACCCTTTACCCTCAAGCGTATCCCGCCGTTCCGGCCATTGACCCCACGGTCTGTTGGCATTTTCAGGGCAAAACATGTTCCCGATGCGCCGACGTGTGCCCCACAGGGGCCATCCATTTCACGGACCGGCCGAAAGCGCTTCAGCTTCAGGTGGGCGCTTTGATTCTCGCTGGGGGCTTTGAACTGTTAGGCCCCCAAGACCTTCACGATCCTCATTGGGTCAAATCTCCACATGTGCTGACCAATCTAGAGCTGGAGCGGTTTCTCAGTGCCACAGGTCCCACGCGCGGCGTTTTACATCCTTCAGGGTTGGCCGAGCCGCCTCGGCGCATTGTGTTTGCGCAGTGCGCGGGATCCAGGGATACCGAGCGTGGTGTGCCCTATTGTTCCGATTACTGCTGCGCCGCGGCTTTGAAACAGATTCAAATCACGGCTTCCCTTTCCCACGTGGAACGCATCACGCTGTGCGCCATGGACGTGCGGGCTCACGGAAGGGATTGTGAGCCATTCTTTCGACGGGTTCAGGCATTGGAAAAGGTTCACGTGGTCCATGGCAAGGTGGCCCGCATTGTTCCCAAAGGAAAAGGTGACGGCGTTGAGGTCTGGGCGGCTCATGGTGGTCTTTCCTGGCATACGGAAGCGGACCTGGTCGTGCTGGCCATGGGCATGCGCCCGTCGCGGGAAGCCGTGGCGATGGCCCAAAGCCTCGGCCTGCAGATGGACCCTTACGGTTTTGTTCGCATCAAGGAGCACCACACGGTGCATACCTCCCTAGACGGCGTGTATGCCTGCGGCACTTTTCTGGGCCCCAAGAGCATTCCGTCCACGGTGCAGGAAGCGTACGCCGCGGCTGTGGCGGCCAGTGCTCGATTGTCTGCGGGAAGCGAAGCGCGAAAGGCATTGTGGCCTGTTCCTCAGATTCTCGATGGTCCTTCAAGGGAACACCTTAAAGCCGCCAAATCCCTTCGAACCAACTCAGATCGAATGGACCGAGAAGAACCCCTGCGCATCGGGGTGTTCGTGTGTCGATGCGGGACCAACATTGCCGGTGTCATCGATACGGGCGAGCTCATTCACTGGGCAAAGAAGCTCCCTCAGGTAGCCTATGCCACAGAAAACCTATTCTCCTGTGCGACGGATGCCACCACGCGCATGGCGCGAATCATTCAGGAAAAGCATTTGAACCGCGTCGTCGTGGCGGCCTGTTCTCCTCGAAGCCACCTTCCCGTATTTCAAGAAGTTTTAGCCAAGGCGGGACTACCTTCAGGCTACGTGCGCATGGTCAACATCCGCGAACAATGCTCGTGGGTGCACAAGGACTTCCCTGAAAAAGCTTTGGAAAAAGCCAAGGCGCTTGTGACCGGAACGGTTGCGCAGATGAGCGCCGCGCAGCCCGCACGGATCATCGAAATTCCCATCACACCATCCGCGCTGGTTTTAGGAAGCAGCGCTGCGGCGCTCACCGCCGCGCTGCGCCTGGCGGACAACGGCATTCAGGTTCTGGTGGCCGAATCGGGACATGTCTTTGGCGGTCGCCTGACTCAGGCTTATTTCGGCAAGATGGACATCCGCCCGGACCGTTTGTACCGGCATTTTCTCAGCCGCATTCGCACGCAACCTCGGATTCGCGTTCTTAGGAACACGCGTCTTGTGGATTGTCGAGGAAGCTTGGGCCATTTTCAGGTGGAACTGCACCGGCACGATTCTGGAACGGATGCGCTTGTCGAAAAGGTCAAAGAAACATTTGGAACGATTCTCATCGCCATGGGCGCTCAGGTTTGGAAGCCGGAAAACCTTTACGGATACGGCACCCTTGCCCAGGTCATGACCCAGTCGGAACTGGCGGCGGCCATGGATGAAGGCCGCTTGGATTTGCGGCAGGCTCGCCGCGTGCTCATGATCCAATGCGCGGGTTCGCGAAATGATGAACGCCCCTACTGCAGTCGATCTTGCTGCCAGCAAGCCGTGGCCCATGCCTTGGAAATTCACGAACGCTTTCCGCATGTGACCATCACCATTCTTCATCGCGATATGCGCACTTACGGCCTAGCGGAACTCAGCTACCAGAATGCCCGTCGCGTGGGCATTCAGTTCCTGCGTTACGATGAAAAGCGACCTCCGCGCGTAGAACCCACACGCTTCGGCCGGCGCTCCACGGTGGATGTGCATTGGGTCGATCCCGACACGGACTGTTCCTATCATGAACGCGCAGACCTTCTGGTTCTCAGTACACCCACGGTGCCCAGCCCCGAAAACCAGCACGTGGCCTCCATTCTTCGAGTGCCCCTCAGCGCAGCAGGGTTTTTCATGGAACGGCACGTGAAACTGGCGCCTGTGGAAACCGCTGTGGAGGGCATTTTTATTGCCGGTCAATGCCATTCCCCCAAGACCCTTGCAGAGGCTTTGGTGCAAGGCAATGCTGCAGCGTCTAAGATGCTGGCCGTATATCGCCAAGGACTTGTGCGGCGCCCTGCTTTTGTGGCGGCCATCGATGCCGGCCGGTGTTCCCGCTGTCTCAATTGCGCCGCTGTGTGTCCGGCCCAGGCCATCCAGGTGCCGCCCCTAGGGCCTTTGTCGGTGGATCCAGGAGCCTGCCGCGGCTGTGGCTTGTGCGTCGCGGAATGCCCTGCCGGGGCCATCGATCTGGCGGGAACCGAGAGCAAAGGGTTGCTCCAGGGCTTGGCGTGGATGGTTAAGTCGTAGAGGATGTTTCAAGAAGATTCTTGCAAGGAGCCGATGATGCAGACGGAAGCCCCAGAAAGAAATTTGGGACTTGATCTGGTTCGAGTCACGGAAGCTGCCGCCCTGGCTGCGGCGCGATGGCTTGGCCGTGGGAATGGCAAAGCTGGAGACAAGGCCGCCGTGGACGCCATGAGGTTGAGCTTCAACGCGGTGGATATTGACGGTGTTGTGGTGATCGGCGAAGGGGAAAAGGACAAGGCCCCCATGCTGTACAACGGGGAGAAGTTGGGTACGGGTCGAGGACCCAAGGTGGATGTGGCCGTGGATCCTGTCGAAGGCACGCGCTTGCTGGCTTATGGTCGACCCAATGCCATCTCCGTGGTGGCCATGGCGCCACGGGGATCCATGTTTAACCCAGGTCCCGCATTCTACATGAGCAAACTGGTCGTGCCTTCGGCGGCACGCCATGCCATCGACCTGGACGCCTCTCCCGAAGAAAATTTAAAAAACATTGCCAAGGCCCTGGGAAAAGACGTGAATGACTTGACCGTCTTTGTTTTAGACAAACCGCGCCACAAAGAACTCATCGCCCACATTCGCAAGGCCGGTGCCCGCATTCAACTTCATACCGACGGCGATGTGGCCGGAGCCCTCATGGCCGTGCTGCCGGAAACCTCCGTGGATGTCATGATGGGTACAGGCGGGACGCCTGAAGGTGTCCTCGCGGCCGCGGCCATCAAGGTGGTGGGAGGTGAAATGCTTGGGCGCTTGGACCCCCAATCGGCCACGGAAAAGGAGGCCCTGCTCAAGGCAGGTTACGATTTGCAACGGGTGCTCAGCACACAGGATTTGATTCGAAGCGACGATGTCTTTTTTGCGGCTACCGGCATCAGCGGGGGCGACTTTCTTTCTGGAGTGCGTTTCACGGGCCCAGGCGCCATCACCTACTCCGTGGTGATGCGCGGCAAAACCGGCACGGTGCGCCGCATCGAGGCCATTCATTCCTTTGACCAGCTCATGCAAATCAGCGCCATCAACTACAACTAACGCGACGTGAAAGCCCAGCAGAAACCGAGGGAAAGGCCTTCTCGAGCAACAGTGCATGGGCCATAAACAACAGGGCTTTCAGGGACGTTTTGTCGCTTCCGCCGGCGTCAAACGCGAGTCGTAAGACTCGGCTTCCCGCTCCTGGAATCTCGGCAAGGAGACGGTGAAGACGGCATACGGTTCTTCCCAAGAAAAATTGAGGACGCCTCCCATGGAGCGAATCAGTCGGTAGCTCAGAGGCAAACCGATGGTCTGTCCCCCTTCGTCAAAGGGGAGGAACAAAGCATCGGGATGTATGGCGACGGGTTTACGACATGGATTTTGGAAACGAATCATCACGTACTGAGCGCTGCGGTAAGCCCGCACCACCAGTTCGTCGCCTTTCTGCATGGCATGAATGGCGTTTCGGACCAGATTGATAAAAACTTGCAGCAGCGCGTTGGCATCCACAGACAGCGGCTCCAAACCGGGCTCCACCTCCAGTCGGCACCGCATGCCTTTTCTTTCCAGTTCCAGGCCCATGAGTTCCTTGCAGCGGTGCAGAATCTCTTCCACAGCGTGTTTGCCTAAGGAAATGTCCACCGGGGACAGATAGTTTCGAATGCGGTCCAGAATCCTTTCCAACCTTCGGCATTCGTCCAAAATGATGGCGGCTTCCGACGCTTCGGGATAGCGACTGTGCAATCGCCGAGCAAAGCCGCCGATGGCCACCAAGGGGTTTCGAATCTCGTGGGCCACTTCCGCCGCCACGGCCCCTAAAGTCTTGAGCTTTTCTTTTTGAACAAGGGCCTTTTCTAGAAGGACACGGTCCGTAATGTCCACGGCGATGCCTTCCAATTGCTTGAGGCGTTCAAGCTTTGCCGAAGCGGCAGGCACAAAGGTCTTCATTAGGCAATGTAAAACATGGCCTTCGCGATGCCTGAGCCGGCATTCCAAAAATCCGGCATCCCCCAGACCTTCAAAAACCCCTCGAACATGCATGGCAAACTGATCGCGATCTTCCTCCACCACGCGCTCCAATAACCACCCTGCTCGATCCACCACTTCCGAAGGATCAAAACCCAATACCGTGCGGCACGCTCGATTGACAAAGCCCAGGCCAAAATCCTTTCGCAGCGAAAAGATCATCATGGGCGCATGTTGCACCAGGTCCGCATAGCGCTGCTCGGCCTGACGAATCCTTTCTCGAAATGCCTGTCTTTCCCAATGTCGTCGAAGGCACATGAAGACGTCTTCTATGCTGAACGGCTTGCGAATGAAATCGGCCACGCCAATCTTGATGGCTTGCACTGCGTTTTCAAGAGTCCCGTAACCGGTCATGATAACCACATCCAGGTGAGGATCTTTCGCTTTAAGCCGCCCCGTCAGTTCAATGCCGTTCATGCCCGGAAGTTCAATGTCCAAAAAGGCCAGGGAACACTCCTTGCTTTCGGCCAGCGTCAAAGCTTCCATGGGATTCGAGGCCAAAAGGGGGTTGCACCCTTCGCCTCTAAGCACTTCGCCCATGAGTTCCAAGACACTGGGATCGTCATCGACCACCAGAATATTTCTGATTGTTGACGCTGCGTCGCCGTGCATCGGTGCCTCCCCAGCCGTTGGCTTTTGTGGTCCGGTGGTGTTCAATGCCGTCGTGGGTGCCAGTCACGCCAAATGGTTTATTTCATTTTTGACCAAGGCGCCCGTAAAAAAAAGGGGGCCGAAGCATTTTTTCAAGGCGTTCCGCAGACCCGCACAAGACCGTGGGTAAAGGTGCACGGCGGGCGATCCGGACGGTTTTTTCTCTGGGAACAAGCCTGCCCGTGCGGAGATGGCATGGTGCAGGCTGGCGAAAAAAGCACCACAGAGGGCGTGGGGATGAAGAAATTAGGCTCGGTTGGTGAGGGTCACACCGAGGCAAATGGCCAAGGCACCCACAATCAGGGAGGCTTCCACCTGCTCGCCCAGAAAAAGGACGGCCATCGCCATGGCACTCAACGGCACCAGGTTGATAAAAACCCCGGCCCTGGCGGGCCCGATGGCCTGAATGCCTTCATAATACCAGCGAAATCCCAAGAACGATCCGAAAAAACCCAGGTAAAACATACCGATCCATGATGTCCAACTGAACGTCCACAGATGAGACCAAACGCGTTCGGCGCTGGCCGGAATCGCCAAAAGTGCCGTACCCGCAAGGCATGAATAGGCCACGGCGATTTCCGGAGAAACCGCATTCATGACCCTTTTGCCCATTAAGGAATAGGCCACCCAGCTGGCCACGCAGCCTAAAATCAATAGATCGCCCACACCAATACCCCCGTGCCATAGGCTCCAGGGATGGCCTCTGGAAATGACGATCACGGCCCCCAAAACCGAAAGGGCAATTCCTCCACATCGCCTCGCTCCCAGGTGTTCCTTGAAAAGGATGGCGGAAAAAAGGGCGATCATGGCCGGATTGCAGGCGATGATCAAAGAAGCACGACTTGCAGGAATGCGTTTGAGGCCGGAAAAGAAAAAAGCGTTATAGGCAAAGATTCCCGTCAGCCCCAAAACCAGAAAAGCACTCCAGTGTTTCAAAGGAAAAGACATCGAACGGCCGCGCCTTAAAAAAGATCCAAAAAGAAAGACAGAAGCCCACACGAAACGCAGAAAAGCGGCAGAAAACGGCGGCACCTCACCGGCGATCATTCTTCCGGCAATAAAAGTGCCACCCCACAATACCGCCGTCATGGTGAGTTTGATGTAGATCGTACCCATGGGTTGTTAGGATTCTAGCCCCATGAGCCCGCGCACGTATTCTCTGTCTTCTTCGGAGATGTTGTCAAAATGCACGCCCACCAGATACGATGCTCCATCCCCGTTCATGGCGCGCACACGAGACCACACAACCCGGCCCCTGAGGCGCCTTGGTTCTTCATGTTCCGGTTTCACGTTCACAGAAACCACTGCTTCAGGATTGACCGGCACATTGGAGTCAATGAGCGCCCCTTCCTCGCTCAGGTTCAGAGTCTTGGCCAAAAAGGAGGCATCCGCCAGTTCCACCGTCACAGAATGCTGCACGTTTCTTCTAACACAACGACGCTGATCCTTTTTGTGCACCACCCTCTGCAGGGTTTCCGCAAGCTTTCGAATGGTGAAAGGTTTCGTGATAACGGCCGCAAAGCCGAATTCCGCGTGGCGATTGACGATTTCATCTTGAACATACCCGCTGGAGACGATGGCCTTGACCTCCGGGTCCAGGGTTTGAAGCTTTTCCAGAGTCTCCCGGGCTCCCATGCCGCCACGAACGGTGAGGTCCAAAATGACCGCGTGATAGGGCCTTTCCTGTTTCAAGGCCGCTTCATATTTCTTGATGGCTTCAAGACCTTCCTGAGCCACGTCCGGCTCGTAACCCAGGTGCGTCAGCATTTCGCGCACGATGTTTCGCACCGATTCCTCATCGTCCATGACCAAGATGCGGCCCTGAGCTGTCTGAAGGGGCGTGGAGTCGTGTTTGGCCGATGGCGGCACGGCATCCGATGCGGGAAGGTACAGGTGAAACACCGTTCCCTTGCCTTCCTGCGATTCTACCGTCACACATCCGCCGTGGCGCTTCATGACCGAATAGACAATGGCCAAGCCAAGCCCTGTGCCTTTCTCACTGTTGCGGTCTTTGGTGGTAAAGTACGGGTCGAAAATTCGGTCCAGGTATTCGGCCTTGATGCCTGTCCCTTCGTCGCGAAATGCCACGTGCACATAGGTTCCCTTGGACAAAGGCAAGCCCGTATCCTCGGTGACTTCCACGTTTTCTGCCGAAATCCACACCGTCCCTCCCTCGGGCATGGCCTGCATGGCGTTGATCAGCAGGTTGCTGATCACCTGATGCATCTGAGCCACATCCACCTCGACGGGGCACAAGTCCTCGGGAAGGCTGAAATGCACCTTGACGTTGGATCCTGAGAGCACAAAATTGGCCCCCTCTCGAAGAAGAGAGGCCATAGCCGCCGTTTTCTTGGTAGGAACACCCCCTTTGGCCAGGCTTAGCAACTGCTGTGTCAACTCCTTGGCGCGGTGCACTCCTTTTTCGGCTTCGGTCAGTCGAGATTCCAGCTTCTCAGGCTCGTTGACAAACATGCGCGCGAGATTCAGATTGCCCAAAATGCCCATCAAGATGTTGTTGAAGTCATGGGCGATGCCTCCGGCAAGAATCCGAAGGGAGTCCAATTTTCGAGCGCGCAGGACCTCCGTTTCCATCTTCTTTTGATACGTCAGGTCGCGAACGGCGAAGATGACCCCCACACTTCGGCCTTCTTCATCGATGATGGGTGCGCCGCACAGAGCAACAGGTCGCCGGGAGCCATCTCGAGTGATCACAGCCAGTTCGTTCGCATATTCCACCGGGCCGCCTTTTTCCAGAACCGCCGCCACCGGGTTCGAGAAAGGTTCTTCGGCCGCCGTGCGGAGCTGCAACAACTCTTCGGCCGGCTTTCCCACAGCGTTCTGGGCATCCCATCCGGTGAGTTTGGAAGCCGCCTCGTTGAAAAGAACCACCCGGCCTTCCGTATCCGTGGCGATCACGGCTTCGGCGATGCTTTGAAGCGTGACGGCAAGGCGTTCTTTTTCGTCACGGTAGCGCGCCTGCGCTTCTCGAAGTTCTTTCATGGTGCGGCCTGCTTGCGCCAGAGCGGCGGAAAGCTTATCATTCAGGTCCCGGGATTGTTCCACCAGTCGTATCTGGCGCACGGCGGATGAGAGCACACGGCCCACTTTTTCATAAACGGCAAGGGGACGCGCCGCGTGCACTTCCTCGTCATGCAGGCCTTGATCATGCAAAATGGCTTCCCCCACGACCCGATCGTCCACAACCATGGGCAGGGCGATATAGGGCGGATGATATTGCACGCGACGGTCCATGACCGCTCCACCCGCCGTAAAGCTGTAGCGTTTGCGAAACCCGCTGAGAAGCTGGCGCATTGCCAGGGGCATGCTGTTGAGCACTTCCCGGCCGTTGCCTCCCTCCTTGGACAAGGCAAAGGGGCGCGGAACCTGGTCGGTTTTCCACCAGGATCCGTAAAGTGTGGGGCCTGCATCGTCCCACACATAGACGACGCCGTGATCCACGCCCAAGATTTTCGCCACACGCTGTGCCGCTTCTTCCAACATGGTGGGCATGTCCGCTAAAGCAGGCAGCACCGCCTCCAAAGCATCCAAGGCTTCCCTCTCCCGCTCTGAACGGCGCGCGCTTTCCAGTTGCACCCCCCGGGATGCCATTCGACTCAGATGCTGATTGGCCCGCTGAAGGGCGCTGAAATAGAAAGACAACTCATCCTGCTCAAAGTCCAACAGTGCGGTTCTGGCGCTATAACGTTTGGCGATGCGGCTTTTGATCTGATCACAGTCGGAGAGGGAGAGCCCGAAATGATCTAGGAGAGCCGGGTCGGGACTGCGGAACTGTTCCACGGCCACCGCGTCCGCCATGAGTTCATGGACCACATGGTCGGAAAGGTTCACCAGAAGGCTCAAGTCTCGAATCTCTGAGTCCGCAACGTCCATCAAGCTTAGGACATCCGGACTGTGGTGATGCCACCACAATGGAAAAGTGAGGATGGGCGGGAGGCCCCACTTTTCCGCAAGCCAGCGGGCTACCGTGGCATGATCCACACCCAAAAGGTCCTGTTCCGCCTCGGCCATGGCCACACCCCGGTCCCGGGCAGCCTGTTCCACCTCCCGATAAGTCTCCGCAGCACATTCCATAAAAAGCAGTTTTCCCACATCGTGCAGAAGCCCCAAAACAAAAGCTTCCGAGGACCGCTTGGGCAGCACCTTTTCCGCAAACAATTCACAACACACTGCGCACGCCAGGGAATGCTCCCACAGAGCCTGCTGATCCTTTCGTGCCCTGCGCCGCAATTCCTTGATGAGGGATTCGGAAACGGTGACGCTGAGCAGCATGCATCGAAGCTGCTCCACACCGAGCAACGCCACCGCCCTGTGGAGGGTGGTCACTTTCTTGGAAAGTCCGTAATAGCTGGAATTGACCAGGCGCAAAAGCTTCAGGGCCAGGCCCTGGTCCGTCTCCAGCAGCTTGACCACTCGCTCCATGTCCGGCCGTGCTTGGGTCAAAGCGTTGAGAATGTTAGAAGCGACAGCGGGCGCCGAGGGTAAGGTTTCCAGCGTCCGAATCACTCGGCGCACTTCGTCACGAAAAGAGCCGTTGGCGGGCCCGGAGCTCTTTCCCATCTCGCTCATTTGAGGCTACCTTGTGCGAGAGTGCTGAACCTATTGATCGTTCATTCCATGCTTCACCCCTTTATTCGGCATTCACCGCCATCGACACAAGAAAAAAATCGCGATCAGCTCGCCGGGGGGTGACCCGCACAGGTTTTTGATCCTTGGATGGGTAACATTAACCCACCGCGCTACCCCCTGGATCAAAAGGACCCACCTCAAAGAGAGCCTGATGAGCCATGACGCACGAGAGTTCAAGGCACTGGGGGGTGAGCCCAAGACGAAGCTTTGAATATTTGAATAATGGGTGAGTGATGCAGGAGACCCGAGCCTCTCGCAAGACGGCACGGGCTTTTTCTTGGCCTAATTTTTGATATGATACTCAAACCCATGGACAAGACGTGAAATCCCCGTCAACGGAAAAGCTTGTGCTCATGGATGCACAATGACTCACCAGGGAAGGGTTCTTGATGAAACCGGCGAAGCGTTCTGTGGTGACCATGGATTCCCCGTGGCTTTCCCCGTGGCTGATCTTGGGCGCCGCGGGGGTCTTGGCTGTCATTTTGGCGGTGGTGGCTTTGCGAAACGCCGATCGCGAACGGCGGTTCATGGAAACCATACTGTCCGCTCAGGCGCACACATTTCAGGTATCTCTGGAAGCTGGAACCCGAACGGGTATGATGGGCCGCATGGGATGGGGACGCAACCAATTGCAGATGCTTATGGAACAAACGGCGCAAGAGCCTTCCGTGCTCTACCTACGGCTCGTGGATCGCTCGGGTCGTGTCATCGCCTCCAGCAATTCCCAAGAGATGGGCCAAACGCTTCCCCCGAGCCTTGAAGCGGATCGTGCAGGACATGCCTATACCGACTTTCAAGGGAAAAAGGCTTTTGAAGTGGTGCGGCCCTATGAGCCATGGGCGCGGTGTGGTACCAAGCCGCGAACCCCGTGTGTGGAAAATGGGCAAGACCGCGGTCAAGGCTTAGCGCCACCTCGAAGAACGCGATGGCCGAATCCTTTTTTTGATGCCGGGCCGTTGCGGTTTGTGGTGGGGTTGAACGCGACGCCCGTTCAGGACGCCATGCGCCAGGACATGGTCCAGAACGCCCTTCTCTTGGCCATCCTGTTCGTTCTCGGTGCCACGGGGTTCGTTGCCCTTTTTTGGGCCCAGGGATATCGACTGGCTCGAAAATCGCTGCGAACCATGGAAGTCATGACGGAAGCCATTTTTTCCCGCATGCCCGTCGGCCTCGTGGCCACAGACCGCCAAGGTGTCATTCGCCGAACCAATCCGGCAGCCGCGTCGCTTTTAGGTCCTCACGTGGAAGCCGGGCGCTCCCTCAGGGATATTCCCGCCTTGGAAAGCCTACGACAACGTCTGGAAAAAGGGGAAGATCCCATTGAAGACAATCTTCGATATGAAATGGGCCAGAATACACCGAAGCCTTTACTCATTAACGCCACGGTGATTCAGGACGCCGAAAACAACCCTGCGGGTTTTGCCTTTCTCCTTTCGGACATGACCGCCGTGCGCACTCTTGAAGAAAAACTTCGCCGCCACGAACGCCTGGCCGCCTTGGGAAAACTGGCCTCGGGAGTTGCCCACGAGATTCGAAATCCTTTAAGCTCCATCAAGGGTTTTGCGGCGATACTCGCCCGCAAGGCCGCAGGCGATCCTTCAGCCCAAGAAGTAGCGCAAACCATGACCCACGAAGTGGACCGCCTTAACCGTGTCATCTCGGAGTTGCTCGAATTTGCCCGTCCCGCCGAACTAGAGATAAGGCCCGTTCAGCTTCGAGATATCATCGAACACAGCATGAAACTGGTGGAAAGAGATGCCCTTCAAGCGGGCGTGGAGCTGTCCGTAGAACTGTCTCCGCCCGATCTTCGAGCCGAAGTGGATGCGGACCGTTTTTCTCAGGTTTTACTCAACCTCTACCTCAATGCTATTCAAGCTATGCACCGCGGGGGACGACTCAGCGTGCGGGCCTCCATGGACCAAAACACACTGCGCGTGGATGTGGAAGACACAGGGCCGGGCATTGCACCTGAAGCGCTGGGACACGTCTTCGATCCCTACTTCACCACCAAACCCAACGGTGTGGGTTTGGGGCTGGCCATTGTCCACAAAATCGTGGAAGCGCACGGTGGAGATATTGTGGTGGACAAATCCGATGCGAAGGGAACCCGCTTCGTCATTCGCATACCTCAAAACGCCTCGAGCCTTTCGCATGCAAGGCAAAAAGAGATGAGTTTAAACAGGCCGGTGAACCACGAAGGCCAAGGGGGGGCGGCCTTCATTTCAGAAAGAGGGGATGATCATTCCTAAGGACGGTTACCGAAAGGGACACGTTCAAGGACGTTTTGGCCTTCACAACCCAGAAAATGTGGGACACAGAAACACAGCTATCGCCTCAAGGGAGATGAGACTTGGCCATGAAAAAAGACTTACCTCCGCATATTCTCATCGTGGATGACGATCCCGCCCATCGCCTCATGCTCACTACCCTTCTTGGCGATTGGGGGTATCGTGTGGACGAGGCTGACGGGGGCCTTGCGGCCGTGCACAGGGTTCAGGAGCAGCCTTTGGATGCGGTGATCATGGACGTGCGCATGCCTGACCTTGACGGCATTGAAGCCACGCGCCGCATCCACCAATACAATCCGGCGCTGCCGGTGATTGTGCTCACGGCTTTTTCCTCCGTTCCTTCGGCCGTGGAAGCCCTCAAGGCCGGAGCCTACGATTATCTGACCAAACCCCTGGATTTTGATGCCCTACGCCTGACCTTGAATCGGGCGCTAGAGTACACTCAGCTGCGCGCCGAAAATCAGGAATTGAGGGAACAACTGGCCCGCCTGCGCCTGCCGGAAATCATCGGAAAGAGTCCCGCCATGGAGCGGCTTGTGGAACTGCTGGCGCTGGTGGCGCCCAGCGAAGCCACGGTGCTGATCACGGGGGAAAGCGGCACGGGCAAGAGTCTGGTGGCTCGAGCCATCCATGCCAATAGCCGGCGCAGCCAAGGGCCGCTGGTGGAAGTCAACTGCGCTGCCATTCCCGAGAACCTCATGGAAACCGAACTGTTCGGCCACGACAAAGGGGCCTTTACGGGCGCGGACAAGGCTCGCCGTGGCCGTTTCGCTCAAGCCGACGGGGGCACCATTTTCCTCGATGAGGTGGGGGAGCTGTCCCTGCCCATGCAAGCCAAACTTCTGCGTGTGCTTCAAGACGGTCAGATTCAAAGGGTGGGAAGCGATCAGCCCCATGTCGTGGATGTCAGGATTCTGGCGGCCACCAACAGGGACTTGCAAGGCATGATCCAATACGGCGCTTTTCGAGAAGACCTGTATTACCGGCTCAATGTGGTCACCGTGGAAGTGCCGCCTTTGCGGCAACGCAAGGACGACATTCCTCTTCTTGTGGACCATTTCCTCAAGACCTTTGCAGCAAAGAACAAAAGGACGGTTCGGGGTATCACGCCCCGCGCCATGGACCTTCTGGTCAAATACGATTGGCCTGGAAACGTTCGGGAATTGGAAAACGTCATGGAACGAGCCGTCATTCTGTTGCGGAGCGATTACCTCACCGAGGCCGAACTTCCCCTGCACCTGCAGCGAGCCACCCCTTCCGATCCTTCATCGCTCGAAAGCAAAGCCACCCCGGAAGAACTTGAGCCTGTCTCGTCCATGACGCTGGCGGAAATGGAAAAGCATCTCATTGAAAGGGTTTTGGAAGAAACCGGGGGCAACAAGAGCGAAGCGGCGCGGCGGCTGGGAATCACCCGGCGAACCTTGAGGCTCAAACTGAAAAAATACGCCGATGATGCCCCATCCTGATTCCGCCTTTTGAAACAGCTCTCGGTATGCGTGACTCTTATAAAGGATAGTCCGCGGTGGCTTCCGTTGTATTCAAGGTGGCGGTCTTCGGGAAATCCCGAAAAGAAAGGAGAACGCTCATGGTCAGCCTATCGACTCGCAGCCGTTATGGGACCCGCCTTATGATGTCTCTCGCGAGGCACTCCACAGAAACTCCCGTGCAAATCGCCGATGTGGCCCTGGACCAAGGAATTTCCGTGAAGTACCTGGAACAAATCGCGCTTGTTTTGAGAAAGGCGGGGCTCATCAAGACCGTGCGAGGACGAAAAGGCGGCCACATGTTGGCGAAGGACCCCGAGAATATCACGTTGGAGGACATCGTTGCGGCCCTCGAAGGGGGCCGACACCTTGCGGCTTGTGTGTCCAACCCTCATCTATGTCCTCGAGCTTCACGCTGCGGCCCTCGACGGGTCTGGCAGGAATTGTCGGAAACACTCTTTGAAAAACTCCGCTTGTGGACCTTGAGGGATGTTGTTCGTCTGGAGGAAACCCTTATGAACCGAGAAGATTCTTCAAGCCATCGGGACGCGGCGATTTTCTGTCTTGATTCTTCTCGTGGTCTTCTTTCTGACCGAACCCGCACCGCATGCGGCCGAAAGGACCGCGACGCTTTAAGGCAATAATTCCTGGTGAAAACTCGGCGGCCGTCGGCGGAAACTTGGGCTTCCGCCGGCGGTCTCTTTCCGGAACACGTTGGTCGGCGAAGAGTGACGAACCCGTCCCATTTCCCACACGCGCCGTGAACGCCTTAGTACGCGCTCAGGAATTCTTCCAAGATGTCCACGGACTTCTTTTCCACCACCTTGTCAAAGATCTGGTCCTTGACTTGCCGTGGCAAGAGCTCGATGCTCTTGGTGGTTGCCGAATCGAACTTGGCGGTGGGAAACACTTTGAGGATTTTGTCCCGTTGTGCCGCGTTGGCATAAACACGGATGACCTTCATGCCGGCGAGCATTTCCTCGCACATGTGGGCCAATCCCGCGTCTTTGAGCTTTTCATAGCGCTCTTCATTGACCCAGATGTTGATGGGGTATTTTTCCTCGGTCATGACCTCACCTCCTATAAGCCCGCCAAGGGTGGAATGGTGAAAACGGGCGTCCTTTTTGCCAGGTACTCGTCGGTGACAAACGGAGAGCCGAATCCGTACTTTTCGGCGCATTCCATGACCAGATCAAACACTTCGGGGCGGAATATAAGTCGAGGCGGTTTGACGCCATCTTGCACGATGCTGCGAATGACGGTTCCGCTGAACTTTTGCCACTCGCTCTTGTGATTGCACAGCCCTTCGCTGGTAATTTCTCCGCAATGCGGGCAATAAAGCCAGTTCATGGAATAGACAGGAGTGATGTTCAGCTCGTCTTTCACGCTCGCCAACAGGTGGTGCGCATCGTAGGGGCCGTAATAGGTTCCGACGCCCGCATGGTCACGACCGTACATGTGATGGGTCAGCCCGAGGTTGGTCCGCAAGGCCGCATGAAAAACAGCTTCTTTTGGCCCGGCATAGCGCATGTCCCAAAAAGTTAAAGACGTCATGTGGTTGTGGTCTCCAAAATAGCCGGACTTGCGCAGTTCGTCTTGCGTCAAAATGATGGCCTCGTCAATGTAGTCGCCCTTGCGTTTTTCGCCGATGATGGCGTTGACCAACACGCCCACCAGAGGTTTTTCGATGGGCAGTTCACCATACGCTTGCAACCAGGCTCCTTTCATGAGCCACTCATGCCCCGTGTGCGGCACGTTGCGGGTCTGATGCGCCACGATACGCTGCCAGCCCTTCTCGCGAAAACGCTTGCGCATCTCCAAGGGCGGAATGAAATAAGGATCAAAGGGCGGATTGATCTTGGGAGTGGTGACCAGGGTGATGTTGCCGCCCAAGAATTTGTCTTTGTACGCATAGGTGCGAGCGCACCCCGGATGTTTGCTATCGGCCGTGCCGAAAATGGACTGGCAGATGGCTTGTTTGTCATAAGAATAAATTTCGAAAATTTCAAAAATGGCCATGGGGTTGCCGTGATACGTGAGGCAGATCGTATCCCCTGCCTTGATGCCATAATCCGACAGTTCCTGGTCGGACATGTCAAACAGAATGGGAATGCTCCAGATAGTGCCATCTTTAAGACGCATTTTCTTCACGACAGAATCCAGGTCTTCCAGCCCCATGAAACCCGTAAGAGGGCAGAAAAACCCGTAGGCAATGCCGATCACTTCATTGGCGATCTGACTCCGGACCGGCACCTGTTTCAAGCCCCGCACCTTCGCGGGCGCCTCTTTGGGGTCCAGAATCCGTTCCACTATTTCTTTACCGCCATGCCCGATTTCTGCCATACTGCACCTCTCCAATCTCGACGTCCATCCTTTGTGCCTTCCGTAGAACAGGCAGGCCCTTTAGCCCAAACCAAAACCCTGTCCACCACCCCCTTTCCTCGTAACAGTGCGCGTCGTCGATGAAGCGACTTCGGTGCCATAAGCCTATGCCTAGGCTTCTTTCGATCAACCCTTCCGCGCCTCCCTGGCCCTTATCTCGGCCTTGAAAGGCTTCATAGCCTCTCAAAAAGGTCTTCCGTAGGAGCGGCGATGGCCGCAAGACCTCATGGGACCCTCAGGCGTTGCCACAAAAGGAGGTTCTAACGGCACTCCTTTCTCTTACAGCCCTTCAGGGGTGACGCGTCAGGTGGTCACGCTGTATGATGAATGAGGGCACCATGGCCACAGCACAAAAGTCACTCGACAAAGAGCGTGAACATGGGCATAGGTAACATGAGGGAGAGCGTTCGGGAGGTGCCCTCACACCTCCTCTTTCCCACTTATTTTCATTCTAGTTCTTTTTTTCTCAAATCGTCAACGGCCAATAATGGATTTTCAAGCACGCGGCGCGTAGGAAATGGGACCTCATTGTGAAAAAACTAAAGGAGGAAGATGATGTTTCTGAGGAAGGCGGAAATCTTCGTGGGGGTCAGCGCTGAGGTTTTGGACCGGATTCAGGCCATGGCGGAGGAAGAGCAGGTTCCGGAGGGGCACGTTTTCTTTCGAGCTGGGGAACCCGCGGCGTTTCTTTATGTGTTGAAGGATGGGCAAGTGGCCTTGACCACAGTGGGTGCCGCGCCCATCACGTTTCCCATTGGTGAAGCCGGGGCCGTTTTCGGCTGGTCGGCTCTTGTGGAACCGCGCACCTATACGGCGACCTGTGAAACTACCATGCCCACGACGGTCATTCGGCTAGACGGCACCCAGCTTCTTCAAATGTTCGAGGATAATCCTCAAGACGGCTTGTTGGTCCTTCGTCGCCTCGCCGGCGTCATGGCGTCTCGCTTGAGGGCCAGTTACGAAAGGTTTGCCCGCTGATTTAGTCGCAGGCGTTCACCGTGCAACTTCCACCGGATTCCAGCGGAAGGAAGAGTTCCTGGGTATCGAGACCTGTCAAAGGATTTTCGAGGACGCTCAGCAGATACCCGGGAACCTCGGCGCCGGTCACGATGCGACCCTGATGAACGACGAAGGGAGCGGACAGAACTCCGCGTTCCCAACAAAAGGCGTTGTTGGCTCGCACCACCGCCAGTGTGGACACAAGGCACTTGAGGCGCTGCGGCCATTGCGTGCACGTCTCGCAATGGTCTTGTACCAATTGCCACACCGACGTCAGGCTCCACGCCTCAGGGCACAACCGCACACGGTCTTTTACGGCCATTTTCTCGAGCATCTCCAAGACATCGTGGCAGTGCGTGCACGTGGGTTCAAAAAAAAGATACACCACCTGCTCGTCCGCGTTCACGGTGGCAAAGGGTGACTCAAAACAGGCGCACATGGTGCGAGTCAGGGGAGCGACGAGCACAACGACGCCCAGGGTCACGGCCGCCCCACCCCACACGGCTTTTCTGGCCAAAGGAAAGATATCGCGACCGGCGAGGAAAACCCAGAGCACGAACAGGGCCGTGTAGCCCAAGCAGGCGGGACAATAAAGGTTCAAGAGCACCTGGGTGAGGACCAAGGCGCATTCCACCACCATGCCCACGACCACAAGGCCGCTCAGAACCTTTCTGGCAAGGCGATGAGCCCAAAGGAGCCCTCCGGCATAAAAGGCTCCGGCCCACCACAAAGCCGGCTTTTGCATCACCCGGCAGCTGAAAGAATCGCACAGCATCTTTCCGCCGCCAATGGCGTTGGCAAAGGCATAGGCTATAAGCAGAACGCCAAGAACGGTTAGGGCGCCTTGTCTTTTTCCCATCATTGCCTTCACTCCGGCTAACGCCACGAACCGATTCATTACGCAAGGATCTTGTCATCCCTGTGAGTTTGTGTCAATCATGGCCCGAAAGACCTTGAGGATTCAGGAAATATATCGGATGAGACACCTGATAGCATGAATCGTTTGAAGAGCGTACATAAAGGAGGGTCCCATGAGTGTCACTGTGACGTGGTACAGCCATGCCTGTATCTTGATCGAATCGGAAGGAACCCATCTTCTGGTGGACCCGTTCTTTACGGGAAATCCTTTGGCCCCGGTGGATGCGGACAAGGTTTCGGCGGACGTGATCTTCGTGTCCCATGGGCACGGAGACCATTTGGGAGATACGGTCGCCATTGCCAAGCGCACGGGAGCCACGGTGATTTCCAATTTTGAAATCTGCAACTGGCTTGCGGCTCAGGGTCTGACAAAGTTGCATCCGCACCACATCGGTGGCGGATCGAACCATCCGTGGGGACGGGTCAAGTTGACCATTGCCCACCATGGATCGGCTTTACCCGACGGATCCTACGGCGGCAATCCCTGCGGATTTCTTTTTAGCATAGGTGGTTCCAAAATCTATCACGCCTGCGATACGGGGCTTTTTTACGACATGGTGCTCATCGGCGAAGAAGGCATCGACCTGGCCATTTTGCCCATTGGAGATAATTTTACCATGGGACCCGACGATGCGCTGCGCGCCGTAAAGCTCCTTAAGCCGTCCAAGGTCCTGCCCATTCACTACGACACCTTTGACATCATTCAGCAGGACCCGGCGGCATGGAAGGAACGGGTGGAAAAGGAAACCTCAACCCATGTGGTGCTGCTGAAACCCGGCGAGACGCTGATCCTCTAGGAGCAAGCCCTAGAAGGAGCTTTCCGTTTGATTCCTTAGGCGCCGCACGGCGTGATCAGGTTTCGCGTGGGGCTTCGATCAAGGAAAAAGGCATTCTCGAACAAGTGCCGAGAACCGTGGTCGAGAGCCGCTGATTTGGCCCTTGGAGCATAAAACAAGATGTGACCCCATACTCAGGTGAATGTGTTTGACAGTCCTGGGATTCTGTGCGAAGGTCGAGCACCATCCTGGCATGCCGAGGTCGCCAGGGAACCGTCATGAACATGTGCGCTCAGTTAATAAGTCCCGCACGGTTCTTTTTGTTCCACGGTTCGCCGCCAGTTTTTCCGGGATGCCCCGAAGCGTCACCGAAAGTTCGGTGACGGGTCGGTTGTTCGTTCTCGTGGTTGAAAACGACCGACCCCCATGCCATGAAACCACGCGCAAAGGACAATTCATGAATCTTTACGTCGGAAATCTCGCCTACAGTGTCACGGAAGACGATCTGCGCGCCGCTTTTGCCAAGTACGGCGAAGTGAGCAGTGTCAACATCATCATTGATCGTCAAACCGGACAATCCAAAGGGTTTGGCTTCGTGGAAATGCCACTGAACGCCGACGCGGACAAGGCCATCAAGGCGCTCAACGGCGCAGACTTGCAAGGCCGCACCCTCAAGGTCAACCAGGCCAAACCGCGACCCAGTCGTCTTTCCCGCGGCCCTCGTTACGACTAAGCCGCCATATGCCCGCCCGCTTTGCAACGCCTTGGTGCTTCGGTGCCGAGGCGTTTTCGCGTTCTCATGCCGTATTCTTTTCAAACCAACGCGCGAGCCTTTCCATGGCTTCGTCCAGTTCGGCTTCCGTGCTGCCAAAAGAAAGCCGTACATGGCCTTCGCCGCCCGGTCCAAAGGCGCTGCCGGGAATGGTGATGACGCGGGCTTCGTGAAGCAGCCGAAGAGCCACGGTCATGGAATCGCCGGCCTGGGGCGGAAATTTTACCATGACATAATAGGCCCCTTGAGGCTTGACGTAAGATAGGTGGGGTGCCATGCGGTCCAGAAAGGAACAGACCCTGTCGCGCCTGGCCTGAAAGGTTTTTCGAAAGTGCGCCACGCATTCCTGAGGCCCTTCCAGAGCGGCCAGGGCGGCCACTTGGGACGGCGTCGGGGCACAGATGGCGGCGGCATCGTGCACCTTCATCACATGATCCAAAATATCCGCCGGGGCCACCACGGCGCCGACTCTCCAGCCGGTCATGGCGTATTTTTTGGAAAAACTGAAAACCCCGATCACTTGACGCCGCAGCTCCGGCATCGACAGCAGGCTCCAATAAGGTTTGCCGTCATAGGTAAGGAAATCGTAGGTTTCATCACAAATGATGTAAAAACCGTGTTCCAATGCCCACTGGGCCACGACCAGCAGATCCTCTTTGGAAAAAACGGCCCCGGTCGGGTTGTGGGGATGGCAGATAATGATCGCCTTGGTCCTGGGAGATATGGCATGGCCAAGGGCGTCGAGGTCCAACTGCCATGTAGCGGGTTTGAGCGGAAAGAAGACCGGGATACCTTCGGCCAAAAGCACTTGTTCGATATGGGAAGCGTAATTGGGAGACGGCAGAAGCACTTCGTCGCCGGGCTCGATCAAGGTGAGTACGGTGGCACACAGCCCTTCCATGGCGCCTACCGTAATGCAGATTTCTGTATCCGGATCCACCCACAGGCCCCGCTCCCGAACAAGCATGTCCGCAAACGCTCTGCGAAGTGCCGGAAGCCCAGGACCCAGGGTATATTTTCCCGTCCAAACGCTCTCCCTCAGATGCCGGCATACCGCATCCACGATGTGCTCGGGCGTGGGAAAGGAAGAAATTCCCTGTCCCAAGGAAACGCAGCCGGGAACCTTCTGGGCCAGCAATGGTATTTCCTTGATGGCGGACACAGCAATGCCTCGAACCCTTCGGCTGATCCCCTCGTCCCGATACCGCTTTCCTGCCGCTTCCAAAGCCGAACGCTCCAAAGCCACCCCTAGACCCTCCGCAGCTCATGGTGCCAAGGAAAAATCTTTCCCGGATTCAAAACGAGGTTTGGATCAAAGACCTTTTTGATCGCCATCTGCAACCCGATCATTTCGGGGTCTTGTTCCAACGCAAGATAAGGTTGCTTGGCCACACCAATCCCATGCTCCCCGGAAATGGTCCCCCCACGCTTGAGCACTTCCAGAAGCAAGGTCTGAACGCCCTCTTCCACCCGCTTTTGGCGGCATTCCCGACACGCCGTGATGTTCAAGTGAATGTTTCCATCCCCTGCATGGCCGAAACAATAAATCTTCAGGTCAAAGCGCTGTTCTATTTCCGGAATGCACCGCGTGAAGCCCGCGATTTCTTCCAGAGGCACCACGACGTCTTCCGGAATGTAGACGGCGGCGTTGTGTTCAATGCGCAGCGACACTTCGCGGCGTACCGCCCACATTCTTTCCCTCTTGGCGGCGTCAGGAGCCATCAGCACCTCGCGGGCTCTGTGTTCCAGGCACACTTCGCCCATGCGCTGGATTTCCTGAGCAATCGTTTGCGGATGTCCGTCGGCTTCCACCAAAAGAAAAGATCCGGCTCCGTGAACCTGTTCAAACGGCAGGAGGTCTCCCACCAGTTCCAGACAGCGTCGATCTAAAAATTCCACGGCCGAGGGGACCAGGCCGGAGGTGAGAAGTCCCGAAACGGCGTTCATGGCCTGGCTTATGTCGTCAAAGAGCGCCACCAAAGTGGTCACGGCGGGCGGATGAGGAATGAGGCGCAAGATCAGTCGGGTGATGATGCCCAGCGTGCCTTCGCTACCCACGATGAGTCGCGTGAGATCGTAGCCGACAACGCCCTTTCGCGTCCTAACCCCCGTGGGAACGAGGGTTCCGGTAGGAAGCACCACGTTCAGTCCAAGCACGTAATCCCGAGTGACCCGTATTTGACACAAGAAGGCCCACCCGCATTGGTGGCGGCGTTGCCGCCGATGCTGCAGGTGTCGATGCTGGCGGGATCCGGAGGATAATAAAGACCTTGGGCTTTGACCGCACGCTTGAGGTCGGCCGTCACCACATCCGGTTCCACCTCGGCCACCAAATTCCTGGGATCGACGGTCAAAATGCGATTCATGGCGGAAAGGTTCAAGACCACACCGCCACAAATGGGACTGGCGCCGCCGGCCAAGCCCGTGCCCATGCCTCGGGGTGTGACGGGAAAACGATACCGGTTGGCCAGTTCCATGAGCTGCACCACGTCCTGCTCGGTGCGGGCTGTCACCACCGCCTCGGGATACCCCCGTGTGTGGGAGGCATCCTCGGCGTATTCTGCAAGTTTTTCTGCATGCACGGAAATGGCTTGGTCTCCCAAGGCATGGCGAAGCGCCGAAAGAATCTCAGGGGTCAAGCGCTGATAAGGGCTGAGTTGTGGGGAATTCACGGAGTCTTTCTTTGACCTGATTGTGGGTGGCATTTATCCGACGGGGTTCAGATCATGGCCTTCGCGGTGTGGGCCACGGCCGCGAGAAAGCCTTTCATGCATGCCGCAACCGTCCTTTTTGAGAAACGGCCGTTCCTTGAGCCTTTCACGGCCCGCGTCGATGGAATCCCCGTCGAAGCTTGAGTTGGTGCGGCGCCAGCCATGACGCCAGGATCGCGCGTTGCGGCGCTCCTTCAAAATGACCCCATGGACTTTTCATCGGAGCGGCGTGAGCCGCGACACTGCATCGCGCCTCGCGTCGCTCCTCAAGGAACCGTTGAAGTCTCATGAGACACCGTGAGACATCGTATTAGAGTTGGTATTTTTCTTTCAGTTCTTGGAACTTTGGAGATTTCATGAATTTTTCGAGTCCCTCGTTGAGCACCTTGAGCAACTCCGTATCTTCCTTGCGCACCCCGTACGCAAAGGTTTCTTCGGGCATGCCAAAGGTTCCCAGAATCTTCAAGGGTTTTTCGCGCACCACTTCATGGGCGGGCGCATCATCCATGGCCGCCGCAATGATTCTTCCGTTCAGCACGTCTTCAGCGGCCAGAGGGCCGGAATCGTAATAGACCAACTCAAATTTCTTACCTTTATCGATAAGGTTTTCCTTCATCCACTTGGCTTCGGAAGTGCCGCGCTGCAGGCCGACCTTTTGGTCGCTGTTTAAGACCTGGTCCACCGTGAGGTTGGCATCCTTCTTGACGACGAGCACCTGTTTGATTTCCCAGTAAGGGTTCGTAAAGGCGATCTGCTTCTTGCGTTCTTCCGTCACGCTCAATCCTGAGGCGATGACGTCGATTTTGCGAGCTGTCAGGCTAGGAATGATGGCGTCCCAGTCGATGGCTTTATGCTCAACCTTGAATCCCATTTCTTTGGCGATCCACTCCAGGGCTTCCACATCGAACCCGGCGGGCTTGCCGTCTTTGTCGATGTAGGAAAACGGCGGAAAGTTGGCGTCGATACCGTTCACATAAACCTTGTCGGCTGCCTGAACATCCTGGCCCACAATCCCGGCCATCAGAATCATGGCTACCAAAAGACCACAGTAGAGCCCTCGTCGCATGTTCCCTTCTCCTTTTGTTATGGTTGATCACGAAAGCTTGAAGAACCGCGGAGGCTATACCTCGAAAACCGGCTTTTTCGCAAGGCCGGCGAATCATTCATCATCCTGAGCGCTTTTGCTCTTCTGCTCACCATCTTCTAATGCCCTCACCTCATCCATGAGCGTTGGCAAAAACTGCCTCACTCGCTTATTCCGCACCATTGCCGCTGTCCTGTTTCAGCGTCAGAAGGCTCCTGGCCGTGGACAGCGCATCTTCTACAGCATCCACAATGTCCGGATCGTCGCTGTTGCGCAGATCTCCCAGAACCTCAGGGGCTCTTTCCGGCATAACGGTGGCCACGGCGTCGATGGTGGCGAAAAGAAGATCCTCGTCGATTTCCTCCGATTGAAGAATCTCTTCCAACACCGAGGCCGCCTCCGAAATGCCCCAGGCACCCGCAGCACACACGGCTTGATAAAGGATGTCGGGGTCTTTGGCATTTAAAGATTCCATGATTTCCCTTTCATAGCCGTCCACCCAGCGCATGGCAAACACGGCCGTCAGTTTCCAGTCATCGTCTTTGGAGGCATAGGCCCCGGCGATGGCTTCCCTGTGCCATTCCAGCGGGGCCCTAACCGACCCTTCAAACACATGGCGACGCACATCTTCAGGAGTGCGCGGATCGTGAAAGAGCTTGTAAAAGGTCTGCTGAATGTGCTTAAAAGCCTCTTGCGAAAGCGGATTTTCTTCTGGATCGTCAAAGCCTTCCACGTCGACGTATTCCAGGGCCGCGCCCAGCGCGACGGCCGCTGTGCCTCGAAGAGAGGGATTTTCATTGGGGTTGGCTGCGATGTTCAACAGAATGTGCGCCACATGGTCATCCATGACGGAAATATCCGATAGAAGTTCGGCAGCTATTTCCCGATCTTCTGTTGGCGCTTTGGTGCTGTGCACCAACGTCACGAGTTTTTCCTTGGTCCCCTGCGGCCATTCCCACGACGGCCGATCGTATAAAGCTTCCATATCCATGATCTTTTCTCCTTTGATGATGATCCCTAGCAGGCTTCGCTTTTCTGCGTTCCTTTCCGCGGCGTTCGTCATACTCGGAATTCTTGCCGACCACAAGCGCCATGCACGGTGTCCATTGATGCCCCCGCGGCGCGTCTTTTTTTTGTCAAGTTTTCCTAAAAGTCTGCCGAATTGCCAGATGGTCTTTTGTGCCAAGGTCATGGGAAAGGGCTTTGCCTGTCCTTTCAGGAAGCCCGACTCACCGTTTTTGTGGACGAACCGATTAACGAAGGAGGCGTCACCGTGGTGCATCTCAACTTGAAAACGAAGCTGATCGTTTTTGCCGTAATTCTTGTGGCCGTGCCTCTTGTGACCAATACGGTTGTCAACACGGCCCTGTCCCTAAAGCAGGCCAAGGAATTATCCCACTACATAACGACGGTGTTGGAGAAAGACGGAGCTCAATATCTCACGGCGCTCCTCGAAGGGGATCGTGTGGTGGTTCGTGGAATCGTTTCCAAGGTCGAAGATGATGCTCGTCGATTGGCTGCCTCTCCTAAACTGCTTGATTTCTTAGCCATCAGCAAAGGCACCCAGGCGGAAGCGCGCTCGGCCGTGGAAGCTCAGGTCATGGGACAAATCGGGCAGATTCGAGCGCTCTTTGATGCAGAACGTGAAATGGTATCACGGCAGCTCAAAAACGACATCAAACTGGCCGAAGCGCTGGTGCAGCGCTACGGCATGCCGGATCTCTCCGACGTCCCCCACCGATGGGAAGCCTTAAACCAGTTTACACAAGAGACCCAGAGCGTGGAACTTCCGCTGTTGCGCTTGGGGTCCCAAATTCTCTACCCCATGGCAGACTTCGACACTCGAGCTCCGGTGGTGGATGAACTGACGGAACTGACGGGAAGCACCTGCACGATTTTCCAGAAAATGAACGACGAGGGTGACATGCTTCGCGTGGCCACTTCCGTCAAGAATAAACAGGGAAAACGCGCCGTCGGAACCTTTATTCCCGCCGTCAACCCCGACGGGACGCCCAATGTCGTCGTGAATACGGTGTCATCAGGCACACCGTATACGGGCCGGGCCTTTGTGGTGAATGACTGGTACCAGACCATTTACAAACCGCTTAAGAACCCCTTGGAGGAAGTCATCGGCATGCTTTATGTGGGCGTGCCGGAAAAGAGCCTTGGCGCCATTCGGGATCGAGTGGCGAAAGCCCGGCTGGGAAAAACCGGCTTTGTTTTTATTACCGACGAAGAAGGGCGTGTGGTGATCCACGCCGATGGCAGCCTGGCCGGCCAGGATGCCGGCCGAGCCTTTGGCATTGCATCTTGGCAGGATCGGATCAAAGAAGCTCTTCAGCAAAAGGAGGTTTTTGCCAGCGTGCGATTCCAAGACGGTCGGGATGGCTTTGTGGCGCTTTTAAGCTATCCCGAGTGGAATTGGGTGCTGGTGGGCATCGGTTTTTGGACCGAATTTACGGGCGAGATGGCAGAGAGAGCCTTTAACGAATTCGCCAAAGAACTCCAAGCGCTCTGGCACGTGGGGAAGATTCAAACCGCCGATGGAACTCAAGCGCTTTATCCGCAGATCCGGTACCTGGATGCCACGGGCATGGAACGTATCAAGGTCATCGACGGATCCTTTCGGCAGGATTTCGGAACGAGAAGAGACACCGACTGGTTCCAACAGGCCCTAAAATCCGAAAACCTTTACAACACCGGTGTCGACATCGCCGAGAACACGGGAAAGCCCGAGCTTCGCGTAGCCGTGCCCATTCAATTTGAAGGACGCCTTGAAGGCGTGGTGGTGGTGGATCTTGACTGGAGTGTCGTCTGGAACGTTCTCAAATCCCGAAAGCACGGCAAGACCGGTTACCCCGCTGTGGTCGATCCTCAGGGCCGAATCATCTCCCATCCCAAATACACTCTGGCCGACAATGTGCGTATCACCGACGACAAGTACGGCGATCTGGCCACCCTCATCAAAGCGGGGCTTGCAGGATCCGAAGGTGTGGGCACATACACCTTTGAAGGGGTTGCCAAGATGATGGCTTATCAACCTTTGCGCCTGGGCTCCAAGACCTATCTGGTGGCCACCACCATGGCCCAAGAAGAATTGATGGAGATGGCCGGTCAGGTGGCGGAAACACTCACCGCGGGTCGGGCTCAGGCCACCAAATGGGCGGTCGGTATTGCGGCTATCATGATTGCCGCGGGCATCGTCGTTTCCATTCTTTTCGGGCGCCGCATTGCCGATCCCATCGCCAAAGCGGTCCAGGGTCTCCATGAGGGTGCCAATCAGGTGGCCGACGCCTCCGCCCAAGTGGCCGGATCCAGCCAAGAATTGGCGGAAGGCGCTTCTGAACAGGCCGCATCCTTGGAAGAAACTTCGTCGGCTCTTGAAGAGATGGCGTCCATGACCCGTCAAAATGCGGATAACGCGTCGCAAGCCGACGCGCTCGTCAAGACTTCAGGTTCGGAATTGAACGAGGCGCAAGCGGCCATGGGCCAGCTTGAAAAAGCCATGGCGGAAATTCAAGATGCCAGTGTGGAAACGCAAAAAATCATCAAAACCATTGACGAAATCGCTTTTCAGACGAACCTTTTAGCGCTCAACGCCGCCGTGGAAGCGGCGCGAGCCGGCGAAGCGGGCGCGGGGTTTGCCGTGGTGGCCGATGAGGTGCGAAACCTGGCCATGAGGGCGGCGGAGGCGGCTCGGAACACTTCCGGGATTATTGAAGAGACCGTGCGTAAGGTGCAAACGGGAAACGAGGTGGCCCGACTGGTTTCTCAGTCTTTTTCCAAGGTCACGGAATCCGCAACCAAGATCGGGGAGCTGGTGGCGGAGATTGCGGCGGCCAGCGGCGAACAGGCGGAGGGGATCGACCAGGTCAATCGTGCGGTGGCGGAGATGGATAAGGTGGTGCAACGCAACGCGGCCAATGCAGAAGAGTCGGCGTCGGCCAGCGAGGAACTCAGCGCCCAGGCGGCAGTGGTTCGCGAGTACGTGCAGCAGCTGGCTCGAGTGGTGGGCCTAGTCGGCGACACGATGCGCACCAAAGTCAGTGAAACCAGGACGGTAAAACCAATAGAGTCCCACGAGGAGACTCCACGGAAGAATGGAAGCTTTTCGACAAAAAAACGGCATGCCGGCCTCCTTCCACGCCCGGCCCAAGCCGCCGGAACCATGCGCACCCCTAGCAAAGCGAAACCGCACCGAGGCCCAGGCCTCGTGCCTATGAAAACGCGTCGTGTGAAACCTCTCATGGAGTGGTCGTCGCAATATTCCGTCGGTGATTTTGACTTGGACCAGCAGCATCAGAAACTCTTTAAGCTGGTCAATCGCTTGAACGAAGCCATGCAACTGGGACAAGGCCATTCCATGCTGGATCATGTCCTCACCGAACTGGTGGACTACACGGTGAAACATTTCAGTGCGGAAGAAAAAGCCATGGAACAGGCAGGCTATCCAGACCTGGAACAACACAAAGAAATTCACCGAAAGCTTACGCAAAAAGTTTCGGACCTGGTCCAAAGATTCCAAAGCGGGGACACGAGGCTCACCGTGGAAATCTTGAAGTTCCTGGAGCAATGGCTGAAACAACACATTCTGGGTGTGGATAAACAATACGGTCCCTATTTGCATCCCGAAAAGGAAGCGATGTTCTAAAATGTTCATGGCAGGGCGCAGGGCTCATGGAGATTCGTGGAGCGAAGGCCGAAGCTGGCGACACGACGGACGATGGCTTCTCCATTGGCGGGCTTAGAGGTGAAGGCATCATGCTGGGCCGAGCACACGGAGCCGTTGTGGTTTTTCCACACACGGCAAGGACACTCAGGAACGCTCTCGAAAAGGTATCGGGAAATGAGGTCCCCTGGGAATCCGTCGAGTTGGGCTCAAAGTCGCGTCCAGCGCGACGACTGCCTTCCCGGGGAAAAGACATCGGCAAACAACCCTTAAGGGGTGCGTCGTGAGAAAACGATACCTATGCGTTGGGCTGTTGGGCCTTATGTTTTGGATCGCAGGATGTGATCGTGCGCCGCTTCTGGTGGGTTTCTCTGGAACCCTTACGGGACTCTATTCTGATCTCGGGATTCATGGGCGCAATGGCGCTCGCATGGCCGTAGAAGACATCAATGCCGCGGGCGGTCTTTATGGAAGAAAGCTGGAACTGGTCGTGGTCGACGATACAGGACGGCCGCAGGGCGCCGCCGAAGCGGCCCGTCGTTTGGCCGCCCAAGGGGTTCTCGCCGTGATCGGCCACATGACGTCGTCCATGACCATGGCCGCCCTGCCGGTTATGGAAGAATTGGGGGTTCCCCTCATTTCGCCGACCACCTCCACGCCGCTCTTGAGCGGCCGAAAAGATTTGTTTTTTCGAGTGCAACCCGCCTCAAATGTCGCCGGACGATTTCTGGCCCATTGGATTACGGGAAAGCCGGGCCTTCGAAGTGTGTGCACCGTGCGGGACATGAGCAATGACGCTTTCAGTGAGCCCTGGGAAAGTGCCTTCGTCGAGGAATATGAAAGGCTTGGAGGACGCGTTTCTTGTCGGTTCACCTACACCACCCTGGAACCATCTTTTCTCACCACGATGATCAACCATCTTAATGCCACAGGACCCGATGTGGTGCTTTTTGTTAGCTCCGCCCGCGATACGGCCCGTATGGTGCAAAGCCTCCATGAAGCCGAGGTTCCAAGCCTGCTTATCAGTTCCAACTGGGCACAAACCGACGCGCTTCTTGCCGATTTAGGCGCCCTTTCCATGCGAATCCTCTTTGCCGCCGATAATCCGACCATGGACAGCAGCGCCGCGCTTCGAGAATTTTCTTGGCGATATCGCAAACGTTTTGGTATGGAGCCGTCGTTTGCGGCGGCCCGCGCTTATGAGGCCGTAAGGTTTCTCGCTACAGCCTGGAAAGAAGCCGAAGAACGTGGGGAACGCCTCGTTGAGGCTCTTTCACGGCCTCGAACTCTGGAAGGTTTGTTTGGCTCGATGCAGATCGATGCCTTTGGCGACGCTTCAGGAGCCTATTTCATGGTTGGCGTGAAAAACGGCCGATTCACCGTCTTGGAATGGCTGGCCGGAGACGTGACGTGAAATCGAAACCTCCACTTCGCCAACTGGTGCAGAAGGACTTTTTCAAACGGCTCATGCTGCCGCTGGGGGTGCTCTCCATTGTGGCCGTCACAGCCGCCGGGGTGGCTGAACTTCGCAACCTTTACATTGCACACAAAGTCTTTGTGAAGACCGTGGATCGCTCCATTTCCATGGGCATGTCCGCGGCTCATCGAACCCTACGGCATATGGCTTTGAGTGCGGAAGAGTCCCAAGAGCCCACTCAGGAAGTGAGCCTAGGGGGCGCTTTGGAGTTTCATCGCATCGTTGTGTTCAAAGCCTTGGGCGCTCCAGGGCTGGGCCGGTCCGCCTTGGCCCCGCCCGCCTCGGTGGACGTTCCCCTTTCGCTGTTTCCCGACCTTGCGGACTGGCCCGCCGTCTCGGTTCCCTATTACAGCCGGCCATTGGATGCGCCGACCCTAGCCGTTTTGGTTCGGGCTGAGCAGTTCTTCGCCATGGGAGAGCTGAATCTGAAGAGCGTAGAACGTCTTGTTCAGAATATCTCCACAGCGTCCCCGGAAAACCTGGTGTTGGTGCTGGACCGCTTCGGGAACGTGATCTATCATCCCGATTCTCAGATGATCCGTACCCAAGAAAACATGGGCCATGAGCCTCTGGTCAAAAGGGGTTTGGCCTCATGGCAGCCGCGGGTCCTGCTGGACATGCTGGATCATCGGTTTGTGTTTGCCACCACGTGGAGAGTGATGCCCTGGAACTGGGTGATCATTGTCGGAAAGCCTCTTACCCAGGCCGTGCTGACGCCCTTATTGTGGGTCATGATGGGTATCATGGCCACGGTGTTTCTGGCCGCTTTTGCGCTTTCGATTGCTTTTAAACGACGTATCGACCAGATGATCGTCCAGCCGATCAACCACCTCAAGACACAATGGGACGCTATCACTCAGCAGCACAATACAGAGCTTCTGCGTGAGGCCGCAGACGCTTCTCCCTTCCTGGAGCTTCAGATTTTCGCCCACGAGCTTCGCCGCAGCACGCAGGACCTCCTGGAACAGGAAACGGCCTTGAGGACCCAGGGGCGTGAACTCTACCGCATCTTAGAATCCATCGGGGATGCGGTCATCGTCACCGATACGGGCGGCCGCATCGTGCGCATGAATGCTCACGCAGGGCGCCTTACGGGCTGGAATCCCTCGCAGGCTCTAGGCCGACCTGCGCAGCGAATTCTTTCCATGGTGGATCCCAGATCGGGAAAGCCCTTGCAGAGCCTGGACGCCCTTGTTCTCAGCACCGGAGTTGCACAAAACCTTCACGGCCACGCTCTGCTGAAAGCTGCCGATGGATCCCAGAAGGTTGTCACGCACAATGCGGCGCCGATCCGTGATGATACGGGAGCGCTTTACGGTGTGGTCCTGGTGGTGCGGGATGCCACGGCGGAATACGAGGCGCTACGGCTGTTGGAGGAAAGCGAAAAAAAATACCGGCAAATCATGGAAACCATGGAAGAAGCCTACATGGAGCTAGAACCCAACGGCCGCTTAAGCTTCTGTAATCCGGCGACCTTAAAAATCTTGGGAGGCTCATGGGATGAGCTTCAACATAAAACGTACCGGGATTTTGCCGATGAAGTCACGGCTCAAAGAATGCGGACTTTTTTTTCGGAAATCTATGCTTCCGGAAGTTCTCTGGGCCTTCAAGATTTCACGATTCACGATCTTCAGGGCCGGCTTAAAACGGTAGAAATCTCGGCCGGCGTTCGTTACGGCGAAGACGGACGCCCCATCGGATTTCGTGTGCTGGCCCGAGACATCACGGAAAAGGTCGAGGCTCTTGAGCAAAGCCGCCGCCTCGAAAAAATACTCATGCAAACCCAGAAAATGGAATCCCTTGGAACCTTGGCCGGCGGTGTCGCCCACGAATTCAACAATCTTCTTCAAGCCATGTCCGGTTATCTGGAAATGGCTTTGAACCACACGGATGCTCAAGATCCTCGAAGTCGCTGGCTGTCTCGAGTGCAAGAGGCCGCGTTCAAGGCTCGGGATTTGATTCGACGACTCCTTTCTTTTGCCCGCCAGACGGAACCCATTCCCGAGCCCATGTCTTTGAACGATGTGGTGGAAGAGACGCTGGAGCTTCTACAAAAGAGCATTCCTCGCATGATCGAGATTCAAAAAGACCTTGGGCCGAATTTGCCTGTGCTTGTGGCGGATCGTCTGCAGGTGGAGCAAGTCATTATCAATCTTGTGGCCAATGCCCGGGATGCCATTGAATCCGATAACCCCGGAACCATTCGCCTGAAAACCCGTGCCCATACCGACGATAACGGTCAGGCGTGGATTCGACTAGAGATTGCCGACACAGGCGGCGGCATTCCCGAGGAGATTCAGGATCGCATTTTCGATCCCTTTTTCACCACCAAGGGACCCGGCAAAGGCACAGGATTGGGGCTTTCCACCGTCTACGGCATTGTGGCCAATCATGGCGGACGCATTCACTTTGAGAGCCGCCCGGGTTTTGGCACCACTTTTTTCGTGGATTTTCCCGTAAAACCTGGGTCTGTGGAGGCGCCAGCCCGGAAGGCTGAGGTGTTGTCCGAGGAGACGACGGCGCCGACACCATCGGACATCACGCTTCTTGTGGTCGACGACGAGCCCATGCTTGTGGAACTGATCCAAGGGCTTCTGGAATCAGCAGGGTACAACGTGGTGACGGCGGGTTCCGGGGAAGATGCCCTCACGTGTTTGACGCAAAACAACGGACGCATTGACGCCGTGCTTTTGGATCTCAGCATGCCCGGCATGGGCGGGCGACGCTGCTTGGAAATTCTTAGAACGCAATACCCCCATCTTCCCGTCATCGTGGCCAGCGGAGACACGGCGCATGAAATCTTTCGAGATCCCAAGAGGTTCGGTGCTCACGGGTGCATCGCTAAACCCTACCGCCTGCAGACCCTCATGGAAACCCTGCACAATGTGCTGAGAAAGAGCGGGTCCTGAAGCCGGTTTTTGGCAAAAACCGTGTGCTGCCACCCTCTCTCTTTCTTGGCAAGGACCTACCCTGCGGCACTGCTCAACATAACCTTCGTGTTTGACGGGGCGGCGCGATGCGGTGTCGTGACGTGAGCCGTTTGGACAGAATGAAGCCGCAAAGGCCGCCCCTACGAAGGCCTAGGGCCTTGCCTCATCTCGCCATGAGCGATAGTGCCCATTGGCGGGCACGGGACTAGGCATGGGAGTGCAGCCGGTACGGATAGGGATGAAGCATGAAATCCGCCAGGGTCAAGAGCACCATGGCTTCGCAGACCGGCACGATGCGAGGAATGGCGGAAACATCGTGGCGCCCTTCGATGCGCACGGTGGTCTCGGTGCCATAGCGCGTCACGGTTTTTTGAGGCACCGCCACGGACGGAATGGGCTTGACGGCCACCTTGACCACAAGGTCCATTCCCGTGGACAGGCCGCCGAGCACCCCGCCCGCGTTGTTGGAGGCGTAGCCGTGGGCCGTGGGTGGATCATTGTGAAGGCTTCCCCGCATGGAAGCAGCCTGAAAGCCGGTGCCGATTTCCACGCCCTTGACGGCCCCGATAGACATAAGGGCTGAGGCCAATCGAGCATCCAACTTATCGAAAACGGGTTCTCCCAGGCCGGCGGGACATCCCGAGGCCACCACCAGAACGATGCCACCGATGGAATCCCCGGAAGCTTTCGCGGCCTTGAGCTGCTCTTCCATGGCTTGGGCGGCCTCCGGGTTTGGACAATACACCGGGTTATTCATAGCCTCCTGCCAGTCGGTGGGTTCGCAGCGCACGGATCCCAAAGCAACCGTGCCGGCGCGCACGTGAATTCCTTCCTGGGCCAAAAATTTTCTGGCCACGGCTCCCGCGGCCACTCGAGCCACCGTCTCTCGGCCTGAACTTCGCCCTCCTCCCCGCCAGTCCCGAACACCGTACTTTTGCTCATAGGTGCGGTCGGCATGGCCCGGGCGGTACACATCTTTGAGGGCCTCATAGTCTCGGCTGCGCACGTCGGTGTTTTCGATCAAAAGGCTAATGGGGGTTCCCGTGGTCAATCCCTGAAACACACCGGATAGAATGCGCACCCTGTCGGGTTCTTTGCGCGCGGTGGTGAGCTTTTTCCCGGGCCGGCGCCGTTCCAGATCTTTTTGGATGTCGGCCTCGCTCAGAGCAATACCCGGAGGGCATCCGTCAATTACGGCACCCAGCGCCGGGCCATGGGATTCTCCCCACGTCATCACTCGAAAGAGCCGACCAAAGCTGTTGCCTGCCATGCCTTGATCTCCTTTGGAGTTCATGGGTTGAAAAGGATGAGGCCTCATGTGAGCGATCCCAAAGCGCTCACGTCCCCCACTGTCATGAGGCCCCATTGCGAACGGGCTTTTGGGACGAAGGCCCCTGCCCATCACCCCCGTGCTTGACTCCACAGCTCAGGGCGTTATTTTTCAAAAAGGCGTCAATCAGCATAAAGGAAACATGCGCCCTGAAGAAGGAGAAACTGGAGAAAGGGTTCAGACGTATGAGCGAGCACGAGCCGGGGTATCGGGAAAGCCTGGAAAGCCAATTGGAAGAGGAGTTACTGGAACCCCCCATGTTCAAGGTTCTCCTCCACAATGACGATTATACGACCATGGAGTTCGTGGTCGAGATTTTGGAGAAGGTCTTTCACAAATCCACGGTCGAGGCCACAGAGATTATGCTCCATGTCCATCGCAACGGTGTGGGAGTCTGTGGCGTATATCCTGAAGAGATTGCCGAAACCAAAGTGGAGATGGTCCATCATTTGGCCCGCAAGAACGGTTTTCCGTTGAAGTGCACCATGGAACAGGCCTGAGGCAAAAAAAGGGGTTCCCGCCATGATAAGCCGGGAGTTGGAAATGGCTTTTTCGGCGGCGGTAAGAGAAGCCAAGACACGCCGTCACGAATTCTTCACCCTGGAACACATCCTTTACGCTATTATGCACGATGCGAGCGGTGCCGAAATCCTCTACCATTGCGGAGCCGATCTAGACCGCCTCAAACGGCAGCTGGAGGAGTTTTTTGAGCAACGGCTGGAGCGGCTGCCTGAGGCGGTGGAACGCGACCCGATTCAGACCATGGCGGTGCAGAGAGTGTTGCAGAGGGCCGTGATGCACGCTCAAGGAGCGGAAAAGCGCCACGTGGATGTGGGTGACATTTTGGCGGCCATGTTTTATGAGGAAAACTCCCATGCGGTGTATTTCCTGAAAACCCACGGGGTCACCCGACTGGATGTGTTGGAATACATTTCCCACAAAGTGTCCAAGGTGGCCGAAGAGCCCGAGGAGAGGTCGGGGGCGGGCCTGGCGCCTCGACCGCAGAAAAGACCTGAGAGACCGTCGGCTTTGGAGCGGTTCACAACGAACTTGACCGAGAAGGCGGCCCAGGGCCTCATTGACCCGCTTATCGGGCGCGAAACCGAAATCCTTCGAGCCATTCAGATTCTTGGGCGCCGCACCAAGAACAATCCCATCCTGGTGGGCGATCCCGGCGTTGGCAAGACGGCCATTGCGGAAGGATTGGCCCTGAAGATTCATCGCCGGGAAGTCCCCGAAAGCTTCCAACAGGTGGCCATCTATGCTTTGGATATGGGCGCGCTTTTGGCAGGAACCAAGTTTCGAGGCGACTTTGAGGCGCGCCTTAAAGCCGTGATCCATGAACTCAAGAGCAAGCCGGGTGCTATTCTTTTCATTGACGAAATTCACACCGTGGTGGGAGCCGGCGCCACCAGCGGTGGGTCCATGGACGCCTCCAATATTCTGAAACCCGTTCTGGCCTCGGGAGCGATTCGATGCATTGGCTCCACCACATACGAGGAATACAAAAACCATTTTGAAAAAGATCGAGCCCTCAGTCGGCGGTTCCAGAAGATCGAAATTCACGAACCCAGTGTGAAGGAAACCTATCAGATCCTTCAGGGGCTTCGAGAAGCCTACGAAAAACACCATGGCGTGCGGTATACGGCTGCGGCGCTCAAGGCCGCCGCGGAACTTTCCGCACGCCATATCAATGACAGGAATCTGCCGGACAAGGCCATCGACGTCATGGACGAAGCGGGAGCTAGCCTTCGCCTCAAGGCCAACAAAAGGGCGCGGCGGGTCGTACACGTTAAGGATATCGAAGACGTGGTGGCCAAGATGGCCAAGATTCCTCCACGCTCCGTGTCCACTTCGGACCAGACTCGGCTCAAGCACCTGGAAGGGGAACTCAAACAAAGGGTCTTTGGTCAAGACGAGGCCATTCGAGCCCTCGCCACGGCCATCAAGCGTTCGCGGGCGGGATTGCGCGTGCCCGATCGTCCCATCGGCTCTTTTCTCCTCATCGGCCCCACCGGCGTGGGCAAAACTGAAGTGGCCAAGCAGTTGGCCGCCATTTTGGGTATTCATTTCTTGCGCTTTGACATGAGCGAGTATATGGAAAAACACGCCGTCGCCCGCCTCATTGGAGCCCCTCCGGGCTACATCGGCTTTGATCAGGGAGGGCTCCTCACCGATGCCATTCGCAAACACCCTCACTGCGTCCTGCTCATGGACGAAATCGAAAAAGCGCATCCGGATCTTTTCAACATTTTGCTTCAGGTCATGGACTACGCCACCTTGACGGACAACAACGGCAAAAGGGCCGATTTTCGCAATGTGATCCTGCTCATGACCTCCAACGCCGGAGCCCGCGAGATGAGCGGTAGTTCAATTGGCTTTGGCACGGCGAGAGAAAAGGATGACCGGGCTTCCAAAGGCATGAAAGCTGTGGAACAGCTTTTCAGTCCTGAGTTTCGAAACCGCCTGGATGGTATCATTCCCTTTGCGGGTCTGGACCTGTCCATCATGGAAAGGATTGTGGACAAGTTCATGGACGAATTGAGCCGCCAAGTGGCGGAAAAGAACATTGTCATTCAGTTGTCTTCAAGAGCGCGTCGATGGTTGGCCGAAAAAGGCTACGATCCGACCTTTGGAGCCCGCCCGCTGGCTCGAGTGATCCAGACGGAAATCAAGGATCCCTTGGCGGATGAAATCCTCTTCGGGCGTTTGCAAAAAGGCGGCCGCGTTACGGTGGTGTGCCCGAATGAGGTCACCAATGCGAAGGATGCGCTGGTCACCGCATCCATGGCCTTCATCTTTGAGGCATCGTGAGACGGTTAGATACTGCCGAGGGTTGTGTCGCAGTGTCATGGCGATTTTCAGCCTGAGCAAGGACTTGGTCTTTCCGCCGCCTGAGCTGGCCGAACCCGATGGTCTGTTGGCCATTGGAGGAGATTTGAGTCCTCGGCGTTTGCTCGTGGCCTACCGTCATGGCATCTTTCCTTGGTATGCTCCGGGAACCCCCATCCTCTGGTGGTCACCAGATCCAAGGCTTGTGCTTTTTCCTCGAGAATTAAAAATCTCCCACAGCCTTCGCCGCGTGCTCAAAAAAGGCCGTTTTCAGGTCACCTACGATACGGCGTTTCGGGACGTCATCGAGGCGTGCGCATTGGTTCGCTTGCGTAAGGGCGAAGAAACGTGGCTTGTGCCGGAAATGATCGAAGCCTACCATCGGCTACATCGGCTTGGGGCAGCTCACAGCGTGGAAACCTGGTTGGACGGGCGCCTCGTTGGAGGCCTCTACGGCGTGGCCTTGGGGCGTGTCTTTTTTGGAGAGTCCATGTTCAGCCTCGTCTCGGATGCTTCCAAGGTGGCGTTGGTCCACCTTGTGGAGCGCCTCAGGGCACTGGACGAGGCCATCATCGACTGCCAGGTTAGCACCGAGCATCTGAAACGCATGGGAGCCCGCGAAATTCCCCGGTCGGAATTCCTGCAGAGGCTACAGGTGGCCATATTTCTACCCACACCCTATTTGTGGCCGACCCATGCCGCTTGATAGGCCTTCCGAGCTCAAGGCGTTCCCACATTTCCCTTGAAACACGCAAAGGTTGTGCTAAAAGCCATAGGCCTTGAGAGCCTGTTTCGCGCAAAGGAGGATTCTCTGCCATGGCCTTGGTGGTGCAGAAATACGGCGGAACATCCGTGGCCAATGTGGAGCGCATCCGATCGGTAGCTCGTCGGGTGGTGGATCGCAAGAAGTCCGGAGACGACTTGGTGGTGGTCCTGTCGGCCAGAGCCGGCGATACGGATCGATTGATTGCCCTCGCCCACGAAATGAGCCCCAACCCGGATCTCCGCGAATTGGACGTGCTCTTGGCAACCGGAGAGCAAGTAACCATCGCACTTTTCAGCATGGCCGTCAAAGACATGGGCTATGAAGCCGTTTCTATGACGGGTTACCAGGCGGGCATCATCACCGACCATCAATATGGCCATGCCCGCATCAGTTGGATCGAGACCTTGCCGGTGATGGAGAAACTTCGGGAGGGCAAGATCGTCGTGGTGGCCGGTTTTCAAGGCTATGATGACGAAGGCAACATCACCACGCTGGGGCGCGGCGGATCGGACACCACGGCCGTGGCCCTGGCCGCCGCCCTCAAGGCCGATGCGTGCGAAATCTACACCGACGTGGAAGGCGTGTACACCACGGACCCTAATGTGTACGCCAAGGCAAGAAAACTCCGACGCATCAGTTATGAAGAAATGCTGGAAATGGCCAGCATGGGAGCTAAGGTCTTGCACATCCGTTCCGTGGAGTTTGGCATGAAATACAACGTGCCCATCTGGGTACGATCGTCCTTCACCGATGATCCGGGAACGCTTGTGACCCAGGAGGATGCGGACATGGAAAAGGTCGTGGTGTCGGGGATCACGTACAGCAAGAAAGAGGCGCGGGTGACCGTCACCGATGTGCCCGACGTGCCGGGCATGGCATTCAAACTGTTTCATCCCATTGCGCAAGCCGGAATCAATGTGGATATGATCATTCAAGGGAGCAGCGCCGTTCCGGGTCGAGCCAACATCTCCTTTACTGTACCCAAAGCCGATTATGAAAAAACCTTGGCCTTGGCCGAGCAGGTTTCCAAGGAAATTGGAGCGGGTTATGTGCACGGCAATCCCAATATTGCCAAGGTGTCCATCATCGGCGTGGGCATGCGCAGCCACACGGGCGTGGCCAGCGTCATGTTCGGCGCCTTGGCTAAAGAAAATATCAATATTCACATGATCAGTACTTCGGAAATCAAAATCTCGTGCGTGATCGACGAAAAGTACACAGAACTGGCCGTTCGTGTCCTGCACGACGCCTTTGAACTCCACAAGGATCCCGGCAACGGTATTCGAGTGAGCGAAGAACGGTAGGATTAAAGAGCCCATGGCGGGCCGCGGCCTGTTGATGGTTTTTACAGGAGATGGCAAGGGAAAAACCACGGCGGCTTTGGGCATGGCCCTGCGCGCTGCGGGCCATCACATGCGCGTCCTGGTTCTTCAGTTCATCAAGGGGGCGTGGCGGCCGGGAGAAAGAATCGCAGGGGAAGCTCTGCCCACCGTGGAATGGCTCACCTTGGGCAAAGGCTTCACGTGGCATTCCGCCTCCGCCGACGAAGACCGAACCTTGGCGTGCCAAGGTTGGGAAAAGGCCCTTGAGGCCCTCACCTCAGACCGCTACGACCTCATTATCCTTGACGAACTCAACGTGGTGCTTTCCCACGGACTGCTTGACGTCCGCGACGTCCTTCACGGTCTGCGTCAAAGGTCGCCTCGGTGCCATGTGGTCATCACGGGTCGGGGAGCCCCCGAGGAACTTTGCACCATAGCCGATTGTGTGACAGAAATGGTGCCCGTGAAACACCATTATGGAGAGCAAGGCATTAAGGCGCAAAAGGGTATCGAATTCTAACGTGCAGAAAATATCGCCTTAACGGCGTGTCCGCGTTGGCCGCGAAAAGCTCAACCCACCGGCGCCTCGGCACGGGCCCATGGGTCGTCGAAATCTATGTCCCGATGGATCCCATGGGCACCACACGGTAGGGAACGGAACGCAGGGGCGGGAACTTGTTCGAAAACGGCCCTGTGGGTTCATTTATCGAAGCGTCGTAAGGCTTGTGCCGTACCCAAAGAATCAACCGCAATCCAGACTTTCGGTAAACATTTTAGGTCTTTCCTTTTCGATGAGCCTTCACAGCGACACGATGTCACCCGATGCCGGGACCATGGCCTTCAGATCGTGGCACTGACCGACCGTTTCCACAATGTCCCGCCACTGCGCGCGGCGGACATCCCGCTGAATATGCACAAGAGCCAAACGGTGCACTCCGGCCGCTCGAGCCCAGTCCAGACACCCTTGAATGGTGCCGTGGCCGGGCATCAAATGGTCCCCGTTGAGCGCAAAGGCTTCGTGAACCGCCAGCGTACACCCTTGGGCCAAGGTTTGCGTCTCTGCCGTCGGACGACCGTCCCCGCTGTAAAAAAGGCTCCAGTCTCCCCCGTCAATGCGCACACTCAAATTCTTTTGTCCGTGCTCGGTCTGAGCAGCTCGCCACGTGATATCGTGCACATGAGCCGTGCCGCCCGCATCCAGGGCCACCTCGTGCAAAGCAAAGGTAAGCTTTTTGGCAAAGCCCGGGTAGGCGAGATCCATGGCGTCAAGAAGGCGTTGTAGGCCGCCGGGTTGACAAACCACGGTCAGAGGTTTGAGCCGCTTCATTTCCCAGAAACGAAGCAAAAGCAAGGGCATGCCGAAAAAATGGTCTCCGTGAAAGTGTGAGATCCACACGGCATCCAAAGTCTCGGGATCGGAGCACGCATGAAAATACCGGTGGGGCACGGAAAAGCCGCAGTCCAAAAGGATCTGAACGGATGTGGTAGGGTTATGAGCCGGCCGAGCCCTTAGCAGAAGGCTCGTGTTGGGCTGAGTCTCATCGCACGCTTCGCCCACCCCAAGAAACTCCACGGAAACTTTCACTTCTGTCGAGCTATTTTTCATGAAGCTGTACCTCCCTTCTTGACCAACCTTGCCCACGCTCTGTATGATGCACGGCCAACATAAGGTCAACAGAAAAGCTTTTGGAGAGAGGATAAACATCATGGGCGCCACATTGTCGGCAAGTGACCTGAGAAAGGGTGTGAAACTGGAAATTGACGGGGAACCTTATCTCATTGTGGACTTTGAATTTTCCAAACCAGGCAAGGGACAGGCCTTGTATCGGTGCCGGCTGCGCAACATGATTACGGGGGTCCAGTTTGACCGAACCTATCGGTCGGGGGACAAGTTTCTGGAGGCGGATTTGGAAGAACAAGAGATGGAATACCTGTACAGGGAAGGCAACCGATACCATTTTATGAACACTTCCAGTTATGAACAGGTGGAACTCACCGAAGAAGCCGTCGGCGACGCCAAGAATTTTTTGACGGAAAATCTTCACGTGGACATGCTCTTCTTTAAAGGATCGCCCATCGGCATTTCCCTGCCCAATTTCGTGGAACTGAGGGTGATCAAGTCGGACCCCGGAATCAAGGGGGATACGGCGTCAGGAGCCACCAAGCCGGCCACTCTGGAAACGGGCTACGAGATCCAGGTGCCTCTGTTCATTGAGGAAGGCGATGTGCTCAAGCTGGATACTCGAACGGGAACCTACGTGGAAAGGGTCAAGACATCCAACTGATGACCTCGCGAAACGCTCTTGCCGCCAAGCGCAGCCGATTGGCCCTGAGAAGCCGCATTCTTCACGGAATGCGGCACTTCTTTGTGGAACGCGGTTTTCTGGAAGTGCAGACCCCTGTTCGCACACCGGCTCCCGCTCCGGAAGATCACATCGACGCCATGCATTCCGAAGAATGGTACCTTCAGACCAGCCCGGAACTCTACATGAAACGACTCCTGGCGGCGGGCTACGACAAGATTTTCCAGATCTGCCCTGTGTTCCGAAAAGGGGAACGAGGACGACGGCACCACCCCGAATTCACGCTTTTAGAATGGTATCGGCGTGGGGAAGGAACTGAGGCGCTCATGCAGGATTGCCAGGAGCTTCTGCAGCATGTGTGTCGATTTGTGGACCGCTTTCCTCAGTTCTCTTATGCGGGCCAAGTCCTTTCCGTGTTTCCTCCTTGGGATCGCTGGACGGTGCGCACGGCCTTTCAAAAGTGGGCGGGTTGGGATCCCTTGACGGCCTATGAATCCAGCCGATTCAGCGAAGATTTGGTGACGCGCGTGGAACCCCATCTGGGTTTTCCTCGACCGGCTTTTCTCTGCGACTATCCGCCTCAGGAAGCCGCGTTGGCGCGCCTGTCCCCGCGTGGCGGCCTTCAGGTGGCCGACCGTTTTGAACTTTACTGGGCAGGTGTGGAACTGGCCAACGGTTTTTCCGAGCTAACGGATCGTGAAGAACAGGAGAGACGCTTTCGCGAAACCCTGGCTCGACGCCGCCAGGACGGTCGCAACGTGTACCCCTGGCCCCATCGTTTTTTGGAGAGCTTGGATTTTCTGGATGCCGCCGCAGGGATTGCCCTGGGCGTGGATCGGCTCGTCATGCTCTTGAGCGATGCACCGACATTGGACGATGTGGTGGCCTTTTCGCCGGACCACGAGCCTTAAAAAAGCCTTGTCATGGCGCTTTCGGCGAAGAAGCGATGAAAGCCATGGCAGCAAAGGTCACAAATGATCCCTGGGGATCCACGACGGCATGATCGTGGTGTAATACCCTGCCCTGTGCGCTGCCTTGAAGCACGCGACTGAGCACATAAAGCGGAGGCACACCGCAGACCTTGCGCCCATTGCCGTCGCGTAGAATCTGATCCATAAAGGCGTCGGGATTAGGCTCCCGCAAGGCTTCGAGAAGTTTTCGATCCTCCTCCATGTGTTCCTGTATGGTAAATCGATGGGGCACAAAATCATCGCCGTATCGTGGGCCGATGTGGGCTAGGTCCACACTGGCCAAAAACCCCACGGTTGTTTCCGCCTCCTCGGCTGCTTCGCGCAAGGCGTCACAGAACCGGTCGATGACCGGCTTTTTAAAGACCCAGTCCGCCACATCAAAAGAGCATAAAATCGGAACGATTCGAGCCTTGGGCTGAACGTGGGCAAGAAACACCGCCTGGAATTCGATGGTGTGCTCCCGGTTGTGAGCATATTCCCCGGCCAGAATGTCTTGAGGGGATCGGCGAACAATCTCAAGGGCCAGCCGCCGATCGCACGCCACGAGGCCCAATGGCGTCTCAAAATCCTTGAGCGTCATGGCGAAAGCGTTTTCGATGGGTTCATGGCCGGTCCCCAAAATGACCCAGACGTCCGGCGGTTTTATGTGGCCCACAACCCCATAGGCGCAACCGAAGGTCGTGGCGCCTGCACGCATGTCGATGTGTGGCGCCACCAAACCCACCAGGGCGGCGTGAGGTGAAACGGGAGCCGGGCAGTGGACGTCGTCAGGGTGGGCGGCGCTGAAAGGACCCTTGCGGTGTGAGGCGTCGATCGCCTCTTTGTCGATGTCCTGCACCAGGGGATGAGCCGCACGCAGCATGGAATCCAGGAAAGAACGAAGTTCTTGAGGTTCAGCGGGATAGCTCTTTGCCGCATGCCGCACGCGCCTTATGGGATCTTCTCGAAATCTCTTCCATTCTCTTTGCACATGCTCGGCAAAGCGCGCGTTGTCCAGCAGAAGGTTTTCATCGAGAATGCGAATCAGTTCTCGAATCTGGTCGCTGTGCACCAGTTGACCTGTGCGTCGCACTATAAAGGCTTGAATGTCTCGAACGGAATGCCGTCCGTCCATGAGCGCCAACACTGATGCGAATTCTGGTTGCAGCAGCACGGGCTTGTCATTGTAGCCAAGGCGATCCCTCAAAAGAATCAAGGATTGCCCGCCATGATGAACGGGAACGGCTTCCAAGCCTAACCGCAGTTTTGGGTATTCCATTAGACTGGCCTCAACGTTGACGGTCTCAATCAAATGTGATACGTCACAACGTCCATGACTCCCGAATCGTTGGATCTTTCACGCTTAAAGGACAAGATCCGCATGCGGCACGCACACCTCACATGCCTGGCGCTTATGGTTGCCGTCATTTTCAGTTCCTGCAGCATCACCGGTCTGCGAACGGGGCCTTCTGTTCCGGGCACCGTGCCAAAATTGCCCAAGTCCCCAGCCTATGCCGCTTATTTGTTAGCCCAATACTATCTTCGGGTCAATGAGCCGGAAGAAGCCATCAAGGCTTACCGGCAGGCTCTGGAATTCGACCCCGACAACCCCACCATTTTGACGGATTTGGCCGTTGTGTACGTGCGTCAAGGCAAGGTGCAAGAAGCGCTCAAGCTTGCGGAAAAAGCCGCTGAGGTGGATCCCTTTTACGAAAAGGCTTTTGTTCTCTTGGGGCGACTCTACGCCGGCACGGGCCACAACCTTAAGGCCATTAACGCTTATCGGCGCGTCATCGCCATCAATCCCCAAAACCCCGATGCCTACCTTCTCCTGGGAACTTTGTACGCGCAGGAAAACCGATTTCGGGAAGCCTTGGAAGCCTTGGAACACCTAAAGACGCTGCTTCCGGATAATCCTCTGGCCTATTACTACAAAGCGCGGGTTTTTCTGGACATGAAATTCTACGACCAGGCGGAAGCGGCCTATCAAGAAGCGCTGCAAATCAATCCTTTTTTCGATCGCGCCTTGTTGGATCTGGCCTACATTTACGAGGTGACCGAAAGGTTTTCAGAAGCCGAAGCAACTTACCTACGCCTTCTGAGCATCAATCCAGGACACAACCAAGCGCGCACCAAACTGAGCAACCTCTACATTCGTGAAAAGCTCTATGACAAGGCTCTTGAGCAGCTGCGTGTGCTGTCGCAGCAAAATAGCGAAGATCTGGAAAGCCGTCTCAAGATCGGCATTATTCATCTGCAACAACGCAAGTTTAAGGAAGCCATTTCCGACTTTCAGGCTCTTCTGAAAGATCGGCCACAATACGACCAGGCCCTTTACTACCTGGCTACGTCTTACGAGGAAAGGGGAGAACGGGCCGATTTGGAACAGGCGGTGGTAAACCTTCGGCTCATACCGCAAACCAGTCCCCTGTGGGAGCCGACCCAGATGCGTTTGGCCATCCTGTTCTCCAAGCTTAACGATCACAAATCGGGCATTGAGTGCTTGGAAAAGGCCCTGCGCGTCAAACCTCAGGTGGTCGATTTTTACCTCTACCTCGCCTATCTTTACGAGGAAACCAAAGACTTTGCTAAGGCTCTCGAAAGCCTAAACGCTGGGATCGGCGTTGGTGGAGAGACCGAGGTGCTGTTGTTTCGCAAGGGTATCGTCTTGGACCGCTTGAATCGAAAAGACGAAGCCCTGGAAGTTATGAAAAAAATTCTCACCTTGGACAAAGACCACGCCGGGGCTCTGAACTACATTGGCTACACCTACGCGGATCGAGGGGTTCGGCTGGACGAAGCCAAGGAGCTTATTGAACGTGCCCTGGCAAAAGAGCCTCAAGACGGCTACATCATGGACAGCTTGGCCTGGGTCCATTACCGCTTGGGTAACTATACAAAGGCCCTTGAGGTGATTCGCAAGGCCTTGGAACTGGTTCCGGACGATCCGATCATTTTGGAGCACTACGGGGATATTCTTAAGGCTCTGGAGCGACTGCAGGAAGCACGGCAGGCTTATGAAAAAGCCTTGGAAAAGGGGCATGAAAATCCGGACCTCATTCAGCAAAAAATACAGCAAATTCGATGAAACCATTGGCTCTCGTTTCTATCGCGGTGCGCTTGTGTGCCGTGGCTGTCATTTTGTTCGCCTGCGCCGCGCCGCGCCCTTCGGTCACGGAGAGTAGGCGTCCGCCTGCCGCCTGGCACCCGAACACATGGAAACAGTCATTGATGGCGCGCCACGAAGCGTGGCAACAGTTTGAAGCCGGCTATAAGGCCCGATGGACGGATTCGTTGGAAAGGGTCTGGCGCGCAAGAGTTTTGGTCATCGCCTCCTTGCCCGACCGTCTTCGCCTCGAAATTCTGACTGGCTTGGGTCAGGTTCAAGGGCTCTTTGTCTTTGATGGCACCCGGGCCACCTTGTGGATCGTCCCTGAAAGGGTTGTGTACACGTCAGTTCGCCAGGGCGTTCTTTTGGAACAGCTTCTAGGTCTTCGCCTTCCTGGAACGGAACTGGCCCCTACCCTTTTGGGCCTACCTTCCCTAGATAAGCTTGACGGGGTCGTGGTACGAAGACTTCAGGATGGTACGGTGGTCTTGGATTCAGGACATGGGAAACCGGAGCCCTTAAGACACATTCATCTTTGTGAGGACCAGGAACGCCTCTGTTGCATGGATTTTTCGGACGCCGGGGCGCCTCTTTCTGTGCTTTTTCAGTACGGGGCGAAAGGGCCTGATCGGGACATTCCCACGTCCTTGACCTTTCACAGTGCAACGGGCATGGTGGAGCTCACACGAACATTTTTTCGGCAGCCTGCCCGTGTGGCACCGGAAACTTTTGAAGTTCCTTTGCCTGAAGGCGACGTGCAGGTCGTGGAAGTTCCCTGATCAAGACATGCAGGACCCCAGGGTGCGGCACACGCCTTAGCTTCTCATGGCCCTTGGGGTGTTTCCACAAAAACAGAGCCAGGCGCTTCATGGAGGAATGCGCCTTTTAAATCCGTGATTGCTCAAATGATCGGCTAGTCCAGGTTACCAAAGGTAGGGTCTTATGGAAACTCGGGCACGGTTTTTTGTTGATCGCATGCTGGGAAAGGTGGCAAAGTATTTACGAATCCTTGGCTACGACGCGTGCTACGGGTCCATTGAAACGACCTCACAGGTTCAGGCCTTGCGGAAGGAAGGCTACATCGTCATCACAGGTAACACGCGATGGCGTCATGTGCCGGGCGTTTTTTATTGTGAAGCCACACGGTGGCATGAACAGTGCCAAAAACTGGTGAACGCCGGCCTTGTTCGCCTGGAAGAGATAGACCCTTTTAGTCGATGCCTTCGATGCAATCGAGCTTTGGAGGACGTGGCCAGAGAAGAAGTCGCGGGGCGTGTTCCTGAGTTCGTCTACGCCACGGCGCCCTCTTTTAGCCGTTGCCCCGTGTGTGGGCGCGTGTACTGGCCGGGTTCGCATTTGGACAAAATGACCGAGAACTTTCAACAGATAATGGGTTGGAACCTGGAGGATGCGGGAAAAAGGAGGAAAGCATGAGTGGAGTGATCCAAAGTGTCATCGCCATCCTGACGAAAATGGGCTATTGGGTCTTGGAATACGCAACCGTCGTGTATCTATGGGTGATGAAAGTTTTGAAAACCCAAATGAAGCGACGTGCCGTGAACAAGACGCAGAAAAACCTCAACAAAGCTTACAGCGGGTTGGGTTCCGTGGTCTACGCCATGCTCAAGGAAGGCCAGCAATCCATGAGCTCCGATCCGGCCGTCATGACACAAATGCGCAATGTGGAAGAAGCGGAGGCTCGAGTGAAAAAAATCGATGAAGAGCTGCGCGAAATCTGCGACGAATTTGAAGCCAAGAAGAAGACCGTTCGAGAAACCTATGCGGCCAAGAGAAGCCAAGTGGGGGCGGCCGAAGGACAGGTCGAAGAATAGCTCGCTCTGGAAAAGCTTGTGAGAGTTTCCGAAAAAGGACGTGCTTGTGCGCGTCCTTTTCTTTTTTTACCCCCCGCAGTCAGCGGTATCTCCCTGAATTTTGGCCAGGGCATGAGGCAAGGCTGGCAGAATGGCTTCGAGGTTTTCAAGACATCCTTTGACGCTTCCCGGAAGATTGACAATGAGGCTTTGGCCTCGAATGCCCACTACGGCTCGGGAGAGCATGGCATGGGGTGTTTTTTTGAGGCTTTCCAGGCGCATGGCTTCCGCCATGCCTGGAATAAGCCGATCACAGAAAGCGGCCGTCACGTCCGGCGTGACGTCTCTTGGGGACACGCCTGTTCCCCCCGTGGTAATCACCAGGGCCACCCCGCGGCGATCTACGGCTTCCCGCAGCGCCTCCTCAATGGCCCTTGGCTCATCCGGCACCACGGCTCGCCACATTCCGGTAAAGCCTTCCCGATGCAGCCTTTCCCAAAGCGAAGCCCCGGCAAGATCCTCGCGTTCACCTCGACTTCCCTTGTCACTGACCGTAATGACAGCCAGTGTCCGACGGCAGGAAGACACAGTTCCCCCTTTCCTTTTCACTTTTGACCTCGTTCCAACTGACGCCGGGCAGCGTGCACAATAACACTGGATACCGATTTGCTCTTGGCAAGGATTTTCAAATCCTGAGGAATCAACGTGGAAACCAGCTTGAGGGCAATGCCGACGGGGGTTTTAGGATTTTTCACCAAAGCCAGGCGCACCGGGTACAGTTTGGACCATTCGCGGGTTTCAGCTATCTTGCGCAAGGCCTCGTCACTGATATTTCTCGAATTGGCAATCCCCACAATCTCCGAAGGCGTGATCTTGGGATTGTCTAAAACCGCCATCTGCACGGTGCGGTTGGGATCCTGCATGAGCAGGGTGCGCGCTTCCTTGTTGCCGATAAGGGCCAGTTTGATGCGCTCGGAAACGGTCAATTTCTGGATTTTCATGGCCAGAGGAACCCGAGAATCCTCCTGGGGTTCACCGGTCAATGTCTTGCGCTCCTCGCTCATGCCCGCTCCCCATCTCAATCACAGTGCCCAGGGCGCCGCCAACTCATAAGGCGTCAAAGGGTCTCGGTATTCCCGAGCTCCTTCAGCCCCCTTAGTCTTTATACACGGGCCGCACGGGTCAGGAAAGGCCGGTTTGGACGCCCGAGAAAAAGAAAAGCGGAACCCCCCGTGGAGGTTCCGCTGTCATGGAACAGGAAAGAAAGGGTCGCCTATCCCTTTTCGGCTTTCTCAGCCTTGGCCGCATCAATAATTTTTTCCTGAAGCTGTGCCGGCACTTCTTCGTAATGGGAAAACTTCATGGTGAACATGCCACGGCCAGCCGTCATGGATCGTAGATCCGGCGCGTATTTCAGCATTTCCGCCAGAGGCACCTGGGCTCGAACGATCTGTTTGCTCCCCTGGCTGTCCATTCCCAACACCTTACCACGCCGAGAGTTAAGGTCTCCGATGACGTCACCCAGGCAATCGTCCGGAATGACCACTTCCAACTGCATAATGGGCTCCAACAAGGTGGGCTTGGCGTCGGCAACCGCTTTCTTGAAGGCCATGGATCCGGCGATCTTGAAGGCCATTTCGGAAGAATCCACGGCGTGGTAAGAGCCGTCCACCAGATCCACTTTGAAGTCCACGACGGGATAGCCCGCCAGCACGCCTTCCTGAGCGGCTTCCACTATACCCTTCTCCACGGCGGGAATGTATTGCCGGGGAATGACGCCACCCACGATCTTGTCCACAAACTGAAAACCTTCGCCACGAGGCAGAGGTTCCATCTCGATCCAGCAATCGCCGTACTGACCGCGTCCTCCGGTTTGTTTCTTGTACTTGCCTTGTACTCGGGCCTTACCTTTAATGGTTTCCTTGTAAGGAACTTTAGGAAGCCTGAGGTTGACTTCGACGCCAAACTTGCGTTTGAGCTTATCGATGGTGGCTTCGATGTGGATTTCTCCCATGCCGGAAAGGATCATTTCCTTGGTCTCATCGTTGCGTTCCATTTTGAGGGCCAAGTCCTCTTCCATGAGTCGGGCCAAAGAGCTGAAAATCTTATCTTCGTCGCCTTTGCTTTTGGGTTCTATGGCCAAGGAATAGACTGCGGCGGGCAGTTCGGGGAACGAAAAGACCACGGGATTTTTCTCGTCGCAGAGGGTATCTCCCGTTGTGGTTTCCTTGAGCTTGGCAACGGCCACGATGTCGCCGGGGCCCGCTTCAGGAATGCCTTCCTGAGCCTTTCCTTTGATGCGCAGTAGTTGCCCGTAACGTTCTTTGGACTTTTTCGTGCTGTTGAAGACGGTGGCATCCGGCTTCATGGTGCCGGAAAAGATGCGCACCACCGATAGGCGCCCCGCATAGGGGTCGCTGATGGTCTTGATGACCACGCCGGAGAAGGGCGCGGCAGGGTCCGGTTCTCGCACCTCTTCGCTTGTACCGTCCAAGGCCATGCCTTTTCTGGAACCGCGATCCAAGGGGGAAGGAAAACAGTCCACAATGATGTCCAGAACCTGGGCCGTGCCCACATTGGCGGTGCCGGAACCACACGCGATGGGAATCAAGCGCCCGGCCAGGACGGCCCCGCGCAAGCCTCCCACAATTTCTTCCTGGGTCAATTCTTGGCCTTCCAGGTATTTTTCAAGCAGGTCATCGTTGGCTTCGCACACGTTTTCCACAAGCAATTCTTTATACTGAGCCGCTAACTTCAGGGCGTCCGCAGGCGCTTCTTTCACCTCGAACTTGCCGGACTCTCCGTGAAGGTAAAGAAAGGCTTTGCCGGTGAGCACATCCACGACACCTTGAAAGTTTTCGGCACTGCCCACGGGCACCGTCAACGGCACACACTGAGAACCCAATTGCTGGCGAATGTTCTCCACCGTCTTGACAAAATCGGCCCGATCTCGATCCATCTTGCTGATAAAAACCATGCGAGGTAGGTTCAGCTCTTCGGCAAATTCCCAGACCTTTTCCGTCTGCACCTTCACGCCGTCGATGGCATCGACGACCACCAAGGCCGCATCCGCACCCTGTAGAGAACTCTTAGTTTCCGCAATGAAATTGAAATCACCGGGCGTGTCGATGACGGTACAAGAATGCTTTTTCCAGGCAAAAGTGTAAAAGGCTGTGCTGATGGTGATCTTGCGGCTCACTTCTTCGGGCTCGAAATCCATGACCGAGGTGTTGTCATCCACCTTGCCCAGACGTGTGGTCGCGCCTGTCGTAAAGAGCATGGCCTCAGCCAAGGAGGTCTTTCCCGCGCCGCCGTGGGAAACGATGGCAAACGTTCGAACCTTGTCTACAGATTCGCTCATGGGTCATTCCTTTCTGCGCCTGTGCCCCGTGTCGTGATCGGGACGATTCCTTCGAATGCCTTCCCAAAAACCGAAAAAACGGCGATGCACCGGCCGAATCCGAACCGTTACGGGGGGTGTGGCGAGAACGGTCAGTGTCGCCGCGGACTTTACGAGGAAAAGCACAAGTGTCGTTCTTAGATGATGCGAACGAGAAAAGTCAAGAACAATCCCGGGTTGGCTTGGAGGTGCCATGGCGTAAGGATTTTCCGTAACGACCCAAGAAAAGTCTTTCTCTTCCGTCGGTTTTCTGATTTTTTATAGCCTTTCAGCAACATGTTCTATGTGGGCGGACGGTGGGAGTTGGACCATGAGTCACGGGACGTTGTCCTTGCTGCACCAGGTCTTTCAAAGCCTTGAAGGCCCGGCTGTCACGGCACTCAGGAATTTTTTGGACTTTCTGCGCTTTCATAGGACCCTAAGCCCGGCGACAGTGCAAAGCTACGGGGCCGATTTGGCTCAGTGGTATCTTTTTCTTCAAAGCGTCTTGGGCCGATCGTACTTGGGCCTGGAAGACTTGTCGGAGGCGAACCTGCGCCGATTCGTCCTTCATAGGCATCCACGGCTGGCCAAAAGCAGCCAAGCGCGAGCCCTGGCCACCTACCGGTCCTTTTTTCGATTCCTTCAGGAAAGACACGAACTGGCGCACAACCCCGGCCGATTTTTGCGTTCACCCAAGATCAGGGTGACATTGCCGGCCTTCCTGGATGTGGACGACACTTTGGCCTTTCTCAATGATTTGCAAAAGAAAGCGCAAGCTCCCTCGGCCCCTTGGACCACCGCGCGGGACTGGGCGCTTTTTGAAACCCTGTATGCTACCGGGCTGCGCGTCGGTGAACTGGTGCGCCTCAACCACGACCATCTGGACAGACAAGAAGGCATCGTGCGCGCCGTGGGCAAAGGATCTAAGGAGCGCGTCGTTCCCATAGGATCCAAGGCCTTGGAAGCCATTGGTCGATACCTTGAAGCTTTTCGCGGCCAGTGGCGAGGGCCGTATGATCCCAAAGCCGTGTTCCTCAATGCTCGAGGGGGCCGACTGTCGGATCGTTCGGTGCGGCGCCTGATGAGGCAAAGGCTGCGCGATGCCGGTCAATGGCGGCCTTTGAGCCCTCACGGGCTTCGCCACAGTTTTGCCACGCATTTGTTGAGTTCCGGGGCAGATCTTCGAAGTATTCAGGAGATGCTGGGGCATGCCAGGCTTTCCACCACCCAGCGCTACACGAAGGTTGATGTGGATCAGATCATGCGTGTTTATGAGGACGCCCATCCACGAAGTCGCAAGAGCCCGTCCTAGAGCTGGACGCAGGAAAGGAGAATCATGCTCGCCATGCCATTGGCCCACAGTCCAAGGACCCACCTCCACGGAACCACCGTTTTGGCTATTCATCGAGAGGGGCACGTGGTCATGGCCGGAGACGGCCAGGTGACCTTTGGGGATACCGTTATGAAGCAGCAGGCGCGTAAGGTGCGCAAAATGTATCACGATCAGATTCTCGCCGGGTTTGCCGGTGCCACGGCCGATGCTTTTACCCTTTTTGAGCGGCTGGAAACCAAGCTTGAGCAGTATAACGGCAATTTGAAAAGGGCCGCCGTGGAACTGGCCAAGGATTGGCGCATGGATCGTGCGCTGCGGCGCTTGGAAGCCCTCCTTATCGCCGCCGATCGCCAACAGTGCCTGATCCTAAGCGGCACGGGCGATGTCATTGAACCCGACGACGGGCTTGCCGCTGTGGGTTCCGGTGGGCCATACGCATTGGCGGCGGCGCGAGCCCTTTTGGCCCACACAAGCCTTCCCCTGCGCGTGGTGGCCGAAGAGGCCATGAAGGTGGCCGCCCAGTTGTGTATCTATACCAACCAGTCCTTCACCATAGAGGAGTTGTGACCCCATGCAGCAGCCCCTGACACCTGCCGAGATTGTGCGAGAATTGGATAAATTCGTTATCGGCCAAAAAGAGGCCAAGCGCATGGTGGCCATTGCCTTGAGAAACCGATGGCGCCGCCAGCAGGTGCCCGAACACCTACGGGATGAAATTGCTCCCAAAAACATCATCATGATTGGGCCGACGGGCGTGGGAAAGACGGAAATTGCGCGGCGTCTGGCCCGTCTGGCCCAGTCCCCTTTTCTCAAGGTGGAAGCCAGTAAATTCACCGAAGTGGGCTATGTGGGCCGTGATGTGGAATCGATGATTCGCGATTTGGCAGATCTTGCGGTCAACATGGTGCGATCGGAAGAGATGGAAGCCGTTCGCCTCAAGGCGGAGGAGCTGGCGGAAGAAAGGCTTCTGGATATTCTTCTTCCACGTTCGCGGCGCAGTGCGGCTGGGTCCGGTCGAGCCCACGAGTCGAGTGACGCCAAGACGGCTCTGGAAGAAACACAACAGGCTGATGCGACCCGGGAAAAGCTTCGAAGACTCCTGCGTCAAGGGGCTCTGGATGATCGCTACGTGGAATTGGAAGTGGAAGATCGGTCCGTGCCGGTTTTTGACTTTTTCGCCAGCGCCGGCATGGAAGAGATGGACTACAACCTTCGAGAGATGCTCAGTTCCATGCTTCCCAGGCGCACCAAGCGCCGCAAGGTAAAGATTCCCGAAGCTCGACAGATTCTGATGGAGCAGGAATCGCAGCGACTCATTGACATGGACAAGGTCATACGCCAAGCCATCGAACGGGTGGAGCATTCCGGCATTATCTTTATCGACGAGATTGATAAGATCGCCGGGCGCGAAGGCACCCACGGGCCCGATGTGTCCCGAGAAGGCGTGCAACGGGACCTTTTGCCCATAGTGGAGGGATCCACCGTCACCACCAAGTATGGCATGGTGCGCACGGATCATATTCTCTTCATTGCCAGCGGCGCCTTTCACATGGCCAAACCTTCGGAACTCATTCCCGAACTCCAAGGGCGCTTTCCCATTCGCGTGGAACTGCAATCCCTGACCAAAGAAGACTTTGTCCGGATTCTTAAAGAACCAGAAAATGCCCTGATCACCCAGTACATTGCCCTTCTGGCCACAGAAGGCGTCACCCTGGTCTTTGAGGAGGCGGCCATAGAAGAAATTGCCGAAATCGCCTACCAGGTGAACACGCGCACGGAAAATATCGGTGCACGAAGGCTGCACACCATCATGGAAAAGTTGTTGTCCGACATTTCCTTTCATGCGCCCGACCTCAAAGGCCAAACCCTAACCATCACGCGAGACTACGTGAGGCAAACCTTGGAAGACATCGTTAAAGACGAAGACTTAAGCCGCTACATTCTTTAAGTCCCTTGTCGGGATGAGGAGGAAGACTGCCGTGATGCGAGATGCCGCCGCGTTACTCATCGAGGCTTTGCCCTATATTCGCCAGTATTCTGGAAAGACGGTGGTCATTAAGTACGGAGGCCACGCCATGAAGGACGAAGCCCTAAAAGACAGCTTCGCCCAAGACGTGGTGCTCATGAAGTACATCGGCATTCACCCCGTGGTGGTGCATGGCGGAGGACCTCAGATCGGCCGGATGCTAGACCGCGTCGGCAAGAAGTCGGATTTTCGGGAAGGCATGCGCGTCACCGACGAAGAAACCATGGATGTGGTGGAGATGGTCCTGGCCGGAAAGGTGAACAAGGAAATTGTGGCCCTCATCAATCGTCACGGTGGCCGCGCCATTGGGTTGAGCGGCAAGGACGGGATGCTCATTGAAGCCCGCAAGATGCATCTTTTCAAATATCTCGGAGACGATCAGCCTCCGGAAATTATTGACATCGGCTTGGTGGGGGAAGTGGAACGAGTCAATGTGGAAATTCTTGAAGTGCTGGAAAAGAGTCATGTCGTTCCGGTGATTGCGCCCGTGGGGGTGGGAAAGTCCGGAGAAACTTACAACATCAACGCAGACCTGGTGGCCGGAAAAGTGGCGGCCGCTCTAGATGCCGAAAAACTGGTGCTGATGACCGATGTCCCTGGAGTGCTCAACGCCGCCGGCGACCTCATTTCCAGCCTCACCGTGGCCGAGGCGGCGGAACTCATTCAGGACGAAGTCCTCAAAGGGGGCATGATTCCCAAAGTGCAGTGCGCCATGGATGCCGTTCAAGGGGGAGTGAAAAAGGTGGCCATTCTTGACGGACGCATTCCCCATGCCGTGCTTTTGGAACTGTTCACCGACTCGGGCATCGGCACCGAAATCGTTCCTTCGCGACCCTCCAGAAGATTCAAAGAAAGGAAGCGCTCATGACACAACCCGTGATGGATTTGTGCGATCAAGTGATCTGTTCCACATATGCCCGCTACCCTGTGGTGCTGGAAAGGGGCCAAGGCAGCCGACTGTGGGATGCGTACGGGAAAGAATACGTTGACTTTGTGGCCGGCATTGCCGTGTGCAACCTGGGCCATTGTCATCCCGAGGTGACGGAGGTCATCTGCCGCCAAGCTCAGACCTTGGTGCACGTGTCCAATTTATACTACACACGCCCTCAAGTGGCTCTGGCCGACGCCCTGCGGCGCCATTCCTTTGCGGATCGCGTCTTCTTTGCCAACAGTGGTGCAGAAGCCAACGAAGCTGCTATCAAGCTGGCTCGAAAATACAGCCGGGACAAATACGGCCCGGGACGTTTTCATGTGATTACCATGGAAAATTCCTTTCATGGCCGTACCCTGGCCACCTTGTCGGCCACAGGTCAGGAAAAGGTCCAAAAGGGTTTTGAACCCCTAGTGGAAGGGTTTCTTTTTGTGCCCTATAACGACATCGAGGCCGTCCGCCGCGCCATGTCGTCTGAGGTGTGTGCCGTTTTGGTGGAACCCATTCAGGGGGAAGGCGGCGTACGAGTGGGGGATGCTGGGTATTTTCAGGAGCTTCGAGCACTGTGCACAGAGCGGGATGTTCTGTTAATTTTTGACGAGGTCCAGGTGGGCATGGGACGCACGGGAACCCTTTTTGCCTATGAACAGCTTGATGTCACCCCGGATGTCATGACCTTGGCAAAAGCCTTGGGAAACGGACTGCCCATTGGGGCCATGCTGGCCACGGAACAGGCCGCTCAAGCCTTTACCCTGGGAAGCCATGCCAGCACCTTTGGCGGCACGCCGCTGGTGACCGCTGCGGCCGGGAAGGTTTTGGAGCTTCTTTCGCAACCGTCCTTTCTCGCTTCCGTGCGAGAAAAGGGGCAATATTTTCTGGAAAGGCTTCGCGATCTTCAATCACGGCATGCGGAAAAGGTTCGAGACGTTCGTGGAAGAGGCCTCATCGTGGGTATGGAACTGGCCGGTCCTGGAAAGGCCATCGTGGATCAATGCCTCAGCAAAGGATTTCTCATCAACTGCACGCATGAAACGGTGCTGCGTTTTGTGCCGCCTCTCGTCATTGGCAAGGACGACATTGACCGGCTCATCGACGTCCTGGACGGCGTGCTCAAGGAGTGGACGCCATGAAAAGAGACTTTCTTAGCCTGTGGGATGTAACGCGAGAGGAAATTTTCTTCCTCATCGATCAAGCCCTTCAACTGAAACGGGACTGGTTACAAGGGACCGTCAAGCCTTTGTTGCGCCAGAAAACCTTGGGGCTTCTTTTTACCAAGCCGTCCACGAGAACGCGTGTGTCCTTTGAAGGGGCCATGCATCGCCTGGGAGGGTCCTGTACCTTTCTGAGCGTTCAGGATACCCAACTTGCACGGTCTGAACCCCTCACCGACACGGCGAGGGTTTTGTCCCGCTACATCGATGCCTTGGTGGTGCGCACCTACGACCACCAGGATGTGGTCACCTTGGCGCAGTACGCCTCCATTCCCGTCATCAACGGATTGACGGATCTGTGTCATCCTTGCCAGGTCCTGAGCGATCTCATGACGGTGATGGAAAAGAAAAAGCGGCTGGACAATGTGGTGGTGGCTTGGATTGGGGACGGCAACAATATGGCCCATTCCTGGATCAACGCGTCGGCTCGCTTAGGTTTTCGACTGAACATTTCATGCCCGGATGGCTACTGGCCGTCAGCTTGGGTGCTGGAGCGGGCCCGTCAGGAAGGCATTGCCGACATTGGCCTTTACGAAGATCCTGTGGAGGCTGTTAAGGACGCTGTGGTGATCAATACGGACGTGTGGGCCAGCATGGGGCAGGAACACGAGGCGGAAAAGCGCAGGAAAGCCTTTTGGCCGTTTCAGTTGAACGCGCGGCTTTTGGCCAAGGCGCCCAAGGAGGCCATTGTTCTTCATTGTCTTCCCGCCCATCGTGGCGAAGAAATCACGGAAGATGTTCTGGAAGGGCCTCAGTCCGTCGTCTTTGATCAGGCCGAAAACCGCTTGCATGCGCAGGCGGCGCTGCTTCAATGGCTTCTGTCGTCGTAGTATCTCTTGTCAAAATGCGCGATTTTTCGGTATGTAGGACGTCGCTTGGCGGTTTTTGCAAGGAACGACGAGGAAAAAGCGACAGCGAACCCCCTCGCCAATGATAGGAGAGTCGAACGATCATGGGTATAAGCAAAGTGGTTCTGGCCTATTCTGGAGGTTTGGACACTTCCATCATTTTGAAATGGCTGGTCGAAACCTATGACTGTGACGTCGTGGCCTTTGCGGCAGACCTTGGCCAAGGGGACGATTTGCAGGCCATTGAAAAAAAGGCTTTGGACACCGGCGCCGTCAAGGCGAGGGTGGAAGATCTTCGCGAAGAATTTGTGCGCGACTTTGTCTTTCCTGCCTTTCGAGCCAATGTCATTTACGAAGGCCAGTATCTGCTTGGCACAGCCATTGCCAGGCCGCTCATCGCCAAAAGGCAAGTGGAAATTGCCCTGGAAGAAGGAGCGGAGGCGGTCAGCCATGGAGCGACCGGCAAGGGCAACGACCAGGTGCGCTTTGAACTCACCTACACGGCTCTGGCACCGCATCTCAAGGTCATTGCCCCCTGGCGCGAATGGCACTTCAAGTCTCGGCAAGCCCTTTTGGAATTTGCCCGAAAGCACGGCATTCCCGTGCCCGTTACCCCGGAAAAACCTTATAGCTGTGACGCGAACCTGCTGCACATCAGCTACGAGGGCGGTATTTTGGAGGATCCATGGCGGGAACCCGACCCGTCCATGTTCACCATGACCGTAGACCCGCGTGAGGCGCCTGACGAGCCGGAGATTCTGGAAGTGGACTTTCTTCGAGGGGACCCTGTGGCGGTCAACGGCCAATCCATGACACCGGCTACTCTGCTGCAGACCCTCAATCGCCTCGGCGGCCGACACGGAGTAGGCCGAGCCGACGTGGTGGAAAGCCGTTTTGTTGGCATGAAGTCCCGAGGCGTCTATGAGACCCCCGGGGGCACCATTCTGAGAACGGCGCATCGGGCCATGGAATCCATCACCATGGACCGGGAAGTCATGTTTCTTCGAGATTCCCTGATTCCCCAATATGCCAAGCTCATTTACAACGGTTTTTGGTATGCGCCGGAGCGGGTGGCGCTGCAGCGCCTCATCGATGCCTCGCAGGAATTCGTCACGGGCACCGTTCGCCTCAAACTGTACAAAGGCCAATGCACAGTCATCGGCAGAAAGTCGGACCAATCCCTGTATGATCCTCAATTAGCCACCTTTGAAGAAGAAGATGTCTATAGACAAAGCGACGCGACCGGTTTCATTCGATTGCAGGGGTTGCGTTTGCGGGTTCAGCATCTGGTCAGGAGCCGAGCACGAGGGTGAACATATGTCCGAAAAGATGTGGCAGGGGCGCTTTGAACAGCCCACCGATTCCTTGGTGGAAGAATTCACGTCATCCATTCACTTTGACCGACGCCTGTACCGCTACGATATTCAAGGCAGCATCGCCCATTGTCGCATGCTCGCCGAATGCGGCATTCTTACCCATGAAGAAGCTTCGCAGATTGTTCAAGGCTTGGGGGAAATTCTTCGAGAAATTGATCGGGGAGAATTGGCCCTGGATGCGACACAAGAAGACATTCACATGGCCGTGGAACAGCGCCTCATGCAAAAGATCGGCGAGGTGGGTGGAAAGCTGCACACGGCCCGCAGCCGTAACGATCAGATCGCATTGGACACCAGGCTGTTCATGCGGGATGTGGTTTTGGAATGCCGCCGGCTGCTTTTGGAAACGGTGCGTCTTTTGACCGAACTGGCAGAAAAAAACCTTCACGTCATCATGCCGGGGTTTACCCATCTGCAGCATGCACAGCCCGTGCTTCTGGCTCACCACCTCATGGCCTATGTGGAAATGTTTCTTCGAGATGAAGAGCGCCTGGCCCAGTGCTATGATCGCATCAACGTGCTTCCGTTAGGCAGTGCCGCCCTTGCCGGCACCACTTTTCCCATCGACATGGAAATGACCGCCCGGGCTCTCGGGTTTCCTCGAATCACGCGCAACAGCATGGACGCTGTGAGCGATCGCGATTATCTAATCGAATTTTGCGCAGCTTCTGCCATGCTCATGATGCATATCAGCCGGTTCGCCGAGGAGCTGGTCTTGTGGTCCACCGAGGAATTTGCCTTTGTGGACATCAGCGATGCCTTTTGCACCGGCTCCAGCATTATGCCTCAGAAAAAGAACCCGGACGTGCCCGAACTCATGCGCGGCAAGACGGCCCGTGTTTACGGCAACCTCATGGCCCTGCTCACCCTGGTCAAAAGCCTGCCACTCACCTACAATCGAGACCTTCAGGAGGATAAAGAACCTGCTTTTGACACGGCCGACACGGTACGGCTGACCTTGGCCGTGCTCAATAAGATGCTTCCTGAATTGCGATTTCAGGGGGACCGCATGGAAGCCGCCGCGGCCAAGGGCTATGCCCTGGCTACCGAGGTCGCGGATTACCTGGTGCGCAAAGGGGTGCCTTTTCGAAAGGCCCATCACGTGGTGGGGCAACTGGTCCACCATTGCGAAAAGCTCGGTAAGGATTTCACGGACTGTACCGTGGAGGAACTCAAGAAATTCCACAAGGCTCTAGATGCGGATCTCTTTGGGGTGCTCACCTTGCAAAGCGCCGTCCAACGGCGCATGTCCCATGGAGGCACCAGCCCTCAAAGAGTCCGCGAAGCTATCGGTGCGGTGAGGATTGAGACCACCCAACGGCTCGAGCGCGTGAACGCCGATACGCCCCGCCTTTCATGAGCGCGAGGTATTCGGCCCACTCCGTTTGCCTGAGGCGATTAGCTCAAAGGATTTCACCATGGGTCCATGTTCATGGAAGCTTGGCAAGTCGGGAAAGATGTGGTTGTTTCGCACCCCCTTGATGCTCGCCTTGGTGTTTGCGGCGGGGACCTGCGGCAAAAAAACGCCGCCCCGCCCCTTAGGCCCTGACAAACCGCCTCAGGTGGTGGACATTCGGGCGGAAATTGTTGAAGGCCACGTGCAGCTCACATGGCCCATTCCGGAGATCTTTCATGAAAAGAAGCGCCCGGGGGATTTCGTGTTTGTGGTGCAGCGCGAACACACGGACCTGCAGCGAGCCCAGTGCCCGGAGTGTCCTTCAGAAGCCGTGAGGACCCTTGCGCGCATCGATCCCTCAAGCCAGGGTCCATGGCGCGTTGAACAAGACAGGGTTCAGTGGACGGACACATCAACCCAGGAGAATGCCGTATACCGGTACTGGATCGGTATCATGGACAACAGAGAACGCATGCTATCGCTATCGGTTCCCGTGCGCGTTCAGGTCAGTGCGCCTCCCAAGCCCTTGAAAAAGCTGGAGACTCGTGCCGATGCACACGGGGTTCTCGTGCGCTGGAATGCGCCCACAGCGGAAATCAAGGGACCAAATTCCCAGGTGTCCTTTCTGATTGAGCGGCGTCAAAAAGGTCTGGACTGGGAAGCGCTGAACCCGGAGTTTTTCCAAGGCAATAGTTACTTGGACACCTCGGTGCAACCGCAGGAATATTACCAGTACCGGGTGCGACCGATGCGTCGGGCTTTGGATGCCGATGTTCTGGGACCCTGGACGGAAAGTGCGTTCATTCAAACGCCCGAAAAGGTCCCACCTCCTCCCCCCACCACCGTCTGGGCCGTGCCCTCAGGAGAAAATATGGAAGTGTACTGGGCGGAATGTTCTGTACCTGTCTCCGGCTACCATGTGTACCGTCGAGACGGCAAAACCATTGTGCGCTTGACGGCGGACCCACTGCATAAGCCTCCGTTTGTCGATACCAAGGTGAAACCCGACAAAGTCTATAGCTATGCCGTCTCTTCGGTGAGTTCCGATGTTCCCTACAAGGAAGGCCTCCTGTCCAAATGGGTGGAGGTGCGCCATGTTCGGTTCAAGTAAAGACCCTTGCCATCACGGATAGATTGAGGAAAAGAAATGCACCATTTTCAGTACCGCCAAGGACGGTTGTATGGGGAAGAGGTCCCCGTGGAAGCCATCGTGAAAGATGTCGGAACGCCGGTCTATATCTACAGCCGAGCCACCTTGACGCATCATTTTCAGGTTTTTGACGGAGCTTTTTCTTCGATTCCGCACCTGACCTGCTATTCGGTCAAGGCCAACTCCAACCTGGCCATTCTGGCCCTTTTTGGGTCTTTGGGTGGGGGTGTGGACATTGTGTCCGGGGGTGAACTGTTTCGAGCGCGCCGCGCCGGTATTGCTCCGGCAAAGATCGTCTATTCGGGTGTGGGAAAAACTCGGGAAGAAATTGACGATGCCCTTTCTGAAGACATTCTCATGTTTAACATCGAATCGCGGCAGGAACTGGAAGCCATCAGCCAGAGAGCTCAAGCCCTGGGGCGCACAGCTCGCATTGCCCTGCGGGTCAATCCCGATGTGGATCCGAAGACGCATCCCTACATCGCCACAGGCATGGAAAAGAACAAATTCGGCATTCGAGTGGACGAAGCCATTGAAAGTTACCGGTACGCCATGAGGTTGCCTCACATCAAGGTGGTCGGGATCGACTGTCACATTGGCAGCCAATTGACCGACACACAACCTTTTGTGGATGCCCTCAAGAGGCTTCGCATTCTTATGGAGCGGCTGTACGCCTTGGGTATTTCCGTCCAGTATCTGGATCTCGGGGGTGGTTTGGGCATTCCCTATGCCGACGAGGAGCCGCCGCACCCTGTGGAATACGCCAAGGCAATTCTTAAGGAAATGAACGGCCTTTCCTGCACACTCATCTTTGAACCCGGTCGCGTCCTTGTGGGCAATGCCGGCATTTTGGTCACCCGCGTCCTGTACACCAAGACCACGCCAACGAAGCATTTCATCATTGTGGACGCCGGCATGAACGACCTCATTCGCCCAAGTCTGTACGGAGCCTATCATCACATTCAGCCTGTGGTGCCCTACGAAAGAGACGAGGAAACGGTGGACGTGGTTGGTCCCATCTGCGAAAGTGGAGATTTTCTCGCCCGCCAAAGAACCCTGCCTCGGGTGGAACCGGGTGAACTGCTGGCGGTGATGAGTGCCGGAGCGTACGGGTTCAGCATGTCGTCTAACTATAATTCCCGACCGCGTCCCGCCGAAGTCCTGGTGGACGGAAGCACCTACCATGTGATTCGACATCGAGAAACACGTGAGGATCTGGTTCGGCTGGAAAAGATTCCCCCGATGTGAGGCGGCCTCATGGAGCGTATTCCTTTCTTGAAAATGACGGGTTCAGGCAACGACTTTATTCTCATTGACAACCGCACGGGACTTGTACCTCTTGAAGGTTGCAAAGACTTTGTCAAAGCCGTGTGTCGTCGAAAGCTTTCGGCGGGCGCCGACGGCGTCATCCTCATCGAAAACGATGCCGAATGCGACTTTGCCTGGCGCTTTTACAACGCCGATGGCAGTGAAGCGGAAATGTGCGGCAACGGCGCTCGCTGCGCCGCTCGATTCGCCCATCTTCGAGGCATTGTTTCCCGCCCGAGCATGATTTTTCGAACCTTGGCGGGAAAGATTCAAGCCCATGTGGATGGCCTTCGCGTGCGCGTTCAGATGACGCCCCCTCACGGCTACCGCCCCAATCTGAACGTGGTTATCGAGGATCAAACCCTGCGCGTTCATGCCATCAACACCGGTGTGCCTCACGTGGTGCTTTTTGCGGACTCCCCCAAGACCCTCTCCCAATGGGACGTTTTCGCCGTGGGTCGATCTCTTCGGTATCATTCCCTCTTTGCGCCGGCGGGAACCAACGTCAATTTCGTTGCGGTCCTCGGCCCATCTCAGCTCAAGATTCGAACCTACGAGCGCGGCGTTGAAGACGAAACGCTGGCCTGTGGTACCGGATCCATCGCGGCTGCCCTTATCGCGGCCGCTCAAGGCCTTGTTCAACCACCTGTCCATGTGGAAACACAAAGCGGTGAAACGCTGGTAATCCACTTTCACCAGACGGAGGAGGCGTTCGACGAGGTTTTTTTAGAGGGGGATGCCAGAGTGGTCTACGAGGGCCTATTGTGGTCGGAGACACTCGGCTCGGTACGCGAAAAACAGGACCGTTGACGCATTGGATCTCGAGGAAGCAAGGAGGGAATCATGTTTGAGGGAGCCTATGTGGCCATCGTTACCCCCTTTCAGAACGGACGCATTGACGAACCGGCACTGAGAGATCTTATCGAATTTCAGATCGAAAACGGCACGCACGGCATCGTGCCCTGCGGTACCACCGGAGAGTCGGCCACGCTCAGCCACGAAGAGCACGAACGGGTTGTGGAAATTACCGTGGACCAGGTGAAAAAGCGTGTTCCGGTCATCGCCGGCACCGGTTCTAACAACACCACCGAAGCCATTCGCTTGACCAAACACGCCAAGGAATGCGGCGCCGATGCAGCCCTCATGATCGCTCCCTACTACAACAAACCGACCCAGGAAGGCCTGTATCAGCATTTCAAACAGGTGGCCGAAACGGTGGATCTTCCTATCATCGTTTACAACATTCCGGGACGCACGGCCGTGAACATGGAACCCGAAACCATCGCGCGCTTGGCTCACATCCCCAATATCGTGGGAGTCAAGGAAGCCACGGGGTCCATGAAACAGATCACTGAGATCGTTCGGCTGTGCGGTGATGATTTTACCGTCCTTTCCGGCGAGGACTACATCACGTTTCCTCTCATGTGCGTCGGCGGCAAGGGCGTCATTTCGGTGGTGTCCAACATCGCACCTCGTGACATGGCCGACATGTGTACCCATTTCCTGAACGGTCGTTTTCAGCAGGCCTACGCTCTTTATTACAAGCTGCTCCCCTTGTGCCATGCAATGTTCGTGGAAACCAACCCGGCTCCGGTTAAGGCTGCCCTGAAGATGATGGGCAAGATTCAAAGCGACGAGGTCCGCCTGCCCTTGGTGGGCTTGACGGAAGCAAACAGGGCCAAGGTGGCGCACGCCTTAAGGGATTATGGGCTGATTTAGAACGAAAGGAGCCGGCATGGTGAGAGCAGCGGTGGCCGGAATTGGAGGTCGAATGGGATCGCGCATTGCGCAGATCCTGGGTCAGACGGAGGGTATCACTCTCGTCGGTGGTTTAGAGCGGCCGGGGCATGCGGCCGTGGGGTGCGACGTGGGCGCTTTGAGCGGCACTCGACCCAGCGGCGTGGTCGTGGAAGATACCGTGGAACGTGTTCTGGAACGCTGTGACGTTCTCATTGATTTCACCGTTCCCGAAGCCTCCTTGAATCATATGAAGGCAGCGGCTGCGGCGGGCAGGGCCATGGTCATCGGCACCACGGGATTTAGCCCAGATCAGCAGGAATCCATCCGAACGCTCGCACAAAAGATAGCCTGCGTTCTGGCGCCCAACATGAGCGTTGGGGTCAATGTGCTTTTCAAGGTCCTCAGGGACATAGCCCGCCTCTTGGGTCCCGACTACGACGTGGAAATCGTGGAAGCCCATCATCGGTTCAAAAAAGACGCGCCCAGTGGAACGGCCCTGAAACTTGCCGACGCGGTGGCCCAGGCGCGAGGTTGCACATTGGAGGATGTGGGCGTGTATGCACGCCACGGCCTCATTGGAGAAAGACCTCGAGAGGCTATCGGCATACAGACCTTGAGAGGCGGCGATGTGGTGGGGGAGCACACAGTGTTCTTTTATGGTATGGGAGAAAGGATCGAAGTGACCCATCGAGCTCACAGCCGGGATAACTTCGCACGCGGGGCCATCACCGCCGCCAAATGGGTGGTGGGAAAACCGGCCGGATTGTACAGCATGTTGGATGTGTTGGGGATTGCAGACTGAGGCAGCGGAGGCACTCATGAGTGTGGATTTTGCGGATCGAGTCAAGAATCTTCCCCCTTACCTTTTCAAGGAAATCGACCGACTGAAGGCGGAGCTTCTGGCCAAGGGCGTGGACGTGATCAATCTGGGTGTGGGCGATCCGGATCTTCCCACACCGCCGCACATCATTGAACGTCTTCAAAAGGCAGCGCTCGATCCGGCCAACCATCAGTACCCTCTGTATTCGGGAATGAACGCCTTTCGGGATGCGGTGGCTCGTTGGTACAAAAGACGTTTTAACGTGGATCTGGATCCTTCTTCACAGGTCTTGACCCTGATCGGGTCCAAAGAAGGCATCGCCCACCTGCCTTTGGCCTTCATCAATCCCGGGGATCTGGCCCTGGTGCCCAGCCCCGCGTATCCGGTGTATCAGGTCTCGGTCATGTTTGCCGGCGGCACATCCCACATCATGCCCCTGGTTAAAGAAAACGGGTTTCTACCGAATCTGGACGACATTCCCGAGGACACGGCCCGGCACGCCAAGCTGCTTTTTATCAACTATCCCAACAATCCCACGGGCGCTGTGGCCGACGCGGCCTTTTTTGAAAAGGTGGTCGCCTTTGCCAAACGTTACGACATCATCGTGTGCCATGATGCGGCGTATTCGGAAATGGCCTTTGACGGCTACCGCCCCATGAGTTTCCTCCAAGTTCCTGGGGCCATGGACGTGGGCATAGAATTCCATTCCCTGTCCAAGACCTACAACATGACGGGATGGCGCATCGGGTTTGCCGTGGGCAATGCCCACGTCATTTCAGGCCTTGCGCAGATCAAGAGCAACGTGGATTCGGGCGTCTTTAACGCCGTGCAACTGGCCGGCGTGGAAGCTCTAGACGGGGATCAAAACTGCGTTCAGCAAATGCAGGCCATCTATCAGGAACGGCGCGACATTTTGATCCAAGGGCTCCGCCGTGCGGGACTGGATGCTCAGCCGCCCAAGGCCACCTTTTACGTATGGTGCCCGACGCCTCGGGGCATGTCGTCCGCCGATTTCACGGCAAAACTTCTGAAGGAAGCCGGCATCGTTACCACTCCGGGAAGCGGGTTTGGCGAGCCCGGCGAAGGTTACGTGCGCATGGCCCTGACCGTGGACAAGGAACGATTGCAGGAAGCCGTGGAGCGCATTCTCAAGCTTTCCTGGTAGCCCGGATTAAAAAGGGATGAATTTTGGGGCCGAAAAAGCGTTGAAGCCGATGGGTAAAGAATCGGAAATGCTGGAAGACGGTATCCCTGTGCTCATCGGTTTTGGGGCCAATGTGAGCACCCGCGCCGACGGGGTGGAAGGAACGTGCCGGGATGCGGTCAAAGCCCTCTCGCACATGAAAGGTTTTCGCACTTTGGCCGTTTCGTCCTTGTATCAAACGGAACCCATCGGCTTCAAAGATCAACCGTGGTTCATAAACGGCGTGGTGCTCGGAGAGACCATCTTGAGCCCTCAGGAACTGCTGAGGGCCCTTCTGGACTTGGAAACAATGTTTGGACGCGTGCGCTCGATGCGTTGGGGGCCCCGCCCTCTGGATCTGGACATCATTTTTTATGGAGATCGCATCATCCGTACGGATGGGCTCGTTGTTCCGCACCCTCGAGCGCATGAGCGACGCTTTGTTTTGGAACCAACGGCAGAAGTGTGCCCGCACTTTGTGCATCCCGTGCTGGGCATGACCGTGCTGGAACTGCTACAGTGCCCCGAAGTGCAGTCCCAAGACGTGCAGCGCTGGAAACCGCTATGATTCGCCTTCTCCTCCTTGCCCTCATCGTCTATGGCGTTTACCGATGGCTTAAACCTCGGCTGAGTCCTTCATGGCAACGTGACGGCGAGGCCGTGAACGCCCACGAAGCCGAGCTCATTCGGGACCCGGAGTGTGGGGCTTATTTTTTGAGAAATAAAGGGGTTTCCGTGCGCATCGATGGCGAGAGCGTGTTCTTTTGCAGCCCACAGTGCCGCGACACCTACCTTGAAAAACGAAAAAAGGAGTCCAAGAGAGCATGAAATTTTTTATCGATACGGCAAATCTGGATGAAATTCAAAAGGCCCACGCACTCGGCGTTCTGGACGGCGTCACCACCAATCCGTCCCTGATCGCCAAGGAAGGCATTCGTCACCGTGAAGCGTTTCGAGCGCACATCAAAAAGATCTGCGAAATGGTGCAGGCTCCGGTGAGCGCCGAAGCCGTGAGCACCACGGCGGAGGACCTCATCGCCGAAGCTCGAGAACTGGCCGCCATTGATGACCATGTGGTGGTCAAGATTCCCATGACCGAGGAAGGACTCAAGGCGGTCAAGGTTTGCGCCGATGAAGGAATCAAGACCAATGTGACGTTGGTCTTTTCTCCCTTGCAGGCTTTGCTGGCTGCCAAAGCGGGGGCAACGTATGTGAGTCCGTTTGTGGGGCGTTTGGACGACATCGCCGCCTCGGGCATGCAGATTGTTTCGCAAATCGTGGATATTTTTTCCAATTATTTGTTTGATACGGAAATCATCGTGGCCAGCATTCGTCATCCCATGCACGTTTTAGAAGCCGCTCGCATGGGGGCCGATATTGCGACCATTCCCTATGCCGTCATCGCTCAGCTAGTGCGGCACCCTCTGACGGACGTGGGTCTAGAAAAGTTCTTGAAGGATTGGGAAAAGGTGGAAAAGATATAGGCCGGTTCGGCATGAGACTGTGGAGGACAAAGATGGTGGATCGATCTGCGGCACGTTTTCGCCCTTCCCCAACAATCTTTGCCTTCCTGTTTGCCATGGCGCTGCTGCATGGAGCCACGGTGAGCGGCGCTTATCCCGAAGCCATCTACAAGTACGTGGATGAAAAGGGGGTGGTTCACTTCACCAATGTTCCGTCTAGCCGGAAGTTCCAAAAGGTGTCCCTGCCCCCTCTGCCCAAGATGGCGGTGCCTTTCCGAACCATGAGCACACCCTACGATGTGTACATTCACAAGGCCTCGGAAATCCACGGCATCGATTCCCGTTTAATTCGAGCGGTCATCAAGGCCGAATCCAATTTCAATCCGCGGGCAGTGTCTCCCAAAGGCGCCATGGGACTCATGCAACTCATGCCTCAGACCGCCAAGGACATGGGGGTGATCGATCCCTTTGATCCTATGGAAAACATCCTAGGAGGCACGCGATACCTAAAGGAAATGCTGAGACGCTTTGACAACAGTCTGCTGCTGGCGCTGGCGGCCTACAATGCCGGTCCGCAAACCGTGGAATTCTACGGCGGCATTCCGCCCATTCCGGAGACCAACGCCTACCTTCGTACCGTGCTGCGTCATTATAAGCAGTACAAAAGACAATGACACGAGATGATCTTTCCCGAAAGAATCTGACGGCGTTGCCCAACCTTCTGACCTATCTGAGGGTCCTGGCCATTCCCGCCATTATCCTCATTTTGATTCCTCCCACGTCGGGACGCCTGCAAAATGCGGCTTTTGCATTGTATGTCATGGCTTCCCTGACCGATTATCTGGACGGCATTCTGGCACGGCGGCACAACATGGTCACATCGGTGGGAAAGCTCTTGGATCCTTTGGCGGATAAACTCCTCACGTGCGCCGTGCTCATCATGCTCATTGAACTGGGCAAGGTTCATGGCTGGATGGTCTTCCTCATCATCGGCCGCGAATTCATTATCACCGGGCTGCGCTCCATTGCCGCGAGCCAAGGCCTGATTCTGGATGCCAGTCGCATGGGTAAGAACAAGATGGTGTCCCAGACCGTGGCCATCCTGTGCCTTCTTGTTCATGTTGAAGGTTATGAACGACCCCTTTGGCTCACAGGGACGGCTTTCCTCTGGATTTCTCTGGCTTTTGGGTATTGGTCGGCCGGAGCCTATTTCGTGGATTTTTACCGCAAGGCAAAGACCTTGGCACGGGGTGCCGGGGCGAGGGTTGACACAAACTGATTCTTGACACGAGACGTGGTTTGCGTTAAGCAGAAAGCACGCAAGCGGCGGCATACCCAAGTGGTAAGGGAGCGGTCTGCAAAACCGCTATTCACCGGTTCGAATCCGGTTGCCGCCTCCAAGAAAACCACCGAGGCCGATACCTCCAGGATCGGCCTTTTATTTTTCCGCTATAATCCCTGGGTGCTGGGGCTGAAACCGCCCCGCTGTCGAGTGGCTCCAATGGATCAACGGGGTAATCCGTTTTCCACCGCTCCGTTTCTCATCCTCATGACCCAACTTTGGGCATCACGACGGCCCGGTTTTTCCAAGGAAGGATGTCCACAACCATGCCATAGACGCGCTGCACCAGTTCGCTCGACCAGGGCGGCCTCTGAGGATCGGGGATGAGCACTCGGCCTTCGGCGAGGAAAAGAAAGTCGTCTCCATGCCAAAACGCCAGATTTGGGTCATGCACGATGGCCACCACGGTCATCTTAGGACACAGGGAATGTCGAATGAGTTCAAGAAGGCGGTTGGCGTTCACAAAATCCAGGTGTGCAGTGGGTTCGTCCAAGAGAAGCAATCGAGGATTTTGAGCCAGGACCCGCGCAATAAGAACCAATTGCTGTTCCCCGCCAGAAAGATCCGTGTAAGGCTTTTCAGCAGGATGGTCGATGCCCAATTGAGCAAGAGCTTCCATGGCCGCTTCACGGTCCTCAGATTTCGGAATCAAGCCCACATGGGCAGCTCGCCCGGTGAGGACCACATCGCGAACTCGAAACGGAAAGATGGCATGGTGCTGCTGGGGAAGAAATCCCAAAAGGCGCGTTCGATCGCGAAACCCAAGCCCGTGGAGGTCTCGGCCAAATACCCGAATAGATCCCCGCTGAGGTTTCAACAAGCCGACGATCACTCGAAAAAGGGTGGATTTTCCACTGCCGTTTCGCCCCAGGACCACGGTAAAGCGGCCTGGGGATACCCGAAAGCTTACGCCTTGAAGCACCTTAAGACCATCATAGGCAAAAGCCACATCCTGGACCCACAACGCATCGGAGGTCTCCTCTGCGCTTGTGCGTATTTTGGAAATTTTCATGCGTGCCAGCCCAGTTGGGTTCGACGAAGCAGGAAAATGAAAAATGGACCACCCACAAGGGTCGTGAAAATGCCAATGGGCAACTCAAAAGCTGTCAGAGACCGTGCCAAATTGTCCATCAACACAAGAAAGGCGCCTCCGAAAACCATGCACGCCGGGATGCCCAATCGGTTGTCCGGCCCAAGGATCATGCGAACCATGTGGGGCACTACGAGACCCACCATGCCGACGACACCGGCAGCTGCCACGGCCGCCGAGGCCGCCAAGGTTGCCGGAACAATCATTCTAATTTTTTCTCTTTCCGGATGAATCCCTACCGCCCAGCTTTCCTGATCCCCTAGAGCCAAAACATTCATTCGCCAGCGCAGAGCAAACATGCCTGCATATCCCAAACCCAAAAATGGAAGACTGCCTTTCAGACGGTGCCAATCGGCATTATGCATGTTGCCCATGGTCCAGTGCACAATAGACTGCAATTTGAAAGGATCGGTCAAGAATTGCACTAGCGTGAGCAATGCTGTAAAGAAGCCGGACACAATGATGCCGGAGAGCACCAGACTCACCGGGCTCACCGTTTTGCCCACTCGCCCCAGGACGTAACTGCAACCAACGGCAGTTAGGCTAAAGAAAAACGCTGCAGGATAAGCGGGAAAAAGCGATGAGGCCAAGGCTATAGCCGTGCCAAAAGCTGCGCCGGAGGACACTCCCAGCACATAGGGAGACACTAAGGGATTGCGAAAGATGGCCTGCAGTGTGGCACCCGAGGAAGCCAGGGCTCCGCCTACCAAGAAAGCGAGAAGAACACGAGGCACACGGATGTCCCACAAAATGGCACGCACCAGTGGTGCCTTTTCGGGCATGGGGGTTCCCAAGACCCCGGCTTTGGCGGATTCCAGAACGTCCTGAAGTGAAAACACGCCGGAAGGGCCCATCAGCATGGATAGGAGCAAAAGGGGCCACGGCAAGCCGAAAACGATCCAGCGTCGAATCTTAGGGGGCATGATCAGCCACGCGCCCGACGGTGTCAGAGTTATAAAGTCGCTCAAGAAAAAGACGGCGCCTTTGACGGATGTCTTCTTTGAGTGAGGTGTTTGGGTGAAGCCACTGGGCCACCGTCATCACGGCAATGGGATATTTGAGTGTCCACAAATCGCACAGAAAGATGTCCGGCAATTCGTGGACCCGCCCGGTCTGAACGGCTTTCACGGAACGCCATCGCGCGTCGTTGAGAATATGCCAAGGGTCCCGAGTGCTGTTGACCCACATGACCACCACGTCCGGATTGGCCCGAAGCAGGTTTTCCCATCGAACGACAGCGTGTTCGTGAGGCAGATCCTTGAAGGCGTTGCGCCCGCCGGCCGCCTCAATGAGTTCGTTCACGGTGGATGGACCTCCAGAGGTTTCCAAATCCCCCTGAGCCCACATGAAGTAGACCGTGGGCGGCGACTGGGCCTTGGAGTCCTGCAGCGTGCGCTGAACCCACGCCGGTTCTTGGGCCACCATGGCCTTGAGTTCCCGGGCTCTAGCCTCGGTGCCGGTGAGCATCCCCAAGGCTTCGATTTCCCGATGCACGTCCGAAAACCGTTGGATAAACACTCCAAAAACCGGAAGGCCTCGGCTCTCCAGAGCGCGAATCGCTTCCGTCTGATGCGCCCAAAGAATCACGAGGTCCGGTTCTAAGGCCACCACTGATTCCACATTGATAAAGTCCCAATTACCTGGAGCCGGCAAGGTCTTGGATCGAATCCGCGCATCCAACGCCTCATAATAAGGCCGCACACTGCTTTCATAAACATTGGTGGAAACGCCCACCACGCGATCGCCCACCCCAAGCATGTACAGCCCCGAGAGCGCACTTTCGATAAGGCACACGATTCTTTGAGCATGACGAGGCAGGATGACGGAATGCCCTCGAAAATCATAGACTTGCACAACTGTGGCCGAGGCACGCTCCACGATGCTTACGGTGCCTAAAAGACACAGGAGCATGAGGATGAGAACCAGTCCCAGGTGCCCCGACGTGGATCGCGGCTTTTGGCCCTCAAGACAAGTTTTGCCAAGCTTTTCAATCATCTTCGCAAAACGGAAAGGCGCTGCAAAGCGCCTTTCTTCACGTTGTCAGAACACCAACTTAAAGCCCCCCGTGAAGGCAAATCCCGGATCTTGGAATTGCCAGGGCATTTCAAACTCGTTGTCTGTGATGTTATAGAATTGGCCATAAAACGACACGCTGGTGGTGTTTTTCTTCAAAAGGGTTTTTTCCACGTAAGCGTTTAAGACTTCATATGCCGAAAAGCGGTTTCGATCCTTTTTTGATGTGCTGTCGTAAATCTTTCCGGCAAGATGGAGATACACGCTAACCTTAAAATCGTGGGGAAGATCCATATCCACGCCGATATTTGCCATGTTTTTGGGAACAAAAGGCACTTCGGCACCGTCCATATCCGGGTCTTTATTGTTATCGATTTCCGTGTCCGTGTACGTGTAATTAGCGAAACACCGCATCCAGGGGGTAGGCCTGTATTGGACCTCCAGTTCAAAACCCATGGATGTGGTGTCTCCCGCATTGATGTCTTGCGCTTGCGAAGGATTTTGGCTCACCACCACCTGAACAATCTGGTCATTGACCTTGTTGTAGAAGCCTCGAACACTCAAAGCCAAATTTGTCCACGGCTTCCAATCGAGGCCCAGGTCACCCCCAATGCCAGATTCCGGATCCAAATCGGGGTTGGGAAGTCGGCCGTCTTTTCCAGGAACACCTCGGTCGGAAGAACGCAGAGTTCCGCCTACAGAATGGATCGAAGGGGCAACAAAGCTCGATCCCACATTGGCATAGACGGCGAGATGATCCAAAACGTGATGGCGTACGCCAGCACTCCACAGCCACTTATTCCAAGATATGGAATCATCTTCCGGGACCGAACCTCCCAGCCGATCCACGTCGTGTTTTGTGTAGGCGTAGCGGCCTCCCAATCGAAAAATCGTTCGGCCCCACACCAGTTCTTCCTGAGCATAGAGACCGTACTGCAGCGCGTTCGCATCGTTGATCACCGAACGAAGCCCTGGATCCGTGTAAGTTTTGTAAGAGGCGGTCTGAAAATCGGTGCCTACCGTCAACAAGCTGCCTCCCCAATGTTCAAACGCCACCGAAAGATCGGCAGGAATGATTTCCTGTCGCACACCACCCTTCTCACGCAAGGACAGATCCGCGGGGTAATTGTCCTCCTCCCACGAACGGTCGTAGTTGCGGTACCCGATTTTGGCCATGGCCGTGAGCGTTTCGCTGAAGGGGAGTTGGTAGGCAGAATGGATCGTCCAGTAATCATGATCAAAGCCCCTCTTTGGGCGCCCCGCATCGCCGTGATGGTTGGTGCGGTTGACGAAAAAGGACGCCTTGTGTCGCTCGTTGCCGTCAATGAACCATGTGGTCCGGCCGTAAAATTTGGTCTTTTGATATTCGGGATTATCGATCATGTTGAGCCAAGAGTCTTTGGTGCCGTAATTGGTGTAGTCGGAGTCTTCCAGACTGGCGCCAAGGAAGAAATGGACATTTCCAAGCGATTGTTGGTGGAGAAAACGGCCTCCAAAAGTTCTATAGGAACCGTAGTAGGCATCGAGGATGGTCTGAGGCTCGGGAAAAGGCTCCTTAAGAAAGATATTGGTCGTCCCCGTGAGCGGGCTCTGATTGCCGGCAAAATCCATACCCAGGTAGTTGGGATAGAGGACCGCGGCTGGACCACGCTGCACCTCGATGCGATCGACGACCAGCATCTCCAGAGCTTGAGGCTCCACGAAAACATCGATGGGCAGCCCTTCCAGCATGTAAGTGTTATACTTTTTTTGAGAAAGCCCGCCCACGGAACCCCAATTGGCATCGTTGCGCGAAAGAACGCTGGAAAAAAACACCCGGCTGATAAATTAAGTAGTCGGCAAGATTTCGATGACCCGAAACGATGACCGAAAGATCCTTGGATTCCAAAATGTCCACCTTTTGCGTTACATTGCCGGCGGTGCGGGGCACCTTGGACGCCGTGACCACCACGGGTTCAATCACCTCCACAGCCCATGATGTCTTGCAAGACAACCCTGCTACGAGCCCTAGGACCACGACCAAGACCCATGTTCCACGAAAGCCCTTCTTGCCCATGTCTTCCTCCTCAACGACGCAGATATCCCTTTCCTGTCACCCGCATCAAATGAGGCGACCGATCGCGCCAAGAGGCCTTCGTGGCCGAATTATTTTCTCCAGAAAAGGAAAACGGGGAAACGGAAGAGCCCATATTCTTATGGGCACTGCGTGGATGCCACTTACCCGTTAGCGAAGGACTCCAACTATCGGGATAGAGGCTGTACTTCTAGCAAAGACGCCCGTAGGGGTCAAGACGAACATGTTGTGGCGTTGTTTTAAGAAGCTCTCATTCGTGACGCGAGGGGGCGGGAACGATGGCCTCGTCGACGACCGGGCGGACGTCGGCACGACATCATCGCCCGTTGGGTCGGCCGTGGACACACCGGCATCCGCCGGCTTTCTTATCCGAGAGTATTTTATCCAGCATGGTCGACATGCCCTTTTCCCGACCATCGCGCTTGATATTCTCGACCGTGTGCTCAAAGCCATCACAGACACGTTCTTCTATCCAATGGCTTCTGCCCTTTTGCCCTTCTCCTTGCCGGAAAGGATCAAAAACTCCCTGAGAGCCTTTGATCGTCGCCTGGCAAAGCGCTCGACGGCACGATCTGCTGCAAAGTTCCATCCACCACTTCATAAACCTGATCGGCCACGCGCCGAACCTGATCCAGTTCGTGGGAGACGACCACCAAGGTGCATTGATCTTTAAGGCTCGTTAAAAGCTCTTCAATGACCCTCGCCGCGCGTACGTCCAAGGACGATGTGGGCTCATCCAAAAGCAGCACATCCGGTTCCGCCGCAAGAGCTCGCGCGATGCACAGCCGCTGCTGCTGGCCTCCAGACAGGCAACGAGCGTCCTCATGCAGACGATGTTTCACTTCGTTCCACAGATACGCTCGGCAAAGGGCCTTTTGGACCGCTTCCGAGACGACGTCTCTATTCTGAATGCCCATGACGTTTAATGGAAAAGCCACGTTCTTGTAGATGCTCATGGGAAGGGGATTGGGCGTCTGAAACACCAGGGCAACGCGCCGTCGAAGTTCCGTGACGGGAAAAGACGGATCGGAAACCAGTTGTTCCCGATCGTCCAAGCGAATCCACACATGGCCTTGCACTCGAGCTTCTGGAATTTCTTCCCACAATCGGTTGATGGCCAACAAAAATGAGCTTTTGCCTCGCCCCGAAGGCCCGATGACAGCCGTCACCGTACCCTCCATAAAAACGGCATTCACGTCATGCAGCACCCTTCGACTACCGTAGCTAAAGCTCAAGTGCTCTACTCGAATCTTCGCAAGAACATTCATCGCAGATCATGCCCGATAAAGGGCTCGGTATCCCACGGCCCGGCGAATGGCATAAGCCATGGCAAACAACGACAGGCTTGTGGCCAAAAGGATCAAAGCTGCGCCAAATCCCCTTTCCAACTCTTCCGTCGACGCATACTGTGTCGAAACATAGTAGATGAAAAACGGCAGCGCCTCAAAGGGATCTAGCAACGATCGAGGAACACCGGCCGACACCACCGCTCCCGTGAGCAGAATGACGGCCGTGTCCTCGGCGCACCGCCCTATGGCCAAAAGGAGTCCGCTGGCTATGCCCCGAAGGCTATAGGGGATGAGAACCCAGGTTAGGTTTTGAACCCGATCGGCACCAAGACTCAGCGCGATGATTCGCACCTGGACCGGCACGCTTTCCAGGGCCGTCTGGGTAGCTCGAATCACATAGGGAAGGACCAGAATCATAAGAGAAAAAGCGGCCACAACAAGGCATGGCCCAAAGCGGGGCGAGACCATTTTGTGTCCAATGAGGGAGACGCTAAAGCCAAAAAGCCCCACAACGACAGAAGGCACACCGGCAAGGACGTCGAAAAACACGGTGAGCATTTCCTTTAACCGGCCTCGGGCAAACTCGGCCAAGTAAATTCCTGTAGCCAGCCCCAGTGGGGCTGCCAGCGTGACGGCTCCCACCACCAGGGCCAAGGTTCCCACAGTTGCCGGCCATAAGCCGTCGAACACGGGCACCGCGCGAAACAGAGCATCCCAGGGCGAAACGTTGCCAAAAAGGAGCGCCGGGCCGATATGGGATGCTCCTCGCCAGGTCACAAAACCGACCACCACACCCGCTCCCACAACGAGCCAGACGCCGCTGATCCAGCATCCCCAAGAAACCGCCCTCATCCACACAACTTTCACGCCGCATCCTTTCCTATGCCGGTTCGTATTTTCCATGCGTACAGGGCAGCGCACGCGGTTAAAGCATAGAGCACCATCCCGCACAAAAAGATGAAGGCGAATTCGAGGCTTCGAAAATCTGCAGCAATGACCAGAGCGATGTGCGCGGTCAAGGTTCTCGCGGAGTCCAGAAGGGAGGAAGGTATTTGTGCAGCATTACCGGCGAGCATGAGCGCAATGAGCGTATCGCCCAGGGCACGGCCAAAGGCAATAACGGTTCCTGCGACAAGCCCCTTTCCAGCGGAGGGAATAACCACCCAGACGAAGCGTTGGACGGCATCGGCCCCTGAGGCTGCTGCCGCCAAAAGGGTCTCGCGAGGTACGGCCGCAAAAGCATCGCAAAAGAAAAGGGTCATGGTGGGAGTGATCATCAAGGAAAGAGGGATGAGCGCGCTCAAAAGGCACCGTCCGGAACCCGCCTCAAAAACATGGCGGACCGCCGGAACTAACACAAAGACCCCCACAAAACCATAGATGACCGTGGGAAACCCGGTCATGATCTGCACCAGGCGCCTGAGCGGCACCGCCACCGTCCAAGGAGCCAGGCCATAAATCAATCCCGCACAGCCGAGACTCACCGGAAAGGCCACCGCAAGGCTTGTGAACGCCAATGTGAGACTTGCTGTCATCATGGGAAGAATACCGAAGTGGCCACGAATAGGGTCCCAGCTTCCGGTAAGAAGGTCTAGCAGGGGCAAAGTGGTGAAAAGGGGGCGGGCCAATAGGGCCATGAAAATCAAAATGGCCAAAGGAATGGCGGCGGCAACGAAAGTGGCCGCCGCCAGGACTTTTCGAATCCATCGTTCACGACGCGTCATTGGGTGACGGGGATGTATCCCTTGTCCGCAATGACCGCCTGACCTTCAGGGGCATACAAAAGGCCGAGAAAGGCTTTGGCCAGAGGCGACGGATCCCCTTTGGTGTTGCTGTAGAGCCCGCGGGCCACGGGGTAACGCCCGGATTGCACGTTATCGACGTTGGCTTCCACGCCGTCCAAAATCACTGCTCGGACCGACTCGTCCACGTATCCCACCGACATATATCCTATGGCGGCAGGGTCCGTGGCCACCGCCGTTTTCATGGCCCCGTTAGACGGGACCACATCCGCATCCTTTCGAATCGCCCCCTTATCAAGAGCTTTTTTCCAAAACACTTCACGGGTTCCACTGGCCTCATCCCGCGTGAACACGTGGATGGCTCTATCCGGCCCTCCCACGTCTTTCCAGTTCATGATTTTACCGGAAAAGATGTCCTTCACTTGCTGCACGGTTAGAGCGCGCACGGGATTTTGAGGGTGCACGACGGCCGCGACCCCATCCATGGCCCAACGATACAGCTTCAAACCATACGCGGCGATTTCCTCGTCCGTGGGCTTGCGTCCCGAGTTGCCGATGTCCACAAGGCCTTCCCCCACTTGTTTGATCCCCACGCCCGATCCACCTCCGGCAATGGTGATGCGAATAGCGGGATAGCGCCTCATCACCTCCTGGGCCAAGGTTTGCATGACCGGAATGTGGGCCGTACCCCCAGAGATCTTGAGAGTTCCTTCAAGCCCTCTGAAAGCTTCAAAACTGTCCGCACAGGCTCCCGAAGCAGTCGCCAGAACCCACAAGAACACTGAAATGAGGAGATAGCCTCGCCGCACCCGCATGGCCTTCCTCCATCATAAAAAAGAAAATGTGTGGACGGCCCTCTTCAGCGGAGAGATAGGAGAGGGGCCATCCCGCATCTTGTTTTGATGACGGCAAAAAGCACGAAAGCCGTCGGCGCTCCCAGTCGAAACAGACTCCTACTCCAGATCCCCCTCCATGTCCACGCCAAGCCGCTCCCACTGTGCCCGCGCTTCCTCTTCGGCCCGAGCCACCTCTTCATCGCTCCACGGTTCTAATACAAGAGCTTCCGCCACCAGTTGCCAAATGTATTTCACCTCGTACTTCGCGTCTTCCGGATAATATTTGGGCAACCGTCTCATCATCTGATCACGGCAGTTGGAGCAGCCCACGACCACGACATCGGCGCCGCTGTTTTTAATCTGGCGCACCTTGTAGCGCCCGTGAAAGGCCGATTCTTCCTCAAAGGGCGCGGGCCAATTACCGCCGCCGGCACCACAACAATAGTTGCAGCTCCGGTTGGGTTCCATGTCGACGAACTGGTCCACACACTGCTGAATGATCCAGCGGGGTTCTTCGTAGTAACCTTTACCAAAGTTGCGTTCCAACTCGCGGCCGTGTTTACAGGAATCGTGCCAGGTGAAGACCTTGCCTGCCTTGCGGCTCTTATCCAGGCGAATTCGACCCGTCTCTATAATTTCTTTCAAATAATCATACAGATAAATATAGTCGACGCGGTTGGTGGGGTCTTCCATTGAACAGACCTTCATCCCCTTTCGGCAGCCGTAGGATCCTCCGCCGCAATCGGGCATAATCATGCGCTTAACACCAAGGCGTTTCATGTGCTCAATCTTGCGTTTGGCCAAGATCTTGGTGGCTTCATAATTTCCCGTAAACAAGCCCCAGTCCACCGCCTCCCAATTCTCCAGTGGAATGGTCCAGTTTTCCTTGGCAGCATAAAAGATCTTCCACCACCACTTCATGTCTTCATTGTCAGAGAAAACTTCCTTACTGTTGGGAAAAAAGAGGATGTCAGCACCCGGCTTATCCACCGGCACGTAAAAACCGGGACACTCATCGGCGGCCAGTTCGGCACCCAAATCGGCCATCAGAAAAAGATAATCTTCCTGGGGAATGGCCATGTTGTTACCCGTTGCCAACACATTTTCAACGCCCTTGTGCAGAATGCCTGGAACTTGGTCCCGAGGCCGCAGATGCTTCATGTGACCAAGAATCGCCACAATGTCGATGCCCATGGGGCACGCATGGGCACAGCGGCCACATCCTGTGCACACCCATGGGAACTTGGACTGCACCACCTCGTCCAAAAGCCCCAAAGCCAACATGCGGATCACCTTACGCGTATCCCAGCCTTCCATGCCCGGCGTCCCCGTAATAGGGCAACCGTTGGAACAGGTGCCGCAGGTGAGGCAAAGATTGAGATCAAACTGGTTGAGATACTGGCGAACATCGTCTTGAAGCTTACGCGGTGTGAGGGCTTCCATTGAGGCCTCCTCCTTGTGTGCCGTGACTCACCGTGCCGCCCTGCGCGGCTCTCTTGGCATTCCTTAAGGAAATTTTGGTGTCGCACAAGGTGTAGACGTGTTGCTCTTTGAGTGCAAATAGGAAGTTCCGATGTTCGGAAGCCTTGCTTATAGGTCAGCTGTCAGCCAACGCGTGGGGATACCGGACATCCGATGGCAAAGGCAGTGAAAGTGCGGCTCCGTCCTTGATCTTTTTTGAAGCGGCAAAAACCATTCCCCGCTCTTTGGCCCCCAAAATCAGCAAGCGAGGCACCTACGATTCAAGACAAAACCTGCTCAAGCACGCTCGAAGGGGCAGGTCATAAACCTCCCCGCAGGTTTTTTGTCCTGTCTGCATTGCTCCCACATCGACCGGCCCCCTCGAGGCCGGTCATCACAGACTTCCGCCATCACCATGAGCCGGAGATGGACTTTGCTGGGCTGAAACGCACATCACCCTGACGCTCCGATCAAGGCGGCGCCCAAGGCGCCGATCACGTCGGGATTCTCGGCAACGATCATGGCCTCGCCCAGAGATTCGCTCAAAAGCCGGCACACGCAGGGATTGTGCGCCACGCCGCCGGCAAAAACCAAAGGCGACGCCCCGCCCACGCGACGCAGCATGGCCAAAGTGCGGCGCACGACGGCTCGATGCAGCGCCATGGCGATATTCTGAGGTCTTTCTCCGCGAGCCATCAAGGAGGTGGCTTCGGATTCGGCAAAAACGGTACACATGCTGTTGATCTCGACTTGTTTGTCCGCCTGCAAGGCAAAGTGTCCAAAGGCTTCCAAGGGAACCTGAAGGGATGAGGCCATAAACTCCAAGAACTTTCCGGTTCCGGCAGCACATCGATCGTTCATTTCAAATTTGGCGACAGAACCGTGGGCGGACAAGGCAATGACCTTGGTGTCTTGACCTCCGATATCCAAGACGGTTCGAGCCTGCGGATACAGGTGGTGGACGCCTCGAGCGTAAGCCTGAATTTCGGTCACGGTGCGCGCGCAAAGGTGTGGAAACTGTTCCGCCACCAGTCGGCGTCCGTATCCGGTGACCACCACGGAGCATCCATCCACATGGGCCAAAAGCCTTCGACACTGCGCCAAAGGATCAAAGGTGGTGGGGGCTTTCTCCCACGTCCATTTTCCAGAGGATTCCTCCAGAACCACCCGCTCAATGGATCGGCTCCCCACATCAAGGCCAATTATCGCCATGCCAAAAGCCAACCTCCCGCCGCCTCAGCACGGCGTCATCATGGTTTCTGCCGTCCCATGGGCTTCATTTTAACAATGCACCCTCAGCGAACCATTTCCACAAACGCTTCCACTCGCGTTTTTAACTGCTCCACATCTTCCATGCTATAGTCCGTCTCGATGGCCACCATGGGAAAACCCGCTTCTTGAAGGGCCTTTTCCACCTTGAAGCTTTCCATGGCATACGGCTGACAGAACGACAACCCATAGTGAATGACGCCCTTGACGTTGAGTTCCCGTGCCATGTCCACAATGTGCTCCAATCGCTCCGCATTGGGCGTAAAACAGGCGCAGTCGATCTTCATGTACCGATCCACGATGGCGTCCAGCAATTCATCCAAGTTGGAGGCGCTTTCGTCGACCAGGTCTCGCGTGTTACGGGACCCGATACAGGATTCCTCACCGACCACCACAGCCCCTGAGGATTCGATGATATAGGGAAGCTTCCAGTTGGGAATGGCCATGGGGCATCCCGAAAGCATGAGCCGCACGGCCCCGTCGGCAACCCCCTCGCCTCGACGAACCTTGTCCTCCAACTCGTCACAAAGTTCCTCAATTTTTTGGGTGAAACGCTTCGGATCGTCGTAGAAACTCACTTGGTTGATGAGAAGCACATCGCGACCGGAAATAGGCACCGGATGGGCGGCTCGCAAGCGATTCAGGCGCTGCAGCGCCCGCCGGCGCTGGTTGATAAGAACAACTGCTTCCCGCAAGCGTTCTGCGGTGATGGATCGACCTGTGAGATCCTCGACGGCCTGCTTGAACCGAAGGACTTCCGCTTTCCACAAGGCTCGGTCGGCGGCACATTTCATTTGGGGAATTTCCATGACGTACACCGGCGCATAGTCAGAAAAGATCTCATAGGCCTTTTTCTTACCGTCACAGGTGGTTTCTCCCACCACCATATCGCAGGATTCGATAAAAGGGCACAATCGCGCCAGTTTAAAACCCACAAAGGACTTGATGAGGGCACAGGTGTTGCGGGGAAGAATTTTTTCCGCCGCTTCGGTGCCGGCTTCCGCCCCGGCGCAAAGCCCTACCTGAATGGCATCGGCAGCCCACACGATTTCTTCGGGAACAAACACGCAAAAGGTGCCAATGACTTTGCGCCCGTTAGCCCGAGCTTCCTGAAGTTCCTGAATGCGCAGACCATGAATCTCTGAAAGCACGAAATCCAGGTACTCCATACCTCGAAGCCGGCCCTGCTGACTCATGTAAATGTCACCATAAAACTTTCCGAGGACCTCCAATAGCGATGCGTGGGCGTCTAGGTCCAAGTTCAACCGCTCCCACATGGCCTCGTAACGTCCCGTCATGGCTCTCCTCCCTATAGGATTGGGATGCCGCGTCGAGCACTGCCGCGTAGAACACCTCTTTAGGTTTTCCGAGGGCAGGCCTTGCGCCGCGTGCTTCAAATAGATGTTTAGCGCATTCACAAATGCTCTGTGTTTCTATGGCATGATCGCCAGAGGGACAAATAGGAAATGTCCGATTTTCCAATAGATAGAAATCGGTCCTTTCTATAGTTGAAAAGCTTCGTAGAGCCGATGAGCACAGGATACCCGGCTGAAAGAACTCTCAGAAAATCCGTACCTTGCCTTTGATGCATGAGGGATTGGATCATGCCGAAAAGGCCGAACGCAAACTCTCCGACGGCCATCTCACTTGCCAGGCCAAAAGATGATGATCTCACGGCCATGAGCATTCTTTCCGCACGCATTTCCGATAAAAGACCAAAGCTAGATTTTCCGTGACAGAAGAGACATCAGGATCGAATCCGTTGGGTGCAAAATCGCCAGAAAAGAAGGCTACGATGAACATTTGCAGCGGGCAATGCGCAAGGAGGGTTGGGCTTAAGAAATTCGAAGAGCCTCAAGATGAGCTTTAACCCATTGGTTTTATGGCGCGCCTGGGAGGATTCGAACCCCCGACCCGCGGATTAGAAGTCCGCTGCTCTGTCCTCCTGAGCTACAGGCGCCCACGATGGCGGTCGGCCGAAAGGCCGCTCCGACCCAGTGAAAATGTGGGCCCTACTTTACGTAAAGCCCCGGCGCTGTCAATAGCCTTGCCAAGGGCGCCATGGTGGCCCTTGGCACGGTGCGCCGGCGGAACCGATTCACGTTTCCTTTTTCTTTGCTTTGAAAATCAAAACTGGCTTAAGATTTCAAGCGGTCTGAATGCAATGGAAAGTCACTTTTTCGTTTTTGCCTGAATGAGCCGTTACAAACTTCGCGTTTTTGGGAAAAGGGTCGGATAAACACGGTCCATGGTTGGAGTGCAGCACCAAGGGTTTTCCAGGGGGAAGGGATGAGTCGCAGTACAGCGTGGATGTGTTTGGGAGGGGGCGTGATTCTTTTCGGGCTTGGCGTGCAACGGGTTTGGCACCACGGCGATTGGGCGCTTCTCATTTTGAGCGTCCTCATTGGCGCTTTTAGCATCTCGGCCCTCATGAAAGACAAAACCCGCAAATAGGCTCTCTCCACATGGCTCAGCAGGGTCCGTGCTTGACGCCACGGCCCAAATCAACTACGGTTCTCCCGCATTTTTCGGCCGATTGTGCGACTCTTCATCGCTGGAAAAGGAAAGGACACCTACATCTATGGAGGAACTCAGTCAGGTACTTCGGGAGCGCCTTGCCAAAGCGGAACAAATGGAACGGGAAGGCATATGCCTTTACCCGAACGGATACACCGTGGATCATGCCATCGGCTCCATCGTGAACGATTTCGGTCACAAGAGCCAGGAGGAGCTGGAATCTGATCCCCCTGCCCCTTTCCTTGTGGCGGGTCGAATCATGGCGTTGCGTTCTTTCGGCCGGTCCATTTTTATGCACATTCAGGACGGTTCCGGCCGCATTCAGGTTTACTGCCAGCAAAACACGCTGGGCAAGGATGCGTACGCCCTAGTCAAGAAGTTGGATCTGGGAGACATCATCCGCGTTCGCGGCACCCTTTTTCGCACCAAGACCAAGGAACTGACCCTTCTGGCCCAGGACGTCGTGCTTCTAACCAAGAACCTTCGTCCACTTCCCGAAAAATACCACGGCCTCAAAGATGTGGAGACCCGCTACCGCCAGAGGTATGTGGATCTTATTGTGAATCCTTCGGTTCGAGACACCTTTGTCAAGAGGACGCAGATCGTTCAGGCCGTGCGGCAATTTCTTTCCAGTCGAGGCTTTCTGGAAGTGGAAACGCCCATGATGCAGATCATTCCAGGAGGCGCCACGGCCAAGCCCTTCAAGACCTTTCACAACGCTCTCGGCATTGACCTTTATCTTCGCATCGCTCCGGAGCTTTATCTTAAAAGGCTTCTTGTTGGCGGCTTTGAACGTGTTTTTGAACTCAACCGCAATTTTCGAAACGAGGGCATTTCCACGCAGCACAATCCCGAATTCACGATGCTGGAATTCTACCAAGCCTACGCCACCTTTGAGGACCTTATCACCCTCACCGAGCAACTCTTTGTCCACGTGGCGCAACAGGTCAACGGCGGTCGCCTTCAGGTTACCTACCAGGGCGCTACCATAGATCTGACACCTCCCTGGCGCCGCTTTCGTCTGTCGGAAGCGTTGACGGAAATCGGCCAAATTCCGCCGGAAGCCGTGCACGATCCCGACGCCACTGCCAATGTAGCCCGTTCCCTAAACCTGCCAGTGGAAAAATACGAAGGCCATGGCAAGCTTCTCACCAAGATTTTTGACCTCGTGGTGGAGCCCAAACTGGTGCAGCCGACTTTCATAACCCACTATCCCCTTGAGGTGTCGCCGCTGTCCCGAAAAAACGATCGGGAGCCGCACCTGACAGATCGCTTTGAACTCTTCATTGCAGGCCGGGAAATGGCCAATGCCTTTTCGGAACTGAACGACCCTCGGGACCAAAGGGAAAGGTTTCGGCGCCAGCTGGAAGCGCGAGAAGCCGGAGATGAGGAAGCGCACCTGATGGATGAGGATTACATTCGAGCTCTCGAATACGGAATGCCTCCGGCCGCCGGAGAAGGAATCGGCATCGACCGCATGGTCATGCTTTTTACCGATTCGCCGAGCATTCGCGATGTGATCTTGTTTCCACATCTTCGTCCCGAAAAGAAGCAGTAGCGAAGCCCCTATGCAGTTTGAGCTTTTTGTCAGTCTCCGCTACCTGATGGCCAAAAGAAGGCATGCCTTCATCTCCCTGATCACCTTGATTTCGGTGGCCGGCGTGGCCGTTGGGGTCATGGCTCTGATAGTCGTTTTGGCCGTCATGAACGGTTTTCAGCACGATTTGAGGGACCGCATCTTGGGCATCACATCCCATGCCGTCATCGGTCATTTTCAAGGCATCTTTGACGGGTATGCTCATCTGGTGCAAGAAATTGAACGGGAAGACGGGGTTGAGGCGGCGACACCCTTCGTGCTCACCCAAGTCATGGTGAATTCCGGCAAGTTCATCTCCGGGGCCATTCTGCGGGGCATCGACCCGAAAACGGCCCCCAGGGTGACGCGGCTGGAACAAAGCCTTCTTCAAGGCACCCTCGCCTCCCTTTTATCGTCCCGTGAAGACGCATCGTTCACAGAGCGTCCTGCGCCGAGCATCATTGTTGGCGTCGAACTGGCGGCCCGCCTGGGCGTTCAGACCAACGACTATGTGACCCTGATTTCCCCCACGGGGCAGACCACGCCTGCAGGGCGCGTTCCCAAGAGTCGGCTTTATCGGGTGGTTGGTCTTTTTAAATCAGGCATGTATGAATACGATAACACTCTGGCCTATGTCCATATCAGGGATGCCCAGAAGCTTTTGGGAATCGGCGATGCTGTGAGCGGCATCGAAGTCAAGGTGAAGGATATTTATGCGGCCGCCTCCGTCTCTAATAAGCTGCAAAAAAAACTTGGCTATCCCTATTGGGTTCGAGACTGGATGCAGATGAACCACAATCTATTCTCGGCACTCAAGCTGGAAAAGGTCGTCATGTTTATCATACTCACTTTGATCATCTTGGTTGCCGCCTTTAACATTGTCAGTTCTTTAATCATGATGGTCATGGAAAAAACCAAAGACATCGCCATTCTCAAAGCCATGGGCGCCACCACGCATAAGGTTCGGCGCATCTTCGTTTTGGAAGGGTTACTCATCGGCGTGGTGGGCACCGTCCTGGGACTCGTGGGTGGCTTTACCCTATGCGAACTACTCAAGCGCTACCAGTTCATCGAGCTTCCCAGGGACGTGTATTACATATCCACCCTGCCGGTTCGCACGGAACCGCTGGACGTGGTCCTCATTGCCTGTGCGGCGGTTGCGATTTGTCTTGTGGCGACGTTTTATCCGTCAAAGCAGGCCGCCAAGCTTCATCCTGCGGAGGCGCTGCGTTATGAATGAGCGACCGCAGGGTCTGCAGATTCATGCCGTGGGCATTTCCAAAGTGTTCAACAACGGGCCGCAGCGGGTGGAACTTTTTCGAGATTTAGAACTGACCGTCTCTCGAGGCGAAATGGTCGCCGTGGTGGGCGCGTCTGGGGTGGGCAAATCCACCCTCCTGCACATTCTCGGTACCCTGGATCGGCCCACGGCCGGCAAGGTGCTTTTTGGAGGCAACGATGTCTTTTTGTGGCCGGAGGACACGCTGGCCGAATTTCGCAATCGTCATATCGGGTTTGTTTTTCAGTTTCATTACTTGTTGCCGGAATTTACGGCCCTGGAAAACGTCATGATGCCCGGTATGATCGCGGGCCTTTCCAAAAAAGCCGTTCGAGCACGGGCGGAAGATCTTTTGGATAAACTGGAGCTAAGCCACCGCCGTCACCACAGGCCGGCGGAACTTTCCGGCGGTGAACAACAGCGCGTGGCCATCGCTCGAGCCTTGGTTCTGGGACCTTCGATCCTGCTGGCCGATGAGCCGACGGGAAATCTGGACACAAAGACGGCCCGGCGGTTCCACGAGTTGCTGGTCGCTTTGAATAAAGAGTTGGGCCTCACCATGGTCGTGGTGACCCATAATCAGGAATTGGCCGCCGTCATGCATCGCACGTTGCAACTTTCGGACGGGCAACTTCGCCCGGTGGCGGCTGTCCACTGAGGGTCAGGAGGCGAAGGGGCTTTGGTAGAACACCCATGAGGAGAATCATGATGGCCAGAAAGCTCGGCTATGCTTTGGGGGTTTTGCTGCTGTGGGCTTTGAGCGCGCAGGGACAGGAAATGGCACCGGCTGAGCACCCACGGGTTGCCGTCGCCCCTTTTGCCGTCCACACGGCCCAGCCTCAACCTCAGTTAAGCACCGGAGTCCAAGAACTGATTGCTCAAAGCCTGCTCAACCTGGGTGTGGAACTGGTGCCGTTGCCCGAGGTGCGGCGCGCGGCAGGAAACCAACCCGTGGCAAGTGAGTCGCAAGCCCTGGACTTGGCACGGCGCCTCAAGGCCCGCTACGTCATCTGGGGAAGCCTCACACAACTGGGGGACAAGGCAAGTGTGGACGGACGACTCGTGGACGCGGAAAGGCCGGCGGCCCCACAAGTCCTCTTTGTGGAAGGGGATTGGGCCAACCTGGTCGATGCCGCTCAACAAATGGCTCAACAGGTCACCGTTCATGTTCTAGCCAAAGCCGTGGTGGCGGATGTTAGCGTGCGAGGCACCGAGCGCATCGAGCCGGACGCCATCTTGGTGCAGGTGAAAACAAAGAAAGGCGAACTGCTTAGCCAGGAAACCCTGCAGGAAGACCTTCGCACCATCTACAAAATGGGCTTTTTTGAAACCGTGGCCGTCGACGTTACGGATACCGATAAGGGAAAGCAGGTGACGTTCGTGGTGCGGGAAAAGCCTTCCGTGGTGGACGTCAAGATTAAAGGCAATGACAAGATCAAAGACAAGGATATTCTTGCGGCCATTTCCACCAAACCATTTACCGTACTGCGCATGAACGTGGTCAATGACGATGCCAACCGCATCGTCAAGCTCTACCATCAAAAGGCCTTTTTCCATGCAGAAGTCTCCCCGTCTGTCGAATTTCCACAGGATCCTCGAAAGGCGGTGGTCACCTTTCGCATCAAAGAAGGCAAAAAGGTTTACGTGAAGCGTGTAACGTTTACGGGCAACAAACATTTTTCCGACCGTAAGCTTCGAGGAATCATGGAAACCAAGGCACGCGGCTTCTTTTCCTGGGTTTCCGACAAAGGGGTACTGGATCGGGAAGTGTTGGATACAGATTTGGACCGGCTGACCGCTTTTTACCATGATCGGGGCTTCATGGACGCTCGAGCGGGCACGCCCTCGGTGGAAATGAAAGACGATGGTTTTCATGTGACCATTCCCGTGATGGAGGGGGAGCGGTACCGAGTCTCTTCCGTACAAGTTCAAGGCGACCTTCTGGAAACCACCCCGAAAGTGGCCGAAAAACTGGAACTTAAGGAAAAACAGTATTTCAGCCGTGAAAAACTCCGCAAAGACCTGGACACCCTCACCAAACACCTCATGGATGCGGGACACGCCTACGCTGAGGTGGACCCCATGGTGACGAAAAACCAGGAAAGCCATACCGCCACCGTGGTCTATCAACTACGCAAAGGACCCGTGGTGCACATCGAAAAGATTACCATCACGGGAAATACGCGAACGCGGGATAACGTGATTCGACGAGAAATTCAGCTGGCCGAAGGCGACCGCTTCAGCGTTTCGGCCTTGGAACGCAGTCAGCTGAATCTTCGGCGCGTGGACTATTTTGAAGAAGTCGACATTCAAAGTTCCCAGAGCTCCAGCTCGGAAGCCATGAACCTCAACGTCAAGGTGAAAGAAAAGCCGACAGGAGCGCTTAGTGTGGGAGGCGGCTATTCGTCGGAAGACGGGGTTTTTGTCGGAGGCAACATTATGGAGCGAAACTTGTTCGGCCGTGGCCAATACCTCGCTCTCAAGGCCTATCTGGGCGGGCAAACCTCGCGGTACTCGATCAGTTTCACCGAACCGTGGTTGTTCGACATACCCCTTTCCGCCGGATTCGACCTTTATGATTGGTATCGAGAATACAACGACTTCGACAAAGACGCTACAGGGGGCAAGCTTCGAATCAGCCATCCCTTTGGCACGTGGAGCCGGTGGCATTTGGCGTATGTTTTTGAAAGCGCTAAGGTGTCTAATGTGGCCGAAGATGCGGCGCTTATCATCAAAGACCAGGAGGGGCGCCAAATTAAAAGCAGCCTCATAGGGTCCATCGAACGGGACAGCACCGACCATCCCTTTCTACCCACGCGAGGATCTACGGTAAAGGTTTCGTTGGAATATTCCATTCCCTATCTAGGAAGTGATTCGGATTTCGTGAGTGTCGTTTGTGGAGTCGGCCGGTATGTGCCCTTGTGGTGGAAGTTTGTTGGCTTTGCGCACGTGAAGGGCGGCTACATCTTTGAGTTGGACGCGGACAAGCCGGCCCCCATCTATGAACGCTTCTTTCTTGGAGGCATCAATTCCATTCGGGCCTTTAGATGGGGCGACGTGGGACCCAAGGATCCGGAAACGGGGGATAGCATCGGCGGCATCAAGTTCGGCCAGGTAAACCTGGAACTGCTCTTTCCTCTGGTGGAAAAAATCGGCATGCGAGGCGTCCTCTTCTTTGATGCCGGCAACGCTTTTGCAAAGGGCGAAGATTTTCGCCTAAATGATTTTCGAAAGGCAGGTGGGATGGGTTTGCGTTGGAATTCTCCCTTGGGGCCACTGCGCATCGAATGGGGCTACAATTTGGATCGAAAATCCGGCGAAGATACAAGCAATTGGCAATTTTCCATGGGCGTATTTTTCTAGCCAAACGAGCGTGTTGCCCAAACTTAGACATGGGAGGTTAAGACACTCATGAAGTATCGTCTATTTTCCGTCGTTCTGTGCCTGGTGAGCCTTTGTGTGTGGAATCCATCTGCCCGGGGTGCTGATGTTAAAATCGGCTACTTTGATCTTCAAGCCGTTCTTGACCGCTCCCAATGGGGCCAGGAAGTAAAAAAAGAATTCAACACCAAGAAAGCGCAACTGGAAGCCGACGTGCAAGCCAAGGCCAAAGAATTTCAGGAAGTTAAGGAATCTTTTGAAAAACAACTCAAGATGATGGATGAAAAATCCAAGAAGCAAAAAGCTCAAGAGCTGCGACAGATGCAGATGGAAGGCGAAAAGCTTCTTATGGAAAGCAATGCGGAACTCAACAGATTGTCGCAGCAGTTGACCAAACCCCTGATCGATAAAATCATGGACATCGTGCAGACCATCGGCAAGAAGGGAAAATACGATTTTATCTTTGAAGCTCAAAAAGCCGGTTTGGCGTATGCCAACGAAAAGAGTGACTTAACCCAGACCATCATCAAGGAACTGGACAAAGTCAAGCGATAAGACTTGAGGAAAGGCTGTGCGGCGTGGAAAAAAAGCGTTATCGCCTTTCGGAACTGGCCCAATTGCTTGATGTGACCTTGAAGGGAAACCCCAATCTGATCGTTGAAGGGGTCGGGCCCCTGGAAACGGCAGGCCCCACACAGATCACTTTTCTAGCCAACCCCAAGTACAAAGCGAAACTGGAAAGGTGCCGCGCGGCGGCGGTGATCGGGGATGCCAGTTTGGAGGATGTGGGGCTGCCTGTTCTGGTCTCTTCGAATCCGTATTGGACCATGGCCAAAGCCGCCCAGCTCTTCTATTCCCCTCCGGTGTTAAATCCAGGCATTCACGCCAGCGCTCTCATATCCCCTGAGGCCTTCGTGGCCGAGGATGCCTCCGTGGGTCCGTGGGTCCATGTGGGTCCCGGTGCCTCCATCGGATCCGGCACGCGCCTCTACGGCCATGTGTACGTAGGGGCTGGCGTGACCATTGGCGCTCAGTGCCTGATTTATCCGCATGTCACCATTCTGGACGGATGCCGGTTGGGAAATCGCGTGATCATCCACTCGGGAACGGTCATTGGAAGTGACGGCTTTGGATTTGCCCAGGACGCTGAAGGTCGTTCCACGAAGATTCCTCAGACGGGCATCGTTCAAATCGACGACGACGTGGAAATCGGCGCCAATTGCACCGTTGACCGAGCCACTTTCGGGCGGACCTGGATTCAGGAAGGGGTCAAAATCGACAACCTGGTCCACATTGCGCACAATGTGACCATTGGTCGCCACAGCCTTCTTGTGGCGCAAGTGGGCATTGCCGGCAGTGTTACTTTGGGAAATCATGTGGTCCTGGGAGGCCAAGTGGGCATTGCGGGCCATGTGACGGTGGGCGATCGCGTGCGCATCGGGGCTAAGTCCGCCATTTCCCATTCGGTGGAACCCGGCCAAGATCTGTTGGGCATTCCGGCCATGCCTCAAAAGCAGTGGCTGCGCCACTACGCTGCTTGGCTGAGGCTTCCTCGATGGCAGCAGGAATTGGCGGCCCTTCGAGACCGTGTGCGCTCTTTGGAGGAGGCCTTGGGCAGGACCTCGAAACCATGCAAGGATGCGGGCCATGGAAATGAATGCTGAAGAAATCCTCAGAAGACTGCCTCATCGCTACCCTTTTCTCCTGGTGGATCGCATTCTGGAAATGAAAGAAGAAGAAATCACGGGGTTAAAAAACGTCACCCTGAACGAGCCTTTTTTTCAAGGACACTTTCCAGCCCATCCCGTCATGCCCGGTGTGCTCATCATGGAAGCGCTAGCCCAAACGGGTGGTGTTCTGGCTTTCGCTCTTCGCGAAACGGATTCTCAGGGCGTGGTCTATTTTATGGGCATGGACAAGGTGCGTTTTCGACGCCCTGTGCGTCCCGGCGACCAGCTCATCCTGAAATTGAAGCTTTTGCGCCGCAAAGGGCCCGTCTTCAAAATGAAGGGGGAAGCGTATGTGGGGGATGAACTGGCTGCCGAAGGCGAACTTCTGGCAACCATCGAACCTTAACCGCTCAAAGGAGGATGGAAACTTCACATGGATATTCATCCCACGGCCATTGTGGATCCCAAGGCGGAACTGGCCGACGATGTGGTCGTCGGCCCCTACGCCGTCATCGGCCCTCATGTGCGGATCGGCTCGGGAACATCCATCGGCTCTCATACGGTCATCGAGGGTTGGACCGAAATTGGTGCCAACAACCGCATCAGTTCTTTTGTCTCCATCGGCTTCCCTCCCCAGGATCTGAAATACAAGGGGAGCCCTACCCGGCTCGTCATCGGCAACGGAAACACCATTCGAGAATACGCCACCATTCATCGAGGAACGGAACACGGCGGTGGGGAAACACGCATCGGCCATCATAATTTGATCATGGCCTATGTTCACGTGGCCCATGATTGCATTTTGCACAATCGTGTGATCATGGCTAACGCCGCTATGCTGGCGGGGCATGTGGTCATCGAAGACGACGCGGTCATCGGCGGCTTTGTCGCCATTCATCAATTCTCGCGAATCGGGACCCATGCCTATATCGGAGCGAAAGCCGGCATTAAAAAGGATATACCTCCGTATATGCTCGCCACCGGTTACCCCGCAAAACTCTACGGACCTAACCTTGTGGGCTTAAGAAGAAAGGGTTTTTCCACCGAAGCCATCCAAGGACTGAAAAAAGCTTATCGTATCATTTTCCGCAGTGGCCAAACCTTGTCGAAAGCCATTGAGGAAGTGCGCCGAGAGGTGGGAAATGTGGCGGAGGTGGAAACCTTGCTGCGGTTCATTGATGGCACGCAAAGGGGCATCACCCGCTGAGGTGTCCAAGCCACGCGCTGAACACGATTCGCTCAAGAGACTTATCACGCCATGGTGAAGGGGACTTTGATCGGACTTATCGCCGGGGGCGGACAATTTCCGCTCCTTTTTGCTGAAGCCGCCAAGGAAGCGGGCTACCAGGTGGTGGCCGTAGGCTTTGACGGGGAAACGGACCTAGCCCTTGCTTCCCATGTGCACGCCTTTCATCTGCTCAAGCTGGGACAGCTCAATAAGCTCATTCGCATTTTTCATAAAGCCGGCATCACGCGGGTGGCCATGGCCGGGTCTATCAACAAGACGCGCCTTTACGCGAAAATTCGACCGGACTGGAGGGCCTTTCGGCTGCTGGCCTCCCTGCGCAACAAGAAAGACGATCATCTGTTGCGATCTTTGGCGGGGGAATTGGAAAAGGACGGCATTCGCGTCGAGCCGTCTACCCTGTTTCTGCCCGGGCTTTTGGCCCCGGAAGGCCTTCTAACGCGACGGCATCTCAACGCTCGGGAACAGCGCGACGTCCTTTTTGGCTGGGACATGGCCAAGGCCGTTGGCCATCTGGACATCGGCCAGTGCCTGGTGGTCAAGGACCAGGCGGTGCTGGCGGTGGAAGGGATGGATGGAACGGATGAAACCATTGTGCGAGGCGGGCGTTTGTGCCGACAAGGGGCTGTGGTCATCAAAGTGAGCAAGCCCATTCAGGATTTGCGCTTTGATGTTCCGGCGGTGGGTTTGCAAACCATTGAGACCATGCGCACCGTCAAGGCCCGGGTTCTCGTGGTGGAAGCCGGCAAGACGCTGATCTTTGATCGCGAAAAGGTTGTAGAAGCCGCCGATCGCTATGGCATGACCATTGTGGCCATGGCGGACCCTCCATCGGGGACCGAAACCAAAAGTCCTGAGAAAAATCTTCTCGGCTCTAGTTCGGCCGAAGCGACTTTAACCCCCAAACCTGTTCCGGTCATTCGTGCGGCCCAACCCGGCGCGTTGCGCACCGCCGTGATCGGTGTGGGATACCTCGGCACGTTTCATGCCGAAAAATATGCCCGCCTCGAGGAAGCGCAACTCGTGGGCGTTGTGGACATTGACCCCGCAAGGGCTGAGCGGTTGGCGCGGCGGCTGGGTTGTTTAGCCTACACGGACCACCGGGATCTCATGGGAGTGGTCGATGCTGTGAGCGTCGTCACCCCAACACAGCACCATTTTGCCATCGCTCGAGATTTCCTGGAAGCCGGCGTCCATGTGCTGGTGGAAAAACCCCTGACGAAGTCTCTGGAAGAGGCGCAGGAACTGGTGCGGCTCGCCGAAGCCAAGGGCATGGTCCTGCAAGTGGGGCACCTGGAACGCTTCAATCCCGCCTTCAAGGCGCTCGAACCTTATGTCCGCAACCCTCTTTTTCTCGAAGCACACCGGCTGGCTCCGTTCAACGAAAGAGGTCTGGAAGTGGACGTCATCTTGGATCTTATGATCCACGATTTGGACGTGGTACTGCATTTAGTTCGTTCCCCGGTGGTAACTTTTTCGGCCTCCGGCGTGCCGGTCCTCAGTCGGCTTCCGGACATTGCCAATGTGCGGTTGGAGTTTCGTAACGGGGCTGTGGCCAACCTTACGGCCAGCCGAATCTCCATGAAAAACATGAGACGGCTGCGCATTTTTCAGGAAAACCGATACCTGGTTGCAGACTTCAGCAATCGACGTGCCTACTCCTTCTTAAAAGAGGACGAGCTGGACGAAAGCGGCTATCCCGAAATTACCATGGAAGAACTTGATGTGGACAACCGGGATCCTCTAGAAGAAGAAATTCGATCCTTTCTTGAGTCCGTGCGAACGGGATCCGCTCCCGTTGTCAACGGCCGCCAAGGGATGGAAGCGGTGCGGCTGGCCTTGGCCATTTCCCAAAAGATTCATGCCCGGATTCAGTCACTTCAGGGCAAGGGCGCGGAATGAAAAGGCTGAGGATTTTTGTCAGTGCCGGAGAAGCGTCGGGAGACTTGCACGGCTCGCGCTTGGTGACGGCCCTTCGAAAGAAAAATCCTTGGACGCACATCGACGCCATGGGCGGCCCTCAGTTGCGGGAGGCCGGGGCGCATCTTTTGGTCGACTACCGCGACCTGGCCCTGATCGGTGTCCTGGAAGTCTTTTCCAAAGCCCGTCTTTTGTACCGGGCCTTGAGGAACGTTCGCCACTATCTTCGGCAGGCGCGTCCGGATCTTGTCATTCTCATCGATTTTCCCGACTTCAACTTCCGTGTCGGGCGCACGGCCCGTTCCCTGGGCCTGAAGGTTTTTTACTACATCAGCCCTCAAGTGTGGGCCTGGAGGTCCGGACGGATTCGATCCCTCAAGCGCTTCGTCGACGCCATGGCCGTCATTTTGCCTTTCGAAGAAGCCTTTTATCAACAGCGGGGCATGACCGTGCGTTTCGTGGGTCATCCCCTGGTGGATGAAGTTCGTGGCGTGGAAGATGCCGCCACGTGCCGGCGCCTCTTGGGTCTACACTCAGAACCCGTGATTTGCCTTCTTCCGGGAAGCCGATCAGGAGAAATCAGAACCTTTCTGCCGATACTTGTGAACGCGGCCGAGCGGGTGCGTCAAGCCTTTCCTTCCGCTGAAGTCATCCTCCCTGTTGCGCCCGGTCTGGATCGAACCCAGGTCTTGGCCATGCTGGAAAAAAGTTCTGTGCCGGTGCGATGTATTCATCAGGACACCCATCGCGCCATCCGCGCCTCCCATGTGGCCCTGGCTGTCTCTGGAACGGTCACCTTGGAATCGGCCCTTCTGGGCACGCCCTTAGTGGTCGTTTACAAGGTTTCGGCGCTGGAATATCATGTGGCTCGGCACGTTCTGCGCGTGCCCCATATTGCGCTGCCCAATGTCATTCTAGGGCGCCGCGTCTGTCCAGAACTTCTTCAGCATGAAGCGTGTCCGAAACGCCTTGCTGAGGAAGCCATGCTTTTGTTGAAAGATTCGGAACGCGCTGCCGATCAGCGCCGCTGGTTTGAACGTCTTGCCGACGTGTTGGGAGAACCCGGCGCGGCGGAACGCGCAGCATCCATGGCCTTGGACTTATGCTGAAAAAGGATTCTCAAACCCGTATGGCTTTGCGTCACATGGTGAGCCTTCTGCGGCCCCATTGGCGCCGCTTGGCATTGGCCGCCTTTTGCATGCTCCTGGTCTCCGGATCCACAGGCGTCACGGCTTACCTCATCAAACCGGCCATGGACGAAATCTTCATCAACAAAGACAGGTTCATGCTGAGCCTGTTGCCTGCGGTGTTTCTTTTGGTTTCGCTGGTCAAGGCGATCAGTGACTGGGGAAGCACGTATTTTTTGCAATCTGTTGGGCTTCGCGTGGTCGCCGGGTTGAGACAAGAGCTCTTTGAACATATCCAGGGTCTGTCTCTGTCCTTTTTTGACAAGGCCAGCACCGGCACCCTCATGAGCCGCATCACCAATGATATCAAAGAAATTCAGGTGACCGTGCATCAGGCGGTGTCGGGATTAATTCGTGACACCGTGACCATCATTGGCCTGATTTTCGTAGTCTTTTATCAAAATTGGAAACTGGCCAGCATTGCCGTGGCGGTACTTCCCCTGGCCTTTTTCCCTCTGGTTCACTTTGGCAAGAAACTGCGCAGGCTGGCTCGCCGAGGCCAAGAAAAGACGGCGCATCTCAGTGTGGTGCTTCATGAGTCCTTTACAGGCGTACGCACCGTCAAGGCCTTTGGCATGGAAGATCACGAAAAGGAGCGTTTTGCGCGACAAAACCGGTCAGTTCTGCAAAATCAACTCAAAACCCTGCGTATTGACGCCCTTTCCAGTCCTTTGATGGAATTCATTGGAGCCATCGCTATTTCCATCATCATTGCCTATGGCGGGTTTCAGGTAATTGGAGGAACCTCCACACCGGGCACCTTCTTTTCCTTTCTCGGAGCCCTCATCATGCTCTACAAACCGGTTAAGAGCCTGAATAAGCTCAACAGCACGTTGCAAAAAGGCATCGCCTCGATTGTACGCGTTCAGGAAGTCCTCTCGCAAAAGAGCGACATCGTCGATCGGCCCGGTGCCGTGGAACTTGCTCGAGTGCGCGGCGCCGTGGAATTTCGCCATGTGTCTTTTGCCTATGACTCCGTGCCCGTGCTCCATGACATCTGCCTCAAGGTGAACCCCGGGGAAGTGGTCGCTCTGGTGGGCAGTAGCGGGGGAGGCAAAACTACTCTGGTTCACCTCATTCCACGCTTCTACGACGTGACGCACGGTGCTATTCTCATCGATGGAATCGACGTGCGGGATGTGACCGTGCGTTCCTTGAGGCGCCATATCGCCATGGTGACGCAGCACAGCTTTCTTTTTAATGACACGGTGCGCAACAACATCGCCTACGGTGACCCGTCTAAATCGGAAGAGGACCTCCTTGCCGCAGCCAAAGCCGCCTATGCCTACGACTTCATCTGCCAATTGCCTCATGGCTTTGACACCGTGGTCGGAGAGCAAGGGGTGATGTTGTCTGGAGGCCAAAGACAGAGGATTTGCATTGCGCGGGCTCTTCTCAAGGACGCTCCCATTCTTATTCTGGACGAAGCCACGTCCGCTCTGGACAGCGAAGCGGAACTGGAAGTTCAGAAGGCTCTGGAAAACCTCATGCAGGGCCGCACCACCTTTGTCATCGCGCACAGGCTGTCAACGGTCAAGATCGCCCATCGCATCCTCGTGTTGCGTCACGGGCGCATCATCGAAGAAGGCTCGCACCACAGCCTGATGGAACGCCATGGCGAATACCGGCGACTTTACGACATTCAGTTTCAGCAAGCCGATTGAGAGAATTGCGCAAAGGCCTTTTATGGAACCATGGCGCTTTGTTTACAATGTGGCGCTGAGCGCTTCGTGGCCCCTTTTGTGGCTCTATTATCGCCTGCGTCAGGCAACGTCAGGTAAGTACGCCTCGTCCCACCGATATCGGCTCGGACTTGAGCTTCCACAAAACTTGGACACGCCTTCTTCACCGGTCTGGATTCACGCCCTCTCGGTGGGCGAAGTTCTTTCCGCCGCGCCCCTCGTGCACCAGATTCGATCCAGGCGCCCGCAAGGGTCCATCGTCTTTTCGGCGGCCACGGAAAAGGGCTTCGCCGTGGCTCAAAGGGAATTAGGCCCGCTGGTGACCACAGTGTTCTATCTCCCCCACGATCATATCTGGAACATGATCCGGTTGGTTCGCCGGGTGTGCCCGGCTGCTTTCATTCTTGTTGAGACGGACCTGTGGCCCAATCTTCTCAGGACCCTCAAGAAAAGGCATGTGCCTGTCCTCATGGTCAATGCGCGGCTCTCTTTGCGATCCTTTGCCCGTCACCGGCGCTTTCGACTGCTCAGCCGTTCACTAATGGCATTTTTCGATCGAATCTATGTACAGTCCACAGACGACGCCCGCCGATTTGCCGCGCTCGGCGTTCCAGAGCCGCGACTGCGCGTGGCCGGGAATCTGAAGTTCGATCTTGCTGTGTTGCAAAAACAGAAATATGCCCAAAGCGCTTTCAGACCAGCCTTGATTCTTAAAGAAGGCCGACCTTTGTGGATTGCAGGAAGCACTCACGACGGCGAAGAAACCACGTTGCTCAGAGCACACCGAAGCCTTTTGCGCCACCATCCAAGGGCTCTTCTGCTTCTGGCACCGCGCCATATTGAAAGAGGTGCGCGCCTGGCGGCGCTTTGCGACGCGCTGGGCTTGCGCTGGGCTCTGAGAAGTCGCGGGAATGGGGTCGATGCCGCCCAGGTCTTAATTCTGGATTCCATCGGGGAACTGGCTTCCCTGTATCCTTTGGCGCAGGGCGCCTTTATCGGCGGCAGCCTAGTGCCTTTTGGAGGGCACAATCCGTTGGAAGCCGCCGTTCACGGTGTGCCCTGCTGTTGGGGGCCGCATCTTGACAATTTTCGAGAGATTGAAAGCTTTCTTCTTCATCGGGGATGCGGACGACGCGTTGAAGGGGAAGGGGGCCTTTTGGGCTTTCTTCTCGAAGTGCTGGACTATGGAGTGTGGTCTCTGAGTCGGCGCAACCTATGCGCGCTCAGCGTGTGCAATCAGGCCGGAGCGGCCTCCGTGATCGCTCGAGATGTGATAGCGCTTACGGCCGAAGGCGGCGTCACCGTTGACGCGGTCAAGCCTTTGTGCTAAGAAGCACTCGTAGTTTCAAGACAATTCACGGCAACACATGGAGGCGCTTTGGAATTCGGTGGCCGAAGTCGAACAGGATTTCATCGTTCCCAACCGATTGGGTTTTCATGCGCGGGTTGCAGCCAAGATTGTAAGGGTGACCACCCAGTTCCAAGCCGACGTCTTGATCGTGAAGGATCATACGGCCGTGAATGGCAAGAGTATTCTTGACATTCTGAGTTTGGAATGCCCAAGAGGGACCAGGGTCAAGATCATTTGTCGAGGCGACGACGCCGAAGAGGCCCTTCGAGCGCTCGCGCATTTGTTCCAGTGTCATTTTGGGGAAACCTAGCACTTCAATTGATCCCCACGGGACGGCCCACCCATGAGTTTGACCGAGATGACCGAAGGCCGGGGCGCACTTAAAAAGCCCCAGCGGTCCACTCGGTTTTTTCTTGTGCGCGGGAACTCAGGGGAAGAGCTTGTGAGGATTTGGGCATAAGCATGGACAAAGAACCCATCCATTTAAGGGGATTTGGGGTAAGTCAGGGAATTGCCATCGGCAAGGCGTTCCTTGCCGAAGAAAACCACATTTCCCTTCCCCTTTATACCCTCACCGGCGACGAAGACGTGGAGCAGGAATGCCTTTTGTTTCAAGAGGCCGTCGCCAAGGTGGAACAGGACCTTGAAAAGACAAAGCAATCCATTCACGGCGAATTAAAGGAGCACGCCCACATCTTGGATGCGCATCAACTCATTTTGCGGGACCCTTTCTTTTACAACCAGACCCTAGAAACTATCCGTAAGGAACGCCTCAATGCCATGCTGGCTTTGAAGCGCTCCATAAGAAAAATTTCCGACCTCTTTGCGGCCATGGACGACGATTATTTGAAAGGTCGTGTGGCCGATGTGAAGAGCCTGGGAGACCGCGTACTGCGTCACCTGGCGGGCCAAAAATCCAGCGGTTTTGATGACATTCGAGAGCGTGTGGTGATCGTGGCCCGGGACATTTCGCCGGCAGACGCCATCCGCATTCAGCTGGAAAAGACTTTGGGATTTATCACGGATACCGGGGGCCGCACGTCGCATACGGCCATCATTGCGCGAGCCCTGGGCATTCCGGCCGTTGTGGGCGCGGAAAAAGCCACCAGGACCATCGGCACGGGCGATCTCGTCATTGTTGACGGTGCCAGCGGACGCATCATCGTTCACCCCACCGATCAGCAAATCGCTTTTTATTACGAACTCCAAGATGCCCTAGAAACGTACCTCAAGAATATTACCCGCAAGGCCCATTTGCCCGCGGTGACCTTGGACGGCCGAAAGATTCGCGTGGAAGCGAATATCGAACTGGTGGAAGAAGTGGTGTCCGCCAAGGATCACGGCGCCGAGGGGATTGGCCTTTATCGCACGGAATTCGCCTACTTGAATCGGGAACGTCCGCCGGAAGAGGAAGAGCTCTTTTTGGAATACAAGGAACTGGCCGAACTCATGGCCCCGGCTTTTGTGACAATTCGCAGCTTGGACTTGGGGGCGGAAAAACTGGGCGCGTGGATGCCGCCCATTGAACAGGAAAACCCCGCGTTGGGCCTTCGAGGCATTCGCTTGTGCCTGCAGCATAGGGAATTCTTTAAGACACAGCTTCGAGCCATTCTGAGGGCTGGAGCCGTTTCGCGAAATATTCGCCTCATGTTTCCTCTGGTTTCAGGCATGGGTGAGCTGCTTCAGGCTAAGGCCGTCTTAGAGGATGCCAAGAAGGAATTGCGCCGGGAAGGCAAGGCCTTTGACGAGGCCATGGCCCTTGGGGTGATGATCGAGGTGCCATCCGCCGTGGCGGTGGCCGATGATCTGGCTCAAGAAGTGGACTTTTTCAGCATCGGCACCAACGACCTCATTCAGTATACTCTGGGCATCGACCGCGTCAATCCGCACGTAGCCCACCTTTATGACCCGCTGCATCCGGCGGTGCTGCGGCTCATTCGGCACGTGGTGAGCACCGCTCATGATGCTGGCATCCCCGTCACCATTTGTGGTGAAATGGCGGGAGAACCCCTGTACATTCCTCTACTTTTGGGGCTTGAACTGGATAGCCTCAGCATGAATCCTCAGGCCATTCCTCGCGTCAAGAACCTGGTGCGACGATCCACCCTGGAAGAATGCCGTCGGTTCGTGCAACAGACTTTGACCCTTACCACGGCCGGCCATATTCGAGACACATTGCAGGAGTTGGTGCTGAGGGTTTTCCCAGAAGAGTTCAAGTTCTTTGATCCTCAGGCTGTGAGGCCCAATTCGCGGGCTGCCTGAGGAGCGGCATACAAGGTTTGGTCATGAAAAAGGCATTAAATGCCTCCAAGAGCGGCATCAAAATCGTTTGCCAAAACAAGAAAGCTTTCCATGATTATGAAATCATCGAAAGCCTGGAAGCCGGTATGGTGCTCACGGGTACCGAAGTCAAATCGCTACGCGAAGGCCGAGCTAATCTCAAGGATAGCTACGCTCGTATCAAGGGAGGCGAGATCTGGCTTCATGATTTTCACATCAGCCCATACCCTCACGCCTCCTACAACAACCATGAGCCCGAAAGAACGCGAAAGCTTCTTTTGCACCGCCGTGAAATTCGCCGCCTTGCCGGCAAGACTCAGGAAAAGGGGCTCACCCTCGTGCCCCTAAAGGTCTATTTTTCCAAGGGAAAGGCCAAAGTGGAAATAGCTTTGGCTCGCGGCAAGAAAGAATACGACAAGCGCGAGCGAATCAAGGCAAAAGAAGAAGCTCGAGAAATGGACCGACTTCGGAAAAAGTACAACATCGGGTCTTGACCCGGTACCTATCCCCCACCGACCCTATTATAGGTCCTTTTTGGGCTCGTTTTGTGAAAGCGCCGCACGGCGCAAAGCTTCTTGTCGGCTCGCGGAGATCCTCCATTTCCCTTTCTCTCAACTCTGTTCTCCACCTCATGGACGCCGACCGGATCACGGCCCCGGGACTTTTCCTTGACAGCATCAGGCTCCATTTCTTAATATGCTGTCGCCTCGCCGGAGTGGTGAAACTGGTAGACGCGCTGGACTCAAAATCCAGTGGGCCTCGCGCCCGTGAGAGTTCGAGTCTCTCCTCCGGCACCAGAAACTCCGAGGGAAGTGGGTATCCCCACTTTCCCTCTCGAATTTCCCCCACCAAAGCTGCGAACTCTTCAATAACAATCCGCCGTATTAAATCGTTTCGCTACGGGATTGTCTTTTTACCCTCCCCCAAGTGCGAATTATGGTGACCTCGAACTGGCTTAACCGCTCTTTCTTCCATCACACACCCCCTTTTGCTGACCAAATCGACTGCTTATGGCTGGTCCAGTCCAGGGTCACGATACCTTGACCTTCGATTTTCAGAACGGAGTGCTCGCACAAAAAAGTGCACCGTCCCGTGACGAAGAACAATTTTGTTTCACTTTCATCCAATCAGTGGAAATTAAAATCACACGACGATCCCTTCTTAGTATGTAACTTCGATAGCTTACGAGAATCTTGGCGATCATGGCAAGGGTTTTGCCCTGAAACTGGGCCACACGCTCACCAAAAGGGGAGGTTGCAGCCATGATCAAGATTGAAGCCATCATCAAGCCGTTCAAGTTGGGTGACGTGCAGCAGGCCCTGTTGGCTTTGGGCGTCCAGGGCATGACGCTCATGGAAGTCAAGGGCTTTGGGCGACAGAAGGGCCATGTGGAGCTGTACCGGGGTGCCGAATATCACGTGGATTTTATCCCCAAGCTGCTTCTGACCGTCGTGGTCGCCGACGAGCTCGCCCCGTCCGCGGTGGAGGCCATTCGGGAAGCGGGTCGTACGGGAAAGATTGGCGACGGCAAGATCTTCATCAGCACGATTCACGATGCCATTCGCATCCGCACGGGAGAAAACGGAATTCAGGCTATTTAATGGTTTGGGCAGAGCGTCTTTCATTGCTGAAGGAGAACACCATGTTGATCAAAGCTTTATTTTTTGCCGTATGGCTTGTCGCCTCAGTCACGGTCGAACCCGTTCTGGCCGATGAGCCCACGGCCGCCGATGTGCAGACCCATTTGAACTACGTGTGGACCTTAATAGCCGCGACCCTGGTCTTTTTTATGCAAGCGGGCTTTGCGCTGGTGGAAGCGGGCTTTACGCGGGCCAAGAACTCAGTGAACATCATGATGAAAAACCTTATGGATTTTGCCCTTGGCACCCTGGGCTTTTGGGCCGTCGGCTTTGGCCTCATGTTTGGACGCAGTCTGGGCGGCTGGATCGGCACCTCCGGCTTCTTCCTTTCCGATTACAGCCCGGGCGGTGATCCTTGGGTGCTGGCGTTTTGGATGTTCCAGGTGGTCTTTTGCGCGACATCAGCCACCATCGTCTCGGGAGCCATGGCGGAGCGCACCAAATTTGTCGCTTACCTGATCTACTCTTTCGTCATCAGTGCCTTTATCTATCCCATCTTTGGAAGCTGGGCATGGGGAGGCCTTTTAAACGGCAAAGGCTGGTTGGAGAATCTGGGCTTCATCGATTTTGCCGGATCCACCGTGGTCCATTCCGTGGGTGGCTGGGCGGCCTTGGCCGGCACCCTGGCAATCGGGCCGCGCATCGGCAAGTACGACGCGCAGGGACGCCCTCGAGCCATTCCCGGCCACAATCTTCCTCTGGCCACTCTGGGGGTCTTCATCCTGTGGATTGGCTGGTTCGGTTTCAATCCCGGATCCACCACTGCGGGCATCCCAGACGTCGCGTGGATCTTCGCCAACACCAATTTGGCCGCAGCTGCCGGCGTGGTGGGTGCGCTCCTCACTATCTGGTCCATCGCCAAAAAGCCCGACCTCACCATGACCCTGAACGGCGCCCTGGCGGGCCTCGTGGGCATCACGGCCGCGTGCAACAACGTGAATCCGGCCAGCGCCGTGTTGATCGGCTTGATTGCGGGTATACTGGTGGTTGTCTCCGTTTTGTTCTTCGATAGAATTCGCATCGATGACCCAGTGGGCGCCATTTCAGTTCACGGTGTGTGCGGCGTGTGGGGAACTATGGCCGCGGCCATTTTCCATATCGAAGGATTTTCGTTGGGGCAGTTGGGAGTGCAGGCTCTGGGAGCAGCGAGCGCCTTTTTGTGGACCTTTCCCACGGCTTACCTCACTTTTCAAATGATCCGTGCCACGGTGGGTCTGCGCGTAAGCCCCGAAGAGGAAATGGACGGTTTGGATGTGGGTGAACACGGGGAAAGCGCCTATCCTGATTTCGCCTTGGCGACCGGCATTTCGGCGGGCTTCATGCCCAAAGGCGCCCCAGGCGGCACGGTCTACGCCCCAGCGTCCACGCCGGTTCATGCCAAGGGCTGATCGCCCTGTCAAATGACCATGGCCGTTGATGACGAGGAGCTCAACGGCCATGGTTCGCACACCGGTGCGACCTTGCAAAAAATGCCACGAAATGGCCAGAAGACAACCGAGCTGCCCGTCACGCGGGCCGGTGAACTGAAGTTTTTCGGCCCGATCCTGACATGTCCTGATAGAGAATCAGCAGAGGGCTTGCGACAAAGATGGATGAGTAGGTGCCGATCAGAATACCGATCAGTAAGGCAAAAGCAAAATCATGAATGACGTTTCCGCCGAGAACAAAAAGGAAAAAGACCACGAAAAGCGTGGTGCTGGAAGTGAGCAGTGTGCGGCTGAGGGTTTGGTTGATGCTGCGATTGACTAACGCTTTGAAGTCAACCTTTCGGGATGCTCGACGATTTTCCCGAATGCGGTCGTAGACGATAATCGTGTCATTCAAGGAATAGCCCACGATGGTCAGAAGGGCAGCCACAATGGTGAGGTCAAATTCCTTGTTGAGCAGGGCAAAAACGCCCACGGTAATGAACACATCGTGAATCAGAGCAACCAGCGCGCCCAAGGCATACGAAAGCTTGAGGACCCAGCAGAGCACCAAGGTAATCATCAGGGCACCGATGATCAAATATGTCATGGACAGACCCGTCAGTCCCAGAAGATTGACCCCGAGCAGCAAGACCGCGGCCATGACCCCGCTGGTGCCCCATTTCAATTCAAAACGGCCGGAAATGTAGAGGGCAATAAAGAGCAAGGCATAATAGATGGCGAGCAAAGCCTTCTGCCGCAGGTCCTGTCCCACTTTGGGGCCCACCATTTCCACCCGTAAAATGGTCGCCTTGCCCGGGCCAAAGACTTGGTCCAGGCGGCTTTGGACGTCGTCACTGACCCTTTTAGCCTTTTCTTCACTGATATCCGAGCGAATGATGAATTCGTTGTCGGTTGCCGTCCCTACCCGCTGAATGGCGCTTTTGCCGATGCCCAAATCCTTCAGGGCGTCTCGTATGGCATTCGGTGTCGTCCTTTCCGAGAACTTAACTTGAATAAGGGTGCCTCCCGCAAAATCAACCCCCATATTCAACCCGCCACGCGCCACAATGGCGGCCAGTCCCAAAAAGATCAGAAGGCCGGAAAAAATCATAGCCTTCATTCGCATGCCTACAAAATTGATGTTGATGTCCGGTCGAATGAATTCCATAGGCGGTCGAGCCCCTCGCTAGATACTCAGTGTCCTCATGCGTTTTTCAATGAACAGATAGTCGAACAGGAGCCGTGTCACGACAATGGCCGTAAAGAGACTGGCCACGATTCCAATGCTCAGGGTCACGGCAAAACCTTTCACCGGACCCGTCCCGAACTGGAACATGACCAAGGCGGCAATGAGGGTCGTGATGTTGGCATCCAAAATGGTCAGAGTCGCCCTGGCATAGCCCGCATCCAAAGCCGCTTTGGGCGTCTTGCCCAGCCTCATCTCCTCGCGAATGCGTTCAAAAATGAGCACGTTGGCGTCCACCGCCATGCCGATGGTCAAGATGATGCCGGCGATGCCGGGCAACGTCAGCGTAGCCTGAAAAGCAGCCAATCCAGCCAAAATGAGCAAGACATTGAGCAGCAGAGCCACATCGGCCACAACTCCGGACAGTCGATAGTAAAGAATCATGAAAAGCACAACCACCACGGCGCCCACGAGCATGGAAAGGAATCCTTTGCGAATGGAGTCCGCTCCCAGCGAGGGTCCCACGGTTCGTTCTTCCAGAATGACTACGGGCGCGGGTAGTGCACCGGCTCGAAGCACGATGGCCAGATCTCTCGCTTCTTCCATGGTAAAGGATCCAGTGATGCTGGCCCTTCCTCCGGAAATTCTTTCTTGAATCACCGGCGCCGAATACACGACGCCGTCCAAAACGATGGCCAGTTGTTTCTTGACGTTTTCCCCTGTGATGCGCTCAAAGATGCGCGCGCCCTGAGGGTCAAATTCCAGCGCCACATACGGCGTGTTGTACTGGCTGTCGATGCGCACATTGGCGTTGGTGATGTATTCGCCGGTGAGCAATGTTCGATCCTTCAGGGCAACCTTGCCTTCCACCGTACGGCCCGTGTTGGTATCCACGCGCCGCATGGGATAGACTTTCACCCCCGCTGGCAGGGTCGTAGGATCGGCGTGGGGATCCACCCCTTCGGCCACCAGCTTGAACTCCAACACCGCCGTTTTGCCAATGAGTTCCAAGGCGCGCTGGGGATCTTTGATGCCCGGTAGCTGGACCAAAATGCGGTTTTTCCCCTGAGGCCGAATGTCGGGTTCGCTCACCCCGAATTGATCGATGCGGTTGCGGATCGTTTCCAAAGCCTGCCGCACGGCCAGTTGGCGAATGTGTTCCGCATCCTTCTCCTTCACTCGACACAGGACTCGAAACCCTTCAGGTGTCTCTGAGGCTTGCATCCATTCCAGTATGGGAAATTCCTTGTCCATCAATGCCCGCAGGCGGTCTCTGTGGCTTGCGTCTGCAAGCTGCACCGCCACATGCCCATCCTGGGTTCGCTCTATGGCACGAAAGCCGACCTTTTCCTTGCGAAGCAGTACTTTGATTTCATCACTCAAACGGTCCAGCGTTGTCTTGACCGCTTCCTCCGCTTGAACTTCCAGGACCAGATGCATGCCTCCCTGCAGGTCCAACCCAAGATGTATCTTGTCATTGGGCAGTACGCCATGCCACCACCGAGGCAATGAAACGGGCAGGGACGGCAAGAGATAGACAATGGACGCACCAAGCACCAGAGCCACCAGAACGGCTCGCCATTTCAGGCCTTTCAACCCGTATCCTCCTGCGCTGGAAAATGCCTGAAAATATGTGAAGCAAATAAGACCGATTCGGGGACGATCCTAGGCCTTATCCTCGCCTTTTTCCTGGGCTTCACCGCGGGACAGCAGGCCGGCAATGTAGCCTCGCTGCACCTTCACGCGCACCTTGTCAGCGATTTCCAGCGTGACCACGGAATCGGTCAGCCCCGTGATGCGGCCATGAATGCCCCCCTGCGTCATGACCACGTCGCCCCTGCGAAGATTTTGCAGCATCATTCGATGCTCTTTTTGGCGTTTTTGCTGAGGCCGAATGAGAAGAAAATAAAAGATCACCACCATCAGGATCAATGGAAGAAAAGCCGTGAGACCCCCTCCGGCCCCTTGGCCTCCTGCAGTTTGCTGCCCTGCTGTTCCCATCGCATGGGCCATGCTCACCCAGTTCATCGACTCCTCCGTTTCCGTTGCCGATTAACAAAAAAAGACCCCCTTGAGACAATCGAGCCTTTAAACGATATTTTGGGCTCAATGTCAATCGGCTATCGGTTCTTCAACACAGCGCCGTGCATAAAATTGCCTGCGAAATTCCTCAAAACTGCCCCGCATCACGGCATCTCGAATGGATTCCATGAGGGTCAAAAAGTAATGCAGGTTGTGCAGTGAGAGGAGCCGATACACCAGGAGTTCTTTGGCCATAAAGAGATGCCTCAAATAGGCGCGGGAAAAGGTGCGGCAGGTGTAGCAGGTACATGCCGCCTCGATGGGTTCTGGATCGTCGGCGTATCGGCTGTGCTTGATTTGAAGGGCTCCCCGGGATGTGAAGACCATGCCGTTTCGAGCATTGCGGGTGGGCACCACGCAGTCGAACATGTCAATGCCGCGCCACACCCCCTCCACCAAGTCTTCCGGCATGCCCACGCCCATGAGGTAGCGCGGTTTGTCGTGAGGCAGATCGGGGACCACCGTCTCCAACACGTCCAGCATGACCTCCTTAGGTTCCCCCACCGCCAGGCTGCCCACGGCATATCCGGGAAAATCCATGGCCGTGAGCGCCTCCACGCAGGCGCGCCGCAAGTCCGGAAAAACCCCGCCTTGGACGATGGCAAAGAGCAACTGGTCCTCTCGTGTGTGTGCGTTCCGGCATCGTCGCGCCCAGCGCACCGTTCTTTCCATGGACGCCTTGGCATAGTCCCGAGTCACGGGGTACGGCGTGCATTCGTCAAAACACATGGCGATGTCGGATCCGAGAAGCTCCTGAATTTCTATACAGCTCTCCGGAGTGATGCGGTGTCTCGACCCATCAATGTGCGACTGAAATGTGACACCATCCTCATCAATGGTGCGAATGGTGGCGAGACTGAAGACTTGAAAACCTCCACTGTCCGTCAAGATCGCCCCAGGCCACGCCATAAAGGCATGCAAACCACCCAGCCGGGCGATCCGTTGGGCTCCCGGCCGCAATGATAGATGATACGTGTTTCCTAGGATAATGCGCGCCCCCAAGGCATGCACCTCATCCGGAGACAGGGCCTTGATGGTGGCTTGCGTTCCCACGGGCATAAACACGGGAGTTTCCACGGGGCCATGTGACGTGAGCAGACGCCCGCGGCGCGCTCGGCTCTTGGAATCGACAGCCAAAATTTCAAACGGGTTCATCGACGTTTCCTTACACAATGAGCATGGCGTCCCCATAGCTGAAGAAGCGGTATTGCCTTCGAATGGCTTCCTTGTAGGCGGCCAGTATCTTTTCGCGCCCAGCAAATGCCGAGACAAGGATAAGAAGAGAGGTTTTCGGCAGATGAAAATTGGTGATCATGCCGTCCACAACACGAAAACTGTATCCGGGATAGATGTAGTGGTCGCAGGAGCCTGAGACGGGCGTGACCGCGCCGTAGCGGCAGGCGGTCCATTCCAGCGTGCGCACCACGGTCGTGCCCACAGCCAGTACCCGCCGCCCTTGCTGCTTGGCCGTCTGAATTCTCGCGGCCGCTTCCTCGCTCACGTGAACCACCTCCGAATGCATGCCGTGGTCTCGAATATCTTCCGTGCGCACCGGGGCAAAGGTTCCGAAACCCACATGCAAGGTGATGCACACCAGTTCCACGCCGAAGGTTTTCAGAGCCTCAAGAAGTTCCTCGGTGAAATGCAAGCCTGCCGTCGGCGCCGCCACCGCGCCGGGCTCCTGCGCGTACACCGTTTGATAGTCCGTGCGGTCTTCCTCTCTTTCTTCAGTTCCGGCTCTTCGAATGTAGGGCGGCAGGGGCACTCTGCCCTTTGCTTCTAGAAATTCCAACAGGTTGTCATGATCAAAGGAAACCAGGACTTGGCCGTTTTCAAAACGTTGGACCACCTGAGCCGTCACGTGGCCTTCCACGAGAAGCCGCAGCCCCTCCTTGGCGGGCTTCGACGACTTCACCAGGCATCGATAACCCTTGGCCCGTCCTTCTTCCGGAGGCTTATGGGGATCCAGTACGAGCAGTTCCACGCGGCCACCGGTTTCCTTGACCCCGAGAAGACGCGCGGGAACCACTCGGGTGTCGTTCATGACCAGCACGTCGCCCGGCCGAAAATAGGAGGGAAGATCAACGAAACGGCGATGTTCTATCATTCCGGTAATCCGATGCAGCACCATCAGCGCGCACCGGTCCCGTTGAGGGCTTGGCTTCTGCGCCACCAGGTGTTCCGGAAGGTCATAGTCGTAGTCTTCCAGCCTGTAGCTCATTCACGGACCTCCATGGCGCCGGCCCAGGTGCACCAGAATCAGGCCAAGAATCATGGCAGCAGCACCTACAGTCCTGAGTTTTCCCGAAGGAAGCTTGAGGATTTCCTCGATCCATCGTTTCATGCGATCCGGAAACGCCAAGTACGGCAGCCCTTCTAAGAAGAAAAGAAGCCCTAGTGCCGTCAGAAGACTCTCCATGTCGAAAACTCCCCCCGCACGAGAGAAACATCCCGTGAGAATATCTTGGCACAAAAGCCTGGATCGCCTATCATGCTTAGTAGTTTCTGTAAAGAGGCTGAGCCGTGAGGGGCATAGTGGGGATTTCCTGGTGGGTCCATGGCGTTGAACTGGGTGGAAATCGATCTGGCGGCCTTGAGGCACAATTTCGCGCAGGTGCAACATTGCGTCGGTTCTCGTACCGCAATCCTCGCGGTAGTCAAGTCCGATGCCTACGGCCATGGCATGATTCCCGTGGCCAGAGAATTGGCTAAAGCGGGTGCGCATTTTTTTGGGGTGAGCAAATGCTGGGAAGCCCTGAAACTGCGTTCAGCGGGCATTCGGCAGCCCATTGTGGTTCTGGCCGGCATGGAAGCCGAAGATGCCCCCACCGTCATCGCTTATGACCTTCGCCCCGCCGTCTACCGGCTCGATCACTGCCGCCTGCTTGACGAGGCGGCTCAGCATGCCGGTAAGGTGGCCCGCATTCACCTCAAGCTGGATACCGGCATGGGACGGCTAGGGGTTCCCGTCCGGGATCTGGAACCTTTTCTCGATCAGATGGCCAGCCTGAAGCATGTGCACGTGGAAGGGGTCTTTTCCCATCTGGCCACAGCCGATGAGGCCGACAAGACATTCAGCAAGGAACAAATGGCTCGGTTCCGAGGCGCGCTTCAAAGGCTTCACGATCGCTCCATTACCTTTGAATATGCCCATATTGCCAACAGCGGCGCCGTGCTTGACATTCCCGAAGCCCACGGACAACTGGTGCGCGCGGGCATTATGCTTTATGGGTCGCCGCCTTCCGAAGACATTCAGTCGCCGGTACACCTTCGG
>NZ_RJVA01000011.1:0-192314 GCF_003751385.1 Desulfosoma caldarium | reverse complement strand
TAACCTCGACTCAAAGCAAAGAAGCGATATACGGCAGGTATGACCCCGTGTCGGACACGGCTAAAAGCTAAAGGCTTGGCCCCTTGTCGCACGAAAGCCAGAGTCTTGACTCCATGTCCTGTTTTCCCACCTGCGGATAAAAAATAAAGGTCTGACCCCACCCGTGGGGTTATAGGGTGAGTAGGGTTAGGCCACTGGAGGCGTCTTTCGTGCGCACGGCGCGGCTTCCGAGAATTTCAAGAAGGATGACTTCGCCCACGAGCCAGACCGTCACGCCCGCTCGCGTGCATCCGACGGATGCGCCGCCTTCGCGCCCGGACGCCCCATGCATGTGAAGAACGGGATTTCCGTTTTCGTCGGGAAAGAGCGTCCCCACGGCCAAGATCTCTTGAATCCCTGAAAGGGTGTGCACCAACGGAACAATCTCTCGACCGCGCCCGGCTTCCGGCCCCACCACGACACGGCTACCGTCATCGATGCCTCCCAAAAGAATGGCCATGGCCCGCTGCACACCCTTTTCCCGGGCAAAGGTTTCGATGACCTCGGGAATTCGCTCCCCTTCTTCCAGCCGCAGTACAAACACCCGTCCCACTTGCCCCTCATCGTAGCGCATCTGAACCTCCCCGACGGTTCATCAATAAAGGTTTCACTTCATTCACGATGTCCGAGAAGGCGCTGCCATGGCACCGAACATTAGCACAGCAGATGCCGATTGGCCAATCGCACACGGCGTAAGCCCGCGCGATGCGCCGCCTCCAGACACGCTTCGGCCTCCGTTCTGGACGTGGTGGGAAAATCTTTTAGAACAAACTGGGGCGCAAAACCCAGGAGCGCGTAGGGAATATCGGGGTTGAGGTTGGCGATGAATCGAGCGAGGCGCGACACTTCCGCTTCTCCCACGTAACCCGGAACCAGAAGCGTGCTGGCAATGAGCAAGGGGGGATCGGGACGCAAGGGAACCCATTGGGAAAGCTTGGCGAAGTTTTCCAATACCTGGCGGTTGTCCGTCCCGCACAAAGCCCGATGAATATGGGGATCCCAGGCTTTAAGGTCTACCTTGATACAGCCGCCGGATTCCAAGGAAAGTTGGACCATGGGCCGAAGCCAGCTGGAATGCATGCTTCCGTTGGTTTCCCAACAGACGCGAAGAATGCGACCCGATCGTGCCTTGACGGCTTCCCGGGAAAAACGCAGGGCAAAGGGCAACTGAGGTACCGGATCACCGCCGAAAAAGCAGATGCATGAGGTGCGCTCCGTCACGGCCGGAAGCATTTCATCCACGGCCAACTTTGGCCTGTCCCACGGCGTCTCCCGCTTAAAGGACCAGTTTTGACAATAGAGGCAGTTGAAATTGCAGGCCTCAAAAAAGACGGCCAAATTGTACCAGCCCACTTCCGGCCCTTTGGCCATGCTGAAACGGGGATACCCCACGCCGGTGCCTCCGGCACAGACCCAGTCCGCCACGCAGTTTGTGGGCAGGGGATCGTGATAGTAGGACACCGAGGCCACAAGCCGCCCATCACGTCGCAGACTTTCCATGTCCCCTGTGCGAACCCCACAATAGCCCCATTGCCCTTGCGTCATGCGGCATCGATGGTGACACAGTCGGCATTCGGCTCCGATCCGTGCCTGGGGCACTTCCTCAGGCAGACGAAAACGCGTGCGGGATTTTCGATGTAGGGCGTCCACCAGGGGGCGAGCCCGTTCCCAATCGTGCACGATGCAGTGGGCGCATATGCCGAGGCCGGAACCCGCGCCCTCAACCTGATGACCACAGATGCGGCAGCGAAATCCCCGCGGTCCGCCGGTCAACCATGTAAGCCCCACGGCGCCTCCCCTCCTGGCATCACAGCCCGTCGTACACTTCTAATCCCTTTCCAGGGATCCCCATACTGTGGAATTTTCCACATGGCCGCATTCTCCGTCACCCCTGCCCTGGACGGCGCAATAAATCCTCCCTTCACACCCCAGGCTTTCCGCCTTCAGCAGGCTTCTTCCTTTCTGGGAGTCTAGCCCACGCGTCAAAAGGCCGACAAGGGCCGGGCTGCATTTTGCTCTGGTAAATGCGGATTGAGGACCATGCTTGAAAAGGCCCATACGGTTTCATCGTCTTGAACCACCTTGCCGCACGCCGTGAAATCGCGGCACGGCGCCATCTGGGGTCGCGGCATCGCCGCACCCACAACCCAAACTTTAGCCCAAACGCCTGGAATCAGCAGATGCGTGGAAGAGGTTCGCCACGAAGCATGTCCACGATACGGTGCCCGCCGATGCGGGTGCGCAAGGTAACTCGACCGGGATGGTCCGCCATGACCTCCCCGATCAAGGCCGCGTGGCGCCCTAGAGGATGACGCCTCATGGCGTCCAGAGCCTTTCCGGCTTCTTCCTGAGGAAGGACCACCAGAACCTTTCCTTCATTGGCCATGTAGAGCGGGTCCAGACCGAGGATTTCACAGGCTCCCGCCACATCTTCTCGAATGGGCAAGGCCTCCTCAAAGAGCCGAATGCCCACACGGGATTGGCTCGCAATTTCGTTCAGGGTCGTGGCCACACCGCCTCGCGTGGGATCGCGCAACACATGAACATGAGCACACGCCGTCAATATGGCAGCCACAAGGGTGTGCAACGGGGCGGAATCGCTTTGAATAACCCCTTCCATGGACAGACCTTCGCGGGAACACAAAATGGCCGTGCCGTGATCGCCAATGGTGCCGTTGATGAGCACGGCATCGCCCGGGCGAGCATTTTGTCCTCCCAGCGACACCCCCGGCGGAACGATACCCACGCCTGCCGTGGTGATAAAAATTTTGTCCCCTTTTCCTTTGGGGACCACCTTGGTGTCTCCGGCCACCACGGTCACGCCCGCTTCGCGAGCCGCTTCCGCCATGGACCTCACAATGGTTTCCAAAAGCGAAAGGTCCAGGCCTTCTTCCAAAATGAAACCCGCCGTCAACACCATGGGGCGAGCGCCGCTCATGGCCAAATCATTCACAGTTCCATGAACGGCCAAGGATCCAATGTTGCCACCGGGAAAAATGACGGGATCCACCACGTAACTATCGGTGGTGAACGCCAGCCGATCCCCCAAAAAATCCATGACCGCGCTGTCGTTCATGGCATCGAGAAACGGGTTGCTTAACAAAGGGGCAAAAAACCGCGTCACCAGTTCATGGGTCGCCCGACCTCCACTGCCATGATCCAACAACACCTGCGTTTCCTTCACCGGCCTATCCCCCTTGCGCCTGCCCGTAAAAGTCCTCTTTTCCGGCTTTCACCGTCAATACTTCTCCTCCAGATCCAAATCTGGGCCGTCATAAGCGTACTTGAAGTAGGCTCCACAGGTGCCTTCGCTGGACACCATGCACGGTCCTTTGGGATTTTGCGGCGTGCACACTTTTCGAAACAAAGGGCATTGTAACGGCGCAAGGACGCCTCGCAGCACATCCCCGCAGCGGCACGCGGGATCTTCACGAACGCTCAACGTGGGCACAGAGAACCTTTGGGTGGCATCAAACCGAGCCCATTCGTCCCGAAAGGCCAACCCGGAACGGGCAATGGGTCCCAGCCCTCGCCAGACGGCGTTGGCAGGACGAAACACTTGAGCCATGAGTCTCTGGGCGGCCGTGTTTCCTTCCCACGTGACGCCCCGCCGATATTGCACATCCACGCGCGCCTCCCCCGAAAGGCGCTGCTCCACCAGCATCCAAAGCCCGTGCAGAATGTCCAAAGGCTCAAATCCCGCAACCACGCACGGCATTCGGTACCGAGAAGCCACGTCTTCATAGGCTTTGGCCCCGATGACCGTCGTCACATGACCGGGACATAAAAACCCGTCCAGGCGAAGATCTCCGGAGGACAAAAGGGCTTCCATGGCCGGCGGCAGCACCTTATGGGCAGAAAAGACGGAGAAATTCTGAATTCCTTGACGATTGGCCATGGTCACGGCCGCGGCCACCGTGGGGGCCGTGGTTTCAAAACCAATACCTATGAAAACCACTTCCTTGTCGGGATTTTCCTCTGCCAAGGCCACGGCGTCCATGGCACTGTAGACCATGCGCACGTCGGCCCCTTGAGCTCTTTCCTGAGCCAGGGAGGTGCGGGATCCCGGCACGCGAAGCAAATCTCCAAAGGTCGCCACGATGGTGTCGGGCTGGGATGCAAACCAGATCGCCTTGTCGATGTCTTCGGAAGCCGTTACGCAGACGGGACAGCCGGGGCCGCTGATGAGTTCCACCGTCGAAGGCAAAAGGGGACGCAGCCCGGAGCGAAAGATGGACACCGTGTGAGTGCCGCAGATTTCCATAAAGCGCATGGGCGCTCGTCCTGCACACTGTTTTTTGAGCTTTGCCAGGATCGTGCGCGCCAGCGTGCCATCTCGAAATTCATCAACGTATTTCAGGGTCATCGCTTACCTTCACGCCACGGGCATCAATTTGTAGCATCATCGATTCCACCGACCGATGGGTCACGGAGGCCAATTCTTTCCGCCACACATCGGCCGACATAGGCTTGTCCCAGGGCTATGCAGGCATCATTGGGTGGAACCTGCTCGTGCGTCAAGACATGCCACCCGCCTTCTTGCAACGAACGCCGAAGGGCCGTGTGCAGGAAAACATTTTGAAATACGCCGCCGCTAAGCGCCACGGTGCGCAAGCCCGTATTCTCAGAAAGAATGTCCAAAAGCCGGGTCAGGGCCACAACGAGGCCGTTGTGAAACCGACAGGCCACCACACCCGGCTTTTCGTTGAGAAGAAGATCTTTGGCGACCTGAGCCACCAGAGGACGGCTGTCCAAAATCCAGAGCCCTTCATCGGCGTACAGATTCGCCTCGTAGGCTTTGGGGTCTTGCTCGATGGACTGTTCCAGCTCCACGGCGGCTTGTCCTTCATAGGAGATGCAGTCCCGCACGCCGCACAGGGACGCCACGGCATCAAAAAGGCGCCCGCAGGAGGAGGTCAGGGGCGTGTTGATTTGTCGTTCGAGCATCTGAAGCACCAGCCGGCGTTCCTTTTCCGGCCATCTTTTCATCAAAGGGGCGTAACGCTCTTCCGTGGCATCCTTGGCCAAAAGCCACAGGGCTCCCAAGGCCGTGCGCCATGGTTCCTTGACCGCTCGATCCCCCCCGGGCAGCCGTAGATGAGAAAACCGTCCCAAGCGACGCCAAACATCCCCATGGACATAAAGAAATTCCCCGCCCCATACGGTGCCGTCGGGCCCGTAGCCCGTGCCGTCCAAGGCCACGCCAAGGACAGGTCCATCGTATTGCCTTTCGGCAACCACCGAAGCGATGTGTGCGTGATGATGTTGCACGGCCATGCGATAGGGACGAACCGTGTGCGGCGGTTCGACGCCTGCCCCTTGCGCATTCGAAGGCGGAAAAGGATTTCCATGGGCTTCCGCCCATTGCGTGCTCAGGTAGTCAGGATGTAAATCATGAACGATCCACGCGGGACGCACATCCAAAATTTTCTGCAAATGCTCAATGGTTTTTTCAAAGGCTTGAAAGGTTTCTAGATTTTCCAGATCGCCGATGTGCTGGCTCACAAAAGCGTCCCGGCCTCGAGTGAAACACACCGTGTTTTTCAATTCGGCTCCCGTCCCCAAAACCACAGGGCCGGCGCACGACAGCCGCACGGGGACGGGCACATACCCACGGGCACGCCGAACAGGAAGAGGGCTGTCGGAAAGCACCCGCATGACGGAATCGTCACAGCGGATGTAAATATCGCGGTTATGCATGAGAAAAACGTCGGCGATGCCTTGAAGCCGTTGCCGCGCTTCGTCGTTGTCCGTAACGATGGGCTCATCGCTTTGATTGCCACTGGTCATCACCAAAGCATCGTAGGAACATTCGTGAAAAAGCAGGACATGAAGCGGCGTGTAGGGAAGAAAGGCTCCCAGATAAGCATTTCGAGGCGCCACCGACGGGGCCATGCCCGCGCCCGCGGCTTCGGCATTCCATCGCTTGCGCAACAAAACAATGGGCCGTTCCTTGGAACACAGCAGGCGTTCTTCCTGCGCACTCACGTGGCACACCGCGCGAACGGCCTCGAGGTGCGCAAACATGACGGCAAAAGGCTTTTCTTCTCGAAGTTTTCGGCGCCGCAGACGAGAAACCGCTGCCTCGTTCCGTGCGGAAACGGCCAGGTGAAATCCACCCAGGCCCTTGACGGCAACGATTCGTCCTTGCTCCAGCAGTTCCACGGCCTGGCGAACGGCGTCATCCCGTTCGGCCACGACCCGGCCCTGGTCGTCTTCCAGCCAGACGTGGGGGCCGCATTGAGGACAAGCGTTGGGTTGCGCATGGAAACGCCGATTTGAAGGGTCTTCGTATTCGGCACGGCACGCGGCGCACATGGTAAACACCGCCATGGTCGTCTTGTGCCGATCATAGGGAATGTCCTGAATGATGGTGTAGCGCGGACCGCAGTTGGTGCAGTTGATAAAAGGATACCGATACCGGCGGTCTTGAGGATCCAGCAATTCCCGCCGGCAGTCCTGGCAAATGGCCGTATCGGGAGAAATCAGTGCCGTACGAAGGGGCGACGTCTCGCTGGCGATGATCTGAAACCCCGAGAGGCCTTCATAGGGTTTCTCCTGGACCTTCATGGAACGAATGGCCGCCAGAGGTGGGGCATCCCGCTGCAGGCTGGCCAGAAAACCTTCCACCGCCTCGCGGCGTCCTTCCAGCTCCATTTCCACGCCGGTGGCGTCGTTTCGCACCCATCCGTTCAATCCCCACCGGTGCGCCGCTTGGAAGACGAAGGGCCGGAAACCCACGCCCTGAACGATCCCTTCCACGCGAATCCCGACCCGGCGAAACCCATGGAAGTCCGCCATCAGGGCAGGTTTTTTCTCTCCCGTATTCGGGCTTCCAGCCACGCTATCCACGCTTCCAGCCCTTCTCCCGTGCGGCACGAAATGTCGAAGATTTCCAGTGTGGGGTTGAGCTGCCTAGCCCTTTGGTGAATGGCGTGAAGATCACAGTCCACGTAAGGAAGAAGGTCCACCTTGTTCACCAAGAGCACCGAGGAGATTTGAAACATGAGCGGATACTTGATGGGTTTGTCATCCCCTTCGGCCACGCTCAGGATGGTCACCTTGTGGTGTTCCCCCAAATTGAATTCGGCGGGACACACCAAGTTGCCCACATTTTCGATGACAAGGACGTCCACGCCTTCCAGCTGCAGGCTGTCCATGGCCATGCGGATCATGTTGCTATCCAGATGGCACGCGCCATCCGTATTGATCTGCACCGCCTGCACGCCTTTGCGCTGCAACCGTTCCGCATCGAATGACGACTGAATGTCCCCTTCGATGACCGCCATCTTGTAACGATCCTGCAAGGCTTCGGCTGTGCGTTCCAGCACGGACGTCTTTCCCGCCCCGGGAGAACTCATGAGGTTCAGAACCAAAACCTTTTTGGCATCGAAGATCTTGCGGTTTTCTTGCGAAAGGCGCTCATTGACTTCCAGAATGTTACGAACCACGGGAACTTTCATTTCCGCCATCTTTTACGCTCCGTCATCGCTTCCGCGCCCTTCGATGGACATGACCGTCATTTCGCGACCGCTGATGAGCGAAAGCCCTGAAACCACAGGACCACACTGAGGGCACATGTCCAGGCGATCTTCCATTTCAAAAAGTTCACCACACAAGGGACAGCGCATCACCACGGGAACCGTTTCAATGTCTAAGGCGGCGTTTTCCGCCGGCGTGCCCTGAGCCACCACTTGAAAACAAAAGGTCAGAGCTTCTGGAACCACGGCCGCCAAAGCGCCCACCTGCACGTTGATGCGATCCACGGTTTTCATGCGGTGCCGACGGCATTCATCCAGAACGATCTCAAGCACGCTTTGGGCGATGGCCATTTCATGCACGATGCGGTCCCTCATGCGACGCTGGTGAGCCCACGAAGGTCGGAAAGGTTTCGTGAGCCCTTTTTCCAAGGCATAGCGCACTTAACACAGGACCTAAATGGGGTCAAGATCGGCCCCGAACTCTAAAGGTTCCAAGCTTGGTTCAGTCTCATGGGTCTCACATAAGCCCGACGCGGATCGGGGTCGAGTCACCGAGCGGGTTAGGATCATGCCACCCAAGGAAAGCACCTCTCACCTGCGCTTCAGCGCGTCTTGTTCTGTGGTGAGTCCCATGTCCTTGGCTATCTGTGAATTGGCAAGATATTCAGCCCCTTGGCAAAGGACACCGTCCACCGTCTGGATTCCGCCCTGTGCCAATGACAGTGAGGGACCACCCCCCTTGTTCCATGAGTGTCGGGCTGAGAGGAGAAGCCATGGATCCGCAGGCCGGCATCCGATTCCTGTCTTTTCCATGGTTGATCAAGAGTGTCTCATTTCCATGGGTACAAGCCAAGTGCTCCTCTCTACCTGTTGCAGAGGACCAGGGCTATACGGCGCCACCGAGTCCGTTTGGCAGGTGGTCTGACACCGATCACGCCCAATCCATTTGTCGGACGTGCTCCAACCTGCCAATGTGCTCTGATAACTTTTAGGCCTGCTTGCCAAGCGGCTCAGAACACCATATCCATCTTCGTGCACGGTGCACCTTGGGAATGAAAGCCATTCGTGGTAAGGTGCTCTGGGCCTGGAAAGCTCTTTCGGCACCGTGAAAACGCTCTTGACCTTTTCGTGGTTCGGGCGGGGCGAGCGCCCCCACAAATCCTTGGCATACGATTATGGAAGAACGATCACAACGCACGCGCCTTCAAGCCATCGCCCTCTCTTTGACGCTCAGCGTCCTTTTGATGGCCGTAAAATTTTATATCTATTTTCTCACCCGCTCGGCGGCCGTGTTGTCCGATGCCCTGGAATCCATTGTTAACGTCATCGCCAGCAGCTTTGCTCTCTGGAGCATCTATCTTGCCGCAAAACCTCCCGATTCAGAGCATCCTTACGGCCATGGGAAGGTGGAATATTTCTCCGCAGGTTTTGAAGGCGCCTTGATCGTCGTTGCGGCCCTCGGCATCTTTTGGAGCGCCTGGCATCAGATTCGCCGCCCTCACCCTTTGCCCAATCTGGATTTGGGCTTGTGGCTTGTTCTGGCCACCAGCATCGTTAATGGCGCCCTTGGAGGCTTTCTGGTCACCATGGGAAAACGTACCCACTCATTGGCCCTTGTGGCCGATGGCAAACACATTCTCACGGATGCCTTTTCTTCGGCCGCCGTCGTACTCGGCCTCGTTCTCGTCAAATTCACCGGGTGGCACTGGATCGACGGAGTCGTGGCCGCCCTCATCGGCGCCCACATTCTTTTCTCCGGACGCTCGCTCCTCAAAGAATCCTTCGCCGGCCTCATGGACGCCTCCGATCCAGCCCTCCTTCGCGAAATCTCGGAACTCCTCGCCCAGCATCGAAAAACCATCTGGATCGATATCCACAGACTGCGCGCTTGGCGCTCCGGCCGGCACCTTTACGTGGATTTCCACCTCATTCTGCCTCGCTATCTTCCTCTCATAGACGCTCACCGGGAAGTGGCCGAGCTGGAAGAGCTGTTTCGCGTGCATTTTCAGGGCTCGGTCGAAGTGTTTGTGCATGTGGATCCATGCCAGGATCCCGACTGCCCCATCTGCAGCGTGCCCCAGTGCGCCAAACGAAGTCATCCCAAGTCGGTATCCACTTTTTGGAGCCAAAGCCACTTGACCACGCGTCAATAATCCGCACATTCCCGACGCGCTTCAACGGGCTTCCTCGGAAAGACAGCGAGTGGCGAAAACGATGCCCCTCGAAGCCCTTCACATCCCCAAGGCGGACGGACTTATCCACAGGGTTCAAAGTTATCGCCGGGTTTTAGTCCGCTTGCCTTAACAAAATCGGCCGCACTCATCTTGCCGGCCTCTTTGCTCAGCACCTTCTTGACAAGGAGCACGCCCAATCCGGTTTGCACTGTAAATCCGTCAGCCGTCACTTCCAAAACTTCTCCAGGAGCACGGCTCGGTTTCTCCCACATTTGGACCGGCATGGGAGCCGCTTCCTGAATAATTAGGTTCTTTCCCTGCCACCGCGTGCCGGCACCCGGCACGGGAAAGGCACCTCGAACAAGGTTGTAGATGGTCTTCACGTCTTGGCGCCAGTCGATCTGCGTGTGTTCGGGCTTGAGTGCCGGCTGGAAGGAAGCCAGGCGAGGGTCCTGTGGAATCCTTGGAGCTTTTCCCTCGCGAATGAGACGGACAGCCTCCGGCACCAACTTCACTCCCAGGGGATAGAGCTTATTGAAGTAAAGACTCGCGGTGGTGTCGTCCGGGGCAATGGGCACGGATTCCTGCAACACGATGTCTCCCGTATCCACCCCATCATCGATGTAATGGATGGTCACCCCCGTCTGCAGTTCCCCGTGAAGAATGGCCCAGGCAATGGCGCTGCCCCCGCGGTATTTGGGAAGCAATGACGGATGGTAATTGATACCTCCAAGGGTCGCCACATCAAGAACGTCCTTGCCCATGTATTGCGTGACGAAAACAAGAACAAAAAGATCTGGTTTTTTGTCTCGAACCCAGGCCAAGACTTCCGGGCCCTTCAGATGGCGTGGCTGCAAAAGGTCAAGACCACGTTCCACGGCCAGTTCCTTAAAAGGGTTCGGCTTCTTGGCTCCCGGCACATCCGGCACCGTGATGGCCCCCACCACCTCCTCACCGCGATCCAACAAAGCCTTCAAGCAGTCCCGACCAAAAGGCGCCTGTCCGATGACCACCAGTCGCATACGCTCCCTCCCCTGTGTTGCTGTATGGACAACGCGTGCTCTCCCTCGGCGCCGATGACGGACCGGTCAGCCCCATGGACATCTCATGGAAAACGCGCAGTGGCTGTGGTGAACACGAACAAAACCAACACGTGGAAAAGACGGGGAGAGAGAGCGGCGATTTTTCGGGTGAAGGAGAAAATGCACTCGATCCGTCAGCGAGCCGTACACCAACCTTACCAACCCCTCCACGCCCATGCAAGAAAGGAATAATGATTAATGGGGTCACAGCTTGATTTGTGCTGAAGGATTTACGTGGCTCGCGAACTATGGTGATCAACTATGGTCTCACATCTTGGTTTGTGCCGCTTGCCCAAAACCATGGGGTCACATGCCACTGTGCCACCGGGGTCACGGAGTCAAAGGAGGCCAACGGTGTTAGATTTTGATTTGCCGAACTTTGCACCGTGCTTAAAAGAAGGGCAGGCATGCATGCAAAGTGATCGTTCAACCCAATGAGGAGAATCGGGCTCATGGACTCGTGGATAACGGACCAACAAAACCATGTGCGCGTGCGGACTTCGAAAGCCCTGTGGCACATTGAACTGAACCGCCCGCACGCCCTCAACAGCCTCTCTCTAGCCATGGTGCGACAACTGGCTCAAGTGCTGGACGCTGCGCGCCACGACCCTCACGTGCGATGCCTTTTGATCACCGGCAGCGGATCCAAGGCCTTTTGCGCCGGAGGCGACATCAAATGGGTGGCCCTGCAGGTTCGATCGGGAAACCGAGCCGAAGCGGAAGCGTTCTTTCATGAGGAATACGCTTTGGATTTGGCCATGCATCGATTTTCGAAACCGCTGGTCGTGGTGACTCACGGTGTGACCATGGGAGGAGGGCTTGGGCTCTCGGCGGGAGCCGACATTGTCCTCGCCACAGAAACCACGCACATGGCCATGCCGGAAACACGCATCGGCTTCTTTCCAGATGTGGGGGCAACGGGATGGCTTTATGCCAAGTGTCTCGCCGGCTATCCAGAATACCTGGCCCTTACCGGGGACGATGTCCTTGGATTTCATGCGGTGCGCCTGGGTTTGGCCACCCATGGCGTGGAAAGCCATCGACTGAAGGATGTCCTTGAAGCTTTAGAAGAAGCGGCCCCTAGGCTTTCGCCGGACCGCAGCACGGCACGAAGGCAACTTTTCGAACTCATGGCATCCGTGACACGATCTGAAGCCATCCCTCAAGACGCGGCCATGGATGCTTGGGTGCGCTCCTATTTTGACGGCGTCTCCTCTGTGCCCGAGCTTCTGCAAAACCTTTCCCAATGCCAGATGCAAAGCCGGTTGTGCGAAGGGGTGTTTCGGCGTTTGTCCGAACGATCACCCACGGCCGTCACGCTCACTTTGGCCCTCCTCAAGGTTCAACGCGGCCGACCTTTGGAAGAGGTTTTTGCCATGGACGAGCGGGTGGCACGGTGGATTATCGAACACCACGACTTTTGGGAAGGTGTCCGGGCCCGCCTCATCGACAAGGACAATCGGCCTCGCTGGAATCCCAGCCGTTTCGAAGAAGTGCTCTCATTTGGACCTCTTGACCGCTTTCTGCGAACCGAGGCCGAGTGAACCTGCCCTGTTGCCCCAAGGTGCCGCCAAAGCGGTCATCAGGAGCCGATTCGGTCACGGAACGACGAATCTTTTCAAGAATCGTATCTCGGAGGCTTTTCATCCTAAGCCCGGGCCGAAAGGGGCAACAATAAAGCGCGACGCTTATGGGTGGCTTGGGCTGCGGATCCATAAGGCGCCCTCCTGTGGCCCTGAGAGATTACCTTCCAGAGCAATGCGTCATGGAAGCCGCGAAGGTGGCTCGTCTCTTTGAAGGGACCGCGTCCCCGGGGACCCTTACTTTTCGAACGGCCAGAGGCCGTCCCTTGCAGACTTTACAATAACGAGAATGCGACAAACCCCAACGCCCATGAGCCCATACCGCCGCGGCGGCACAATGCCTTCCCACTCACGCTTCCAGGCGGCTTTGGTTCAGGGGGCTTGAAGGAAAGCCTGTTGTCGCGCCATGCCCTCGATGACTTCGGACAGGGTTTTGAAGGGATGGTCAAACCAGGTCTTGAGAAAGGTATTGTCGGCTACCAGTTCCGGCGGGTCTCCAGGCCTTTTGGGCCGTTCCACCACGGTGACCGTGCGCCCCAGGCTTCGTTCCACAGCGCTCACCATCTCCCGCACGGACACGCCGCAGCCTCGCCCCACGTTGGATATCAGCCGATCTCGGCTTTCCAACACATCCAAGGCGGCCACATGGGCTTCGGCCAAATCGAGAACGTCCACGTAGTCGCGCACGGCAGTGCCGTCAGGGGTTTCGTGGTCCGTTCCAAAAAGATAGAACGGCGCTCCCGTCAGAGCGGCTCGCATGAGGTTCGGCAGCACGTGGGTTTCGGGCTCATGACGTTCGTAGATTTCTCCATCGGGATCGTTTCCCACCACGTTGAAATAGCGCAACATGGCCAGCCGAATGCCCGCCGTCGAAGCCACGGTGTCCAGGATTTGTTCGGCGTGCCATTTGGAAAGGCCATAGGGGTTGGTCGGTTCCTTGGGATGGTCTTCGGCAATGGGGATGGATTGCGCTTGACCATAGACGGCGGCGGAACTGGAAAAGACCAATCGACGCACGCCTGCCCGTGCCATGGCCTGCACCAGGGCAAGGGTTCCGCGGACATTGTGGTCGAAGTACAGAGCCGGCTTCTGCACCGACTCCTCCACCAAAGCCAAGGCGGCAAAATGAATGACCGCATCGACTTTGAACGCGCGAAGAGCCTGATACAGGGCTTCCTCGTCACGAACATCGCCGTAGACAAAAGGCCCATAGCGGACCCAGTCCACCCAGCCGCGACTTAGGTTGTCAAAGACAATGGGGGTATGTCCACGGCGCCGAATGATCTTGGCCGTGTGCGACCCGATGTAGCCGGCTCCTCCTGTGACCATGATGTTCATGACGAAGACCCTTCTCTTTGCCTCGCTTCATGCAAAGCCATGATGTCGTCTCGAAGGACCAGGGCGTCCACGGCCTCCACTTCCTGAAGAATGTTTTCGCGCCCGTTCATTTCCTGGCGATCCACAAGGACCACGACCCGCACCACATGAATTCCCGAAGCCTTGCACGCTCGAATGGCCTGAAGGGTGGAGCCTCCCGTGGTGATGACATCGTCCACCACCACCACGCGGTCCCCTTCGTGCACATTGCCTTCTAGGCGCGCCGGAATGCCGTGTTCTTTTTGCGCCTTGCGCACCACGAAGGCTTGAATGGGCTTACCCCGCATCCACGACGTGTAGGAAACGGCATTGGCGATGGGATCCGCGCCAAGCGTGAGGCCACCGATGCCTTGAATACGCAAATCCTTGACCAGATCAAAGATCAGATTTCCGATAAGCACTTGGCCTTCCGGGTCTAAGGTGACACGCTTGCAGTTGAAATAGAACCGACTCATGGCCCCGGAAACCAGTTTGAAGACCGGAGTGTCTGCCACTTGAAAGGCCTGCTCTAGAATTTTTTCCTTCAGCCGACGGCGCATGGCCTCCACGTCGGCCCTCGACAGAGCGTCACGTTCCATGAGAATCTTCTACGTCTGGTTTAGAACCTGCCGAACGGCCCGCCGGACAATGGCCGCTGCCGCATCCACATCTTCCTGCCGAGTGAACCGGCCGACGGAAAACCGCAGGGTCCCCTGGGCCAACTCCCTGGGCACCCCCATGGCTTCCAGAACATGGGAAATGCGCACCTGGTCACTGTGACACGCCGCACCTGCCGAAGCCGCCACTTCCGGCATGGCATCCAGCAGCGCATCGGCCGTCGTTCCCGGAAAGGAAATGCTCAAAGTATTGGGCAATCGGTGTTCCGGATGGCCGTTGAGGCGCGCGTCGGGAAAAGCCTCGAGCAAGTGGGCCTGTAGGCGATCGCGCAAGGCCCTCATGCGCGCCATTTCTTCCAAAAGATTGTCTCGAACCACGGCGGCGGCCATGCCCAAGCCGACGATTTCCAGAACGTTTTCCGTTCCGGGTCGAAGTCCGCGTTCCTGACCGGCTCCAAAAAGGATTTTTCCCATAGGTGTTCCGCGACGCACATACAGGGCACCCACACCTTTGGGAGCATATAGCTTGTGGCCGGCGACGGTGAGCAGGTCCACACCCAGATTCTCCACATCCACAACCACCTTGCCCACGCTTTGCGCCGCGTCCGTATGGACCACAATTCCCCGCTCCTTGGCGGCCTGAGCAATGGCTTTCACGGGCTGAATCGTGCCCACTTCGTTGTTGGAGTGCATCACGCTCACCAACACGGTGTCCGATCGAAAAGCCGCAATGACCTCCTGAGGATCCACCATGCCGTACCCATCCACGCCCACAAACGTGACGTCAAAGCCCTCCTCCATAAGCGCCAGACAGGGTTCCAACACCGCGGGATGCTCAATGCGGGTGGTAACGATGTGGCGCCCCTGGGCTTTGCGCGCTCGAGCCACACCGCACAGGGCCATGTTGTTGGATTCGGTTCCGCCGCTGGTAAAAACAATCTCTTCAGGGGATGCATGCAACAAAGAGGCGACGCGATGGCGCGCCTGCTCCAGCATGGCTTTGGCTTCTCGACCATAGGCGTGGGCGCTGGACGGGTTGCCAAAGACGGACTCCAAGCACGGTCGCATGGCTTCCACAACCCTTGGGTCCATGGGCGTCGTGGCATTGTAGTCCAGGTAGATGGGTACGCCTTCTCGCATGAGCTCGACTGTCCTTCAAAGCATCATTTGGCGTTTGTCCGTGTAGGACTTAGGCATTCCTTTTGCAGAAACACGGCGCGATGCAACGCCGCATGTGGCACCGTGGGTCGCCCATACCAAGACCGCTCTCGGCCAGGTTCCTAAGCCTTAAGAGCTCCTTGACGTTCCAGGTCTTTCCATTCCCGGCGCGTGATGCGACGAAACTGAGCGCTTTTGCATTGAGGGCACCCCATGTAGCGCCCGTCACTGGACTGGCGCCACAGAGTATAGAGAAGTCCGGGCAAGAAGAGACAACACCACAGGGCAATTTCCTTGGAACGTGAACCCTTTTGAAGCAACGTGGCTTCACCCATATAGTCACAGTTAGCGCATTTGATCTTCATCCATTCTCCTTCCTTTCGCGGATTGGCGCCCCTTTATAATTCCTGTTCGCTGTGATATCAACCGCCGAATGCCTTTTTTGAAACGTCTTGCATCACCACGGAAAGGACGCTAACTCGATACGGGAGAAAAAGCATGCGGTCTGCCCTGCAGAGGCTCAGTGTGGTTTTTGCCGGTGGATGCCTGGGCGCTTTGGTCAATTCCTGGCTGGCCTGGTATGCGGGCCAGGCAGGAATTCCCCAAAAATTGGGTGTGGCCTTGGCTCCAACGTGGAACCAAGCTTTTGTCTATCCTCGAATTGTTTGGGGAGGCCTGTGGGGTTTTTTGTTTCTCATGCCCATTCTGCACAGAGGATTTCTCGTGGGGGTTTTTAGCCGAGGCATTCTGTGGAGCCTGGGACCCACCGGTGCGCAGCTTCTGTATTTTTTCCCCTTTGTTCTTCACAAAGGGTGGTTCGGCCTGGCCCTGGGATCCCTCACACCCCTTTTCGTCTTCGGCTACAACGCCGTGTGGGGACTGTGCACCGCCTGGTGGGTCTGGACTGCGGAAAAATGATGCTCACGCTCTTGCGTTTCTTGACCTGAGGTCCTGTACAGGGTATTTTCGAGCTAAAAACCCGGTGAGGAATGAGGACCCATGTCCAATGACGCCGTGGAGGGGCTCTCGGCGAGCTTGGAAGACTACTTAGAGGTGATTTTCCACCTGGAAAACGCCCATCAAGCCGCTCGAGCCAAAGACATCGCCGATCAAATGAGCGTGCAACGCGCCTCCGTGACAGGGGCTCTACGCGCCTTGGCGGTGAGAGGTCTCATCAATTACAGCCCTTACAGCAACGTGACCCTGACCGCCAAAGGGCGCCACGTGGCGCAGCAGATTACTCGGCGTCATGAAATCTTGAAAGAGTTCTTTACCACAGCTTTACGCCTTGATCCCGAACAGGCAGAAGCCAATGCCTGCCGCATTGAGCACGCCATCGGGCCCGTAGCCTTTGAACGGCTCGTGCAGTTTCTGGAATTTCTCAAGACGTGCCCGCGAGCCGGTCTGGATTGGCTTCAAGCCTTTTCAGCGTACTGTCAAGAGTCGGACAACGCACCCGATTGCCTGGCCTGTGTGGTCAGGTGTTTGGACAAAGTACAGGGGAAACAGCCCGCTTGCGACCATGAGCCCCTAAGAACCCCCGAGAGCGGTCGCCCAAAGGAGCTCGTATGAAAAGAATGTGGATTCAGCTGAAGCCCGGCTGCGATGAAAAGAGGGTCCTTCGAGATCTGGAAGAAATCGGCCGAGTCGAGAAAGACGCCTCCACTCCGGGGAAAATCATTCTGACCTTTCACAACCAGTCTGAAGCCGGCATCAAGATGAGCTGCTTTAAGCTGCAGGAAGATTTCATTCACCTGTTTCAAGATTTCGATATGCTGCGGTCGTAAAATCCTCAGAGCGTTAAGAAGCGCTTGGCCATGGGCCATTTCCGCCGAAGCGGGCGATCATCATGTTCACAAGAGTCTGAATTTCCGCATTCCGTTCACGCCATCAGCGCGTTTCGCGGAAATGAGGCGCCATGTGTGCCCTCGCGTCGGGCGCCGCATCACACCTTCGCACGGCCAACTATCCTTTCCGCCTCAGCCCATTCAGCGATCTTACCTTGACAAAATCACACGATAACCCTATGTTGGCTTAGCACTCATTGTGATGGAGTGCTAGTGTGAAGCGGAGTTCGCACGAAATGAAGCTCAGTGAACGTAATCAAAAGGTGCTTGAAGCAGTCGTTTGCGGTTACATTCGCAGCGGGGAACCCGTGGGGTCTCGCACAGTGTCCAAGCACTACGGGCTCAATGTGAGTTCGGCCACCATCCGTAACATCATGGCCGACCTGGAAGATATGGGCCTATTGCACCAACCCCACACGTCCGCGGGGCGCGTGCCCACAGACAAGGGCCTGCGACTGTATCTGGATTCCATTTTGAAGATTCGGGAATTGGAAAAGCGGCAACAGGCCCTGATTCGCAAGGCTTTCAGCTCGGGTCGCGTGGACATCGAGGAGCTTCTGCGCCGTACGAGCCAGGTACTGTCACGCTTTTGCCGTCAGGCGGGCATCGTGTTGTGGCCCAGGTTGAGCGCCACACGATTCAAGCACATTGAATTCGTGCGATTGCGAGCCCGCAGCATTTTGGTGATTGTGATCACGGCCTCCGGTTTGGTGCAGCACACTCTTGTGGAATGGGATGAAGACATTCCTCAAGACAATCTCGACAAGTACTCTCGATACCTAAACGAAATCCTACAAGATATTCCCCTCAGTCGCGTCAAAGAATGTATTCTCAAGGAAATGGAAGGGGAAAAGGCGCTATTTGATCAGTTATTTTCTCGAGCATTGGAAATGAGTCGTCGGGCCTTGCAGGATGCGTTGGAGAACACGGATGTTCACATTGCAGGGCACAAGCATCTGCTGAGCAATCCCGAGTTTGCCGATGTCGAACGCATGCGGCGCATTTTGGAGGCTTTTGAAGACAAGTCGCGCATTGTGCGGCTGCTGGACCGCGCCCTAGATCCTTCTCGGCAGGTGCAGATCATTTTGGGAACCGAAAGCGATATTAGCGAATTGTATGAAATGAGCGTGGTCTCTTCACCGTACAAACGAGGTGAAACGGTGCTTGGCGTATTGGGCGTCATTGGGCCGACCCGCATGGACTATTCGCGCATCATTCCCGTGGTGACCTTTACGGCGTCATTGCTAAGCCAATTCCTTGAAGAACCGGAGGACACTCCGATGCCCCAAGACAGCGGTTCAGCGTAAAAATCTTTGCACAGGGCTGTGTGAGGTGCTGACAAGTGCCTCGTGCATGATTAAACGAATTGAGTCGCTGAATGCCGGGTATGGATGGAGGATAAGGCTTTATGAAGGAAGAACACATGTCGGGGACCAACGACGAACCCATGGTGGAAACAGCCGCCGAAGGACACGTCCCCACTCAGGAGGAATCAGCCCACGAGGCCCCGGGCGATGTCGATCTGAAAGCCCTTTTGGAAGAAAAGGACGCGGAAATTCAATCGCTTAAGGACAAAATTCTCCGCCAGGCTGCGGACATGGAAAACACGCGCAAGCGTCTGGAAAGGGATCGCAACGAGGCCATCGCCTACGCCAACGAAAGTCTCATTCGTGAGCTGCTGTCGGTGGTGGACAATTTGGAACGAGCCATTCAACACGCGGAACAAGACACCGACAACCAAACGCTTCTGGAAGGGGTCAAGATGACCCATAAGCATTTTCTAGACACCTTGGCGCGTTTCGGGTGCCGGCCATTTGAATCGAAAGGCAAGGACTTTGACCCGTGTTTTCATGAAGCGATTTTGCAACAGGCTTCAGAGGAATTTCCACCCAACACGGTGATTCAGGAATTTCAAAGGGGCTACACGCTGCACGATCGGCTGCTAAGACCGGCACTGGTGGCCGTGAGCAAGGGGACTCGAACGGCGTCCTGTTCCCACGAATCGGACAGTTCCGCCTGAGGCTTTCGCCCGGTTTGTGATAGGATGCCATTTTACGAGGCATCTACATTTTTTCGAAACTCATCGTATGACGACGATTTTTCCTTAAGGAGGCACAAACAATGGCAAAGATAATCGGTATTGATTTGGGCACAACCAACTCCGTTGTGGCCGTCATGGAAGGCAAGGAGGCTAAGGTGCTGACCAATTCGGAAGGGGGCCGCACGACGCCTTCCATGGTGGCTTTTACGGACAGCGGCGAACGGCTCGTGGGCCAGGTGGCCAAGAGGCAGGCCATCACCAACCCGGATAACACGGTCTTTGCGGTTAAGAGGCTCATCGGCCGCAAGTACAAGTCCAAGGAAGTGCAGCGGGACCTGGAGATCTTGCCCTACAAGATCGTGGAAGCCAACAACGGGGACGCTCACATCTTGATTCGAGGACGGCAGTACAGCCCCACGGAAATTTCCGCGTACATTTTGATGAAAATGAAGCAGACCGCGGAAGATTATCTAGGAGAAAAAGTGACCGACGCGGTCATTACCGTGCCGGCTTACTTCAATGACAGCCAGCGACAAGCGACCAAAGACGCCGGCAAAATTGCGGGTTTGAACGTCCTTCGTATTATCAATGAACCCACGGCTGCAGCCCTGGCCTATGGGTTGGACAAGAAAAAGGACGAAAAAATTGCCGTCTTTGATCTGGGCGGTGGGACCTTCGACATTTCCATTTTGGAAATCGGCGACGGGGTCTTTGAAGTCAAAGCCACGAATGGGGACACGCACCTGGGCGGTGAGGATTTCGATCAACGCATCATCGATTGGTTGGCGGACGAGTTTCGAAAAGATCAGGGCATCGATTTGCGAAACGACAAAATGGCCTTGCAGCGCCTTAAAGAGGCCGCGGAAAAGGCCAAAATCGAACTGTCGTCCACCACGGAAACCGACATCAATCTTCCTTTCATCACCGCCGACGCCAGCGGTCCCAAGCACCTGAACATGAAGCTGACTCGAGCCAAGCTCGAAGCTCTGACCGAAGACCTCATCGACAAGCTCGTCCCCCCCATGCGTCAAGCTCTGGAGGACGCGGGAATCACGGCCTCGGATATCAACGAAGTGATTCTGGTGGGCGGCATGACGCGCATGCCCCGTGTGCAGCAAAAGGTTCGAGAATTCTTCGGCAAGGAACCGCACAAGGGCGTGAACCCCGACGAAGTGGTGGCCGTGGGGGCCGCTATTCAGGGGGCGGTGCTTTCGGGCGAAGTGAAAGATGTTCTGCTCCTGGACGTGACACCGCTTTCTCTGGGTATCGAGACTCTGGGTGGCGTCATGACCAAGCTTATCGAACGCAACACCACCATTCCCACAAGAAAGAGTCAGATCTTTTCCACGGCCACGGACAACCAAACCGCGGTGTCCATCCATGTGCTGCAAGGGGAGCGGCCCATGGCGGCGGACAACAAGACCCTCGGGCGCTTTGACCTGGTGGGCATTCCGCCGGCTCCTCGCGGTGTGCCGCAAATTGAAGTCACCTTTGACATCGACGCCAACGGCATCGTGCACGTCTCGGCCAAGGATCTGGCTACGGGCAAGGAGCAATCCATTCAAATCACCGCTTCCAGCGGCTTGTCTCAGGAAGAAATCGAAAAGTTGGTGAAAGAAGCCGAGATGCATGCCGAAGAAGACAAGAGGCGCCGAGAATTGGTGGATACGCGCAACCAAGCGGATGCCCTTATCTACAGCACCGAAAAGACGCTCAGGGACTTGGGTGACAAGGTGGACGCGGGCACGCGAGGACAGATCGACGCGCAGATTGAAAAGCTTCGCAAGGCCATGGAAGGCGACGACAAAGGCGCCATCGAAAAGGAAATGGAACAGCTGACCCAGCTTTCCCACAAGCTCGCCGAGGAAATGTACAAGAAAACGGCAGAAGAACAAGCCCAGGCCGGATCCCAGGAAGCGTCGGCGGGATCCTCCTCTTCGGGTCGCAAGGCCGACGATGACGTCGTGGACGCAGACTTTGAAGAGGTTAAAGATAAGTAAAAAGTTTCGGCCCGCATGGCACGCTGTTGCGATGCGGGCCAAATTTTGATAGGTCGCCTGCGGCCAAAGGGGCACGTGAACACCGCGTGCCCCTTTGGCCATCATGGATCCGCGATGCCGGGGGATTGTCACACATCCCTTCTCTTTCTTCATGTCTCGAGTGAAGGGAAGGCATGAGCGCCAAACACGCCTCGCATTTTCTGGCCTGCATCTTTGTGTTTTCCGCACTTGTCTCCAGCTGCGCCCCTCGTCAGCAGGTGCCCGTGCATATTCCGGAAGCCGTCTTTCATGAACCGCCCCCTGCGGAAGCTCAAGTCTTGTGGAAGGAAGCCGTCGCTCTTCGAGATGCCGGCCGCTTGGATGCGGCACTGGCCACCTTTCAGCGCATCGCGGCCTTTTTCCCATCAAACGCCATTGCTCCGGCCGCCATCACGGCCCAAGGCGACATCTGGCTGCAGGCCCAAAATCCCAAGGCGGCGCGCCAAGCTTACGAAGCGGCGCTCAAAGAATATCCCCAATGGCGGGATGCCGCCACGGCCCGCATCGGGCTTCTTCGTGCCCGCTGGTATGACGGGGAAAACCGCAAGAAACTTCTCGAAGAAGCTGAAGCCTTGTGGGAGGCGACGGCATCGCATCCGTCCTGGAGACAGCAACTGATTCGACTTTTGGTGGGCCTGCATCGCGAGGCAGGCCAAGTGGACCGCGCTCTCTTCTGGCTCGACAAGGGCTACGCCGCGCAACTCGGCCCTGAGGATCAAAGACTTTTGGACCAAGAGGCTTCTGCACTGGTCTTGACCCTGGAAGGCCCCGCTGTGGAACGGGCCCTTCAGACCTACACCGCCGAGCGCCTCGTGCCTTTCTTGCTCTATCGTCGCCTTCAGTTGGGCCCCGCGCAAGGGCGTCGGGACGGTCTGCTCAAGCTGATGGCCCAGTATCCCCAACATCCCATAGCCCGCCGCATCGAAGAAGAACTTCGAGGGGTCATGGGGCCCTTGCCCCAGGCGGATCCTCATAAACTCGGGTGCATGGTACCTCTGAGCGGCCCCCATAGCGCGCACGGCCGGCGGTTGGTCAAGGGTGTGGCCCTGGCTTTGAGGCATTGGGAAAAGCTGTTTCATGGGACTTCAGCCCGGTTGGTTTTGGCGGACACCCAGGCCAACCCGGACGTGGCTGTGAGCGCTCTCAACCACCTGGTGCAGGAAGAGCGCGTCCTTGCCGTGCTGGGGCCACTGAACCCGAAAAGTGCCAAAGCCATTCTTTCCACGGTGAATGAAAAGGGAATTCCCGTGGTCAGTTTTACGGAAAAGCGCCACGTCACCTCCCAGACCCCTTTTCTTCTCCACGCCTTCATGGACCATCAGGACATGATCGGCGCACTGCTCACTTATTGTCGAAACGCCATGGGGTTTCGAAACTTCGGCGTGCTTTACCCGGAAGAACCTTACGGGCGCGCTCTGAGGGACATCTTTGTTCGCAAGGTTCTGGAGCTGGACGGAAGAGTGGTGGTGGAGAGCACCTACGCGGCCGGCATGACCGATTTCAAGGGTCCCATTCAGGTTATTGCCCAGCATGTGGCCAAAGGATTCGGGGTGGATATTTCGGAAACACCCTTGGATGCCCTCTTCATTCCGGACGCCGCCGACACCATCGCTTTAATCGCGCCGCAGTTGCCCTATTACAATGTGGTGGGTGTGACGCTTTTGGGCACGAATCTGTGGGAAGAAAAGATCCTGCTCTCCGCGGGCGGCGTGTACCTGGAAGGGGCGCTGTTTCCTTCCGCCTTTCAGAGGGGCACCTTCGAGGCGCAAGACCCCGTTCAGGAAGCCTTTGCGCGAGACTATGGCGAAACTTACGGTGAAGAACCCGATTTTCTCGCGGCCCAAGGCTACACCGCAACCCTGATGGCCCTGCATGCGCGAGAACACGTCCTCAAGGAAGGCCGGCCCGATCGCCTGAGCTTTCGGCAGTGGCTGCTTCGAGTGGAACTGCCCAACGGACCCCTGGGCCCCGTGCGGTTCGCACCCGACGGCCACATGGAACGCCAATATCCCATTCTTCAAGTCCAAGGCGGCGCGGTGGTGCGGGTGGATTGATAGGCCATGACCGCACCATCCGCGACGGCACCGCAGCTTCAACGTCCGGTATCCGTGACGCCGGCTTCCTCAAAAGTCTTGATGTCCCGAAGGACGCGCGCCGAAGCTTCCACCAGGCTTATCGCCAAGGCCGCTCCCGTGCCTTCCCCCAGCCGCATGGACAGGTCCAACAAAGGGGAAAGTCCCAAGAGCTCGATCATGGCCCCGTGACCCACTTCCTGACTGCGATGGGATACAAAGAGATAATCCTTGGCGAACGGCGCGAGCTGACAGGCGATGAGCGCCCCCGCCGTGGCAATGAAACCGTCGCAAACCACGGGCGTGCGCACCGCCGCAGCGCCGAGAACCGCTCCGGCAAGCCCGGCGATTTCATATCCACCCACCTTGGCCAGAACATCCACCGGATCGGCGGCATTCGGTCGGTTAACGGCCAAAGCCCTTTCCACGGCCCGCACTTTACGATTCCAGGCGGCATCGTCAATGCCGGTGCCTCGCCCTGTGAGGTCCTTGACGGGCTTCCCCGTCAGGGTCGCGACGATGGCCGTGGACGGCGTCGTGTTGCCGATGCCCATGTCCCCTGTGCCCACCAGATGAAAACCTTCGTCTTGAACGGCGTCCATGACCAGGCGAGCCCCCTCCACTAGGCCACGAACAGCTTCATGGCGTTCCATGGCCGGTCCTTTCGTTATGTTGCGCGTCCCTTTGCCGATCTTACGTCGAATCACGGCCCAGTCCTCAGGAAGATCGGAGGCCACGCCCAAATCCACCACGCGCACCTCAGCCCCCACATGATCCGCCAAGATATTGATGGACGCCCAGCCCTTGAGAAAACTAAAGACCATCTGCGCCGTGACTTCCTGCGGGTAGGCACTGACGCCTTCTTCGGCTACACCGTGATCACCGGCCATGGTGAAAATGATTTTTCTGCTCACACTGGGCGACACGCTTCGGAAGATGGCTCCCAGTCGCGCGGCCATCTCCTCCAGCCGTCCCAAGGAGCCTCTCGGCCGAATTTGAGACCGCAGTCTTTCCCAGGCGAGCTTTTCCCAGTGCGAATCCGCCGGTTCAATACGGGCCACAATGCTTTGAAGCTCTTTTTCCATAGGCATGCCACTCCCCTCTTGATTTGTCGCTTTTCCAACAAAAAAGCCTTCGAGGTCCCAAGACCTCGAAGGCTTACCTTGAGGCGCAGGTAAACTTTCGGTCCACTCATTGTCCGGGTGGCAGGTCTTCTGACTTGCGGATCTTCTGACTCTTCGGGCCTTCCCGATTCACGACCGGAATCAGTGGCTTTTTTCCGAAGGCATCCCCGCTTACAGCGCCGGCCCAGCGTGGCGGCTTTGCACCGCCTTCCCTATTCTCCCCGTGCTCTTTTCGGGGCACCATCCCGGACGTCGCCCAGCGTACTTAGAGTCAATGCAAGCGGGCCTTTTCTCTCCTTTCCTTAATTTTCCCCAGAAACCGTCGACGTGACTTCGTGTTCGAGAAGGTTTCTCTCGACCGCTCTTGGGCCCTTCGAGGAGTTGCCTTCCTCGGCCTGCGCTCAGCCGTCCCGCTCACCGCTCATGAAGCCCCACACAGCCACAGCGACGCCTCGCCCCGCTCAAACTCTTTTCTGTAGAAAACCCGCAGGGCGCCATCTAGCCGGGCCGGTTGCGCCGCGATGACCGGTGGCCCGGTCGAACCAAACCTAGGGTTTCTTCGATGTTCGCCGCAAAAGCTTCAACGCCTTTTTGGTCTCCATCACCGGCACCACTTCGGCCACGCCTAAATCCGTCCACTGAAAGACGGCCGCCGCGAGATGCGTCTCATCTTCTGCTTCGAAAAGCCGAAACACGCGATGCCCCGTCACATCGAACCACTCCCCCTTCATGGCCGTTCCCGGCACTTCGGGAAGTTGTTCCGTACGCTGAATGACGCGGTCGCGATCTTCCGGAGCGTAGCTATAGATGGCCATAAACAGCATCACAAGCCTCCTCTTGAGAGATCTGCCCAGCACATCTTTTTTGTCCTATATACTCCAAGGCGTTCCTGATCTGTCAAGGAACGATTTGAAGGCCAAAAAGCCTTGACGGCTTCATGACATGCTCACTAGAATAGCGGGCGTGAATGGAATCACAAACTCAAACTGTATGAGGGAAAGGAGGTGACACCGTGAAAGGAAAACGTTGGTTTGGCCCGTCGGTTTGCGTTGCCGTGGCTCTGTTTGTGGGAGCCCTCATGGCCGTGGCGGCGGACGCTCCGGATGTGATGACCATGAATTCCACCCTGTGGCCCAGCCACACGAAGGCCCTCGTTGAGTTCGCGCACAAGAAGCACGCCGAGGAGTACAAGATCGCCTGTACGGAATGTCATCACAAGTACGAGGGTGGCCAGAACGTATGGAAGGAAGGGGATCCTGTGCAAAAGTGCCAGGAGTGCCATAATGAGCCGACCATTAAAGGGGAAAAGAAACTGCCTCCCGAACAGCAAAAGCTCAACTTGAAACTGGCCTTCCACAACAATTGTCAGGGTTGTCACAAGAAACTGAAGGCCGAAAATCCGCAAACCACCGCTCCGACCACGTGCGTGCAGTGTCATCCTAAGAAAGAAGGGTAGAAGTAAAAGGCCTCTCGTAGGCCACCTGCCGCCAAACCCTTCTCCTTGGGCATTTTCCGATTCGGTGGAGAAGGGTTTGGTCTTGACCAAAACCATTTCAAAGAGGGGCTCACCCTTTGAATCAAAAGAAAACCCGAGAGACACATATCTCCCGGGCCTTTCACTCACTCGGCCGCTTGCCTCCACGTGCCATACACTCTGCCACGCCTTGCACCGGTTCTGATGCACAGAGCCGCATGTTTACACTCGAGGCATTCAGTGCGGTTTGTGGCGTACGCTGGCGTTTCTGGCCCTCAAATCAAGAGCGCCTCAACACCCTTGTGAAAGAAGCGGGGCGAGAACTGCGGTAAGTTCTTAAACCTCTTCCACCGTGATGGCATCGTTTTCGCAAACTTCCACGCAGCTTTCACACCCGAGGCATTCGTCTTCATTGACGGGCTCGGCTTTGCCGTCCACGAGTTCGTACACGTCCACGGGGCACACATCCACGCACTCGCCGTCGCCAGTGCACTTGTCCTTGTCTACCGTCACCTTAAACATCGCTGATCATCCTCCTCTTGTGATCGTGTGGAATTTAACCGACTAGCCCAACATCCGTCCGTGTCGCAAGGCCTACGCCGCCTAGGCGTTTACTGACTGGCCAGAGCAAAGTCAAGAAAAAAGGCAGCACCTTGATTGGGGCGTGGCCACTCGTGATTCTTTTCTCATGCTCCAGGACCAAAAAAGCCCGCTGGGCTCCTCCGGGTTATGAAACCTTCCATCAAGGTCTTTCCGAAGGGGACTCTGCCCCCTCGGCATGCAAATCGTGATTACACACAGCCCGTTGGCTTCGGCAGGCCGGCCATCTTACAGGCACCCTTGCCCGGTCCGCTCGGAAACAGCTCGTAAATGTATTTAAGCTTGTAGCCGGTCACTTTCGTCAGAATGCGCACCATGGGAGCGATTCCGTGTTTTCGGTAATAGTCCTGCAGAACGTGGATGACCTTCCAATGCTCTTCCGTCAGCTCCTGAATCCCTTCCGATTCCTTCACGTACTCGACCCATTCCGGGCACCAGTTGTCAAAGCTGTCAATGAACCCATCTTCGTCCAGATTGAAGACCTTCCCTTTGTATTCGATCTGTGCCATAGAAACATCCTCCTTTGTTTTTTAATCTTCCGCCGATAACTCATGCGGAACTTTGTCCAACCAGCGGCCGAGAAGCCTCACCCTTGCTGGAGCTCAGCATATCTCGACGCACCCGGTATTGCCAAGCCGCTTCCACGAGCCCCGGCGCCCACACGGCACACCCCATGGCATGAATGTGCGTGTACGTTGCAAGTACATTTTTATAACACACCCCGTCTCGCCCCTCCAAGACCCCGAATCCCTTTTTGATGCGAAAAGCCCATTCCAATGGGCCGTTCACGTCCACGACGCGCGAATAATGAAATTCGTGCCCTCTGAGCTCCGTTCCCGCCTGGAAGAATGGGGTGTCACGGACGACGTCCACGAGGGTGTAACCGTGCCCTTGAGGCTTTTTGCCCATGGTAATGTAAAACGGCAGAACCCCCACCATGGGATACTCGCTTTCGCCCCTTCGAACACCACGGCTGAGATACATCAACCCGCCGCACTCTGCATAAACGGGCAGTCCGTCTTCCACCGCTTGGCGAACCGATGCTCGAAGCGTCTCATTGTCAGCCAGCTGGGACAGGTGCATCTCCGGGAACCCTCCGCCCACGTACAGAGCGTCCACATCGGGCAACGTGGGCGTGTGCATACTGTCAATAAACACCAGCTCGGCGCCGGCTTCTTGAAGAGCTTCAAGATTTTCCGGGTAGTAGAATTGAAAAACGCGATCCTGAATCACGCCGATGCGCACCCTAGGCCGAAAACGGCCCCGGCGCCTGGAACCATCGTCCACAGCGGTAGGGCGACCCAGAGGCTCTGCCGATTTTGCGATGCCCAGCAGTGCCTCCACATTCACATGACGCCGCATGGACTCCGCCAGCAAATCCAGTGTGCCCTGCAGGCACACGTGCTCGTAGACCGGCACAAGGCCCATGTGTCGCTCGGGAAAGGGAATGCCCACATCCTTGGGCAATGCCCCGAGTACAGGAACATTGCACACTTTTTGAACGGATTCAACAAGAACCCTTTCGTGCCGGGCGCCGGCCACCCGATTGAGGATGACGCCCGCAACCCGGACCTGGGTATCCAAATGCTGGCATCCCAAAACCATGGCGGCCGCGGTGCGCGTCACCTTAGTGGCATCCAGCACAAGGATCACCGGCGCTTTGAGCAGTTTGGCCAGTTCAGCCGAAGAACAGGTTCCATCGGCGTCCAGACCATCGTAAAGACCCCGGTTGCCCTCAATGATGGCCACGTCGGCGCCTTGGGCTCGGTTCACAAAGGATCCGAGCAGTCTGCCGGCGGACATCATGTAGGAATCCAGGTTGTAGCAGGGCGATGAGGCCGCATGACTCAGCCAGCCCGCGTCGATGTAGTCCGGGCCCTTTTTAAAGGCCACCACGCGCATCCCTAAGGAGCGGCTCATGACGGCGGCAAGGCCGGTCGCCACCAGCGTCTTGCCGGCCCCTCCTCGAAGGGCGGCGATCATCAAGCGCGGCGTGCAATGCAGAATCATGGCCTCACCACGGGCCGGCCGATCCTTGGCAGGATCGGCCGGCCTGTTTAGGTTTAAAATTTGAACTGCGTTGTGGTTCGCCACGTGGTCATGGCGAGCCTGTAGTCGTCGATGTGTTCGTGGCGGAATTCCAATCCCGTCTTTTCAAAAAACCTTTCCCACCCGATACGTTCAATCCATTCACCAACGCGCTCATACCGGCGCGCGTCGGAGGCGTAGGTCTCAAGGATCTTCTTGATCGTCTGGACCGTGGTGGGCCAACGCGGCGGTTCATTGGGAATGTAGGGCACCGCCAGCTTGGAGAACATGGGCGGGACTCGGGAGTTGGACACCTTGCCGCCAACCCACAGGGCGATGCCGTCGCCTTCCCCGTCCGCCAGAGGCAGGGCCGGGCACATGGTGTAGCAGTTGCCGCAGAACATACAGCGGTTCTCGTTGATTTCCACGCTCTTATAATCCCCCACCTTCTTCGGCTTGATGGCCGCTGTGGGGCACGCGGCGATCACCAACGGGATTTCGCAGACGTTCTGCACTCGTTCATGCTCGATGATGGGCGGTTTGCGATGCACACCCAGGATGGCAATGTCCGAGCAATGGACTGCGCCGCACATGTTCAAGCAGCAGGCCAAAGAGATGCGCACTTGGGCGGGCAGCTTGTGTGAGCCGAAGTATTCGAACAATTCATCCATGACAGCCTTGACGATCCCCGATGCATCAATGGCAGGGGTGTGGCAGTGCACCCAACCCTGGGTATGAACGATGTTGGTGACGCTGGCACCGGTCCCGCCAATGGGGAACCAGTTCCCTCGACTCTTGAGGTCGTCCATGAGAGGTTTCAGTTTGGACTTGTCGTCCACCATGAATTCCACATTGTTGCGTGTGGTCCAACGCACGTAACCGCCGCAGTGTTTGTCGGCTATGTCACAGATTTCGCGAATGAGGTCCACGGACATAAGCCGTGCGGCCCCCACCCTCACTGTATACACTTCGGCACCCGTCTCAGAGACATGGACCAAAACCCCAGGCTCCAAGATCTCGTGATATTTCCACTTTCCGTAATTGTCCTTGATGAAGGGGGGGAAAAACTTATCATATTTCGGAGGACCGATATCGGTAAGGCGGTCTTTCATGATGTCGGTGGGATCAAAAGGCATGGTATCACCTCCTATGCATGATGCCGTTCACGGAATGACTTTGCATCGCGTTCCCAGCCGCCAGGAACATCCGCAGGATCGTAGAAGATATACGGGTTATAGCGCGTGGTGTTGACCATGCGCGGATCGGGCTGCACTTCCACGGCCTTGAGGAACTCACGCAGGCCAAGCCGCTGAATCAGCTCACCCAATCGCTCACGGTTCTTACCGTGTTCCATCCACCAATCCCACATCTTTTCCACGAATTCATGGAATTCCTCGTAGGGCGGCTCCATCTTCATAAAGGGAATGATAACGCTGGACAGCTGCGCCCCTTCCAGAATCGGCGCTTTGGCACCACACAGGATGGTGGCTCCCACGTCGGTGCCCGGCCTCAAAGCGCGCGGCATCACGTTGATGCAGTGCATGCAGCGGGTACAGTCTTCATCCCAAATCTTGAGGTTTTTGCCGTCCCATTCCATGCACCGTGTTGGGCACAAATCGATCACTTCTTTTTGAATGTCCAGTTTTCGTTTTTCAACACCGTGGGATCCCCCATTGGGGACCAGTTCGCCACCGACATAGGCGCGCACGGCTTCTTGGTCGATACGGATTTTATCCCGCCAGGTACCGATGATAGAGCAGTCGGCGCGGGCGATGGCCGCCACGCAGTCGTTGGGGCATCCGGAGGCCTTGAACTTAAATTTATAAGGGAACATGGGCCGATGGAGCTCATCCTGGTAGCGCATGGTAATGTCGTAGATGATGTCCTGGGTATCTAGGCACGACCATTCGCACCGGGCTTTGCCCACGCAGCCTTCAGGCGTCCGCATATTCGACCCTGACCCCCCCAGGTCCATACCCAGTTCATGGGTCAGCCGATAGAAGACGGGTTCCAATTGGTCCGTCGTTGTCCCCAACAGGATCAGGTCACCTGTGGAACCGTGCATGTTGGTCAAGCCACTGCCGTGTTCTTCCCAGATGTCGCAGAGCTTCCTCAGCACTTCCGTCGTGTAAAACTTGCTGGCCGGCTGGTTCACACGCATGGTGTGAAAATGGGCCACGTTGGGGAAAAGATCCGGCCGGTCACAATAGCGCCCGATGACACCGCCGCCGTAGCCGAACACGCCAACAATACCGCCATGTTTCCAATGACCTTCCTTGTGCTCGTAGGACATTTCCACGAGTCCCAAAAGGTCTTCACACATGGGTTTTCTGGCCGCCACTCGCTTAATGTCGGTGACAAAGCTCGGCCATGGACCCTTTTCCAGTTCATCAAGCATTGGGGTCGCATGCTTCAAAGCCATTCCTTTACCTCCTTAGAAAGAGTGAAACAAACGCGAGTGATCCATCCTCTGGTTCCCGGTGGGCAGGGTTCGCCGACACCCAGCCGTGTGCCCACTTCCGACTCACAGCTTCGCCATGCAGGAGCGCACACACACCCCTGAGCCCTATTTCATTTTTTCCTCTTCGACCGCTACGTCGTCCTCGCCCGGCAACATATAGAGGGTCGTGCTTCCACTGGACCAATATTTCACCTTTCCTTCTTCTACAAGCTCGTTGATGACCTTCTTGGCTTCGCGCATCTTCAACTCCGGCACGGCCTTGCAGAGGTCGTTAAAGTAGAGTTTGGTCTTTTTTTGACTTTTCATGTACTCAAGGATCTTTGCTTTGGCCTCTTCGCTCATGGTTCTCTCCTTTGTCTTAGACAGCCGCAATGAGGGCTCCCGAGCCCTCACGAATCATTACCCTCACCATGGGCAGATGAGAAAGTGAATCTATTCACTCGCCGCTCAACCCTCTATAAACTTGGGCTTTAAGCTTTGTCAATAAAAAACCCGTCGGATCGCCCGCGTATCATGGGCACTGTCCCTGGGCTGTTGCGGGTGTCCATCTCCATCTGAAAAATCGAAAACGTAACCCCGCCATTGCGACATCGCAGCAAGCCCCTACCATTTGGAACCGCGTCTTGACACCGCATGATGGCCTTGTTAGGCTCCTCGGGTCAAGCCGAGCCACAGCGTCTTTGAGACGCCGTGCCATGCCATTGATAAACCAGTGTCCTTTGACGGATCACCCTTGGGACCGAGGATAACCATGGGCGAATCTTCCCGTGACGTAAAGACGCAGGAATTGGAACTCAATCGGTATATTCGATACCTTCGAGAACGCCTCTTCTTTGAGCCCGATTCCCCCATCTTTCATTACAACCTCGGTTTGGCGTATGCGCGTAAGGGACAGCGTGCCGAAGCCATCGCAGAGTTTCGCCAGGCCATCGCATGCGATCCCTCTATGGCGCAAGCCTACGTCAACCTGGGAGGGCTCTATTTTCAGGAAGGGGATCTGGACAAATGTATTGAGGCCAATCAAAAGGCCGTGGAATTGGACCCGACTCTGGCCATGGCTTACAGCAATCTCGGCTTTGCGTATCTTCAAAAGGGAGACCCCGAAGCCGCCATTGCCGCCTGTCAAAAGGCTGTTGCCTTGATGCCCGAACTCTTGCAAGCCCACAACAACTTGGCCGTCGCCTATTTGCAAAAAGGACAGTGGCAGGAAAGTATCGCGGCCTCCCGGAAGGTTTTGGACATCAAGCCCGATTTCGCCCCGGCACATTTCAACCTGCATGTAGCCTACGAGGCCCTGGGGGAAAAGGACAAGGCGGCCACGTATCGCCGGCAAGCCGAAGCCTTAGGATACCCCATGGCGCCATAGAGGCCACCCGGGACTCCAAATAAATTGTGAGACACCGTAAATAAGGAGAGGCCACCGTGATTTCGGCTTTGGAAGAGCCGCTGGAGGTTTTTAAAGACCGCTGGGTCGTTGTGGAATACCATGTAACCCTTGAAGATGGAACCGTGGTTCTTGGGGGAGATGAACCGGCAGCGCTGAATTTCGCCGTCGGTTACGGTCACGTTCTGCCGGCTCTGGAATCCCGCCTGCTGGGACACAAGCCCGGGGAAACGCTTGAGTTTGTCATTCCCGCTGAAGAAGCCTTTGGCCCCTATGATCCTCGCCAGGTGAAGCGCCGCTCCTACGAAGAATTTCCTCAGGGTCGAACACTGCAGCCTGGTAAATGGGTGGTGGCTTCCAATGACCGCACGGGCGCGCAATACTGCTATTACGTTCGGTCGAAAGATGCCGACGGCATCGTTTTGGATTTCAATCATCCGCTGGCCGGAAAGGATCTTTACTATCACCTGCGCATCGTTAAAGTTCGGGACTTGACCCCCGATGAATTGATCGAGCTTCGGCCTTGCCAAAGCACATCCTGAAAATGCGCGCAGCCTCCTCGAAAATGGCCTTGAAGGGATCTTGCGCAGTCACCGAGTGAGAGCGTCGCGCGGGGAATTCTGTCTCACAACGGGTGCCGGTCCTTCAAAAGCTATTGTCGGTCCGGCTCTTACCGGCGATGCCCTTTGGCGTCATGCCCCCTTGGAGGCAGACTCCGCAGGTCTTTGCGACCCAAACCTTTCAGCCTCTTTCCCATCGCGTGCGTTCAAACCAGCAGCAAAACGCCTTGACAGCCATGGCCCTCGGGTCTTGGCGCAGCAAACCACGACACAGATCTAGCAGTTCCTTGTGGTGTCTACGCAGCCGCTCATCCTGCTCCTGGCTTTGAAAGAACTCCGCCAGAATCATGCCGGCTTGCAGGGCCGTGGCGCTGCGGATTTGTTCCCGAGGGTCCTTGGGTTCCTGAAAAGGGTCCCAGTTTTCATAGCCCATTCTCAAAATGCGCTGTTGGCCGCGCGGAGACATTTGATCGAAAATGGCTTTTTTGCGGCGTTCGTATTCTTGGCGATCTTCCATGAACGAAGCTCCTGTCATGGCTCATTCCAAAAGAGTTTGAGTCGAATTTTTTTGAATTCTCGTGTGCTGAAAAGGATGCGATATTGGCCGAGATCAACGGCCTCTGCAAGTCTATGGGCGATTTGGTGACACTCCTCTTCGGTTTTTCCATGGATCATGGCGTAGAGATTGTAAGGCCATTGGGAATGGGCCGGCCGCTGGTAGCAATGGCTGACTTCGGGAAACGCCGCCAGAATGGTTCCCGCATGGTCGATTCGCAAAGGGTCGCATTGCCAGACCACCATGCCGTTGGCACCAAAGCCCACCTGCCGGTGATTCAGCACGGCAGCGAAACGCCGGATCCAGTGGCGAGCGAGCCATTGGCGAATGAGGGCCATCAGATCGTCACCGCCCATGTTCAGATGCTGCGCCATGCTGTGAAAGGGCCGGGACTCCAGGGGTAAATCTTCCTGAAGGCATCGCACCAGCCTTATGTTTCGTTCGCTCACCTGAAAGCCCTGGGCGCCTTCCAAAGAAATTTCCGACAACTCGGTGGAAACGAGGTCGGTTTCGCCATCTTCCAAAACATCCAGCACCACGGCCAGTTTGTATTTTTTGACCGCAGGCAAAATAAGGGTCGGCCATCCTCCGGCCTCATGGCTCAGCCGGGCCACAACCTCGTTCAAACTCTTTCCGGGAGGCACCGCAATGGTAAACCACAGGTTAAACGGTGCCGGTCGAAGGTAATTGTGGCTCACTCCCGGATAAGCGTTCACCGCCTCGGCCGCCCGTTCCACATAAGATGTGGGCACGGCCATGGCCACCAGGCTGCTTTGGTAGCCAAGGGCCCCCGTGTTGAAGATGGCGCTGATCTGACGGACCATCCGCCTGGCCTTGAGGCTTTCAATGCGCCAAATCACCTCATCTTCTCGAAGCCCAAGCCTTTCTGCCAACACGGCATAAGGGCATTCCTCGATGGGAAAAGAGCGTTGGATCTGGTCCAAAAGGCGCCGATCGATGGTGTCCAAGAAATCCCCTTTCAGGATAGGCATCTCGTCAAACACACCTGGGCAACTTCAGTTTCTCATGATAAACATTTTGAGCCGTTCACGCCAAAACCTTTCACGCTCGGGAGACACCCATGTCGCTGAAAATTCTTTTCTGCGCTTCGGAAGCCATCCCTTTTGCCAAGACGGGCGGCCTGGCCGATGTGGCCGCATCTCTGCCCGAGGCTCTCAGTGCCCAGGGCTGCGACGTGCGGCTCTTTCTGCCGCTTTACCCGTCCGTCGAACGCACCCCTGACGCCCTCAAGGTTGTGGCCGAGTGGATTCCCATCTCCGTGGGCGTGCATACGTACCATGTGCATTTTTGGCAATGGTTGGGACCGTCGCCATACCCCGTCTATTTCATGGAAAAGGATGAATTCTTTCACCGCCCTCATCTCTACGTGCATCCCCTTCGCGGCGACTACGAAGACAACGCGGAACGCTTCATCACTTTTTCTCGTTCTCTCTACGCCCTGTGCAAACATCTGGACTGGATTCCCCACATCGTTCACCTGCACGACTGGCAAACAGCCTGCGCAGCCGCCTACCATTACTTTCACTGGCGCTACGACGCCGCCTTTTCTCGCGTCCGCACGTTGCTCACCATCCACAACCTTGCCCATCAAGGCCTCTTTCCGGAAAGCTATTTCGGCCTCACAGGGCTTCCTCTGGAAGCCTACACCATCGAGGGCATGGAATTCTTCGGTCAATGCAACTTCCTCAAGGCCGGGATTGCCTACAGTGATCGCATTTCCACCGTGAGCCCAAAGTATGCCAGGGAAATTCTTGACCCCAAACAGGGCTTTGGCCTGGATGGTCTCCTGCGCCGTCGCCGGAACGACCTCATCGGCATCCTGAACGGCATCGACACCACGCGATGGAATCCATCCCACGACCCCTATATTCCAGCGCCTTTTGATGCCGAGCAATTGGACGGCAAGCGCGTGTGCAAGGAAAAAGTCCTCGAAGAGCTCGAGTTTCCTGCGTCGGTTCGTCAAGATCCTTTGTGCGTGGTGGTCAGCCGTCTGGTGCATCAAAAAGGCATCGATCTGATTCTGGAGGCGTTGGACGACATGATGGAGCTTTCCGTGTGCCTGGCCGTCCTGGGCACCGGTGACCCTCACCTGGAACGGCTTCTCCTCCAAGCCCAGTCGCGTCATTCTGACCGTATTCGTGTGGTCTTGGATTTTGACGAAGCCCTGGCCCATCGACTGGAAGCCGGGGCCGACATCTTTCTCATGCCTTCTCGATACGAACCCTGTGGTCTGAACCAAATGTACAGTATGCGTTACGGAACAATCCCTATTGTGACTGCCACGGGAGGTTTGGACGATTCCGTGGTGGACGCAGCTCAAAATCCCCAAATGGGCACCGGCTTCAAATTTTATGAGCACACCAAGGAGGCTTTTCTCGAAGCCCTAAAGGCGGCCTTGGAAGCCTATCGTGACTCGGAAACGTGGCGCCGGCTACGGCAAAGGGCCATGCGGGAGGACTTCAGCTGGCCTCGAGCGGCGCGATCCTACATGGCCCTCTATGAGGAGATGCTTGGCGACTAGCTACGCTGCGGACATTGGTTCCAAGGCCTCAATCGATGGGAACGTGTTCAAGCGCGCACCGTTCGCCAAATGTTTGCGGAAAGGTCCCAAAAGTTAAAGAGAACGGGCGCAGGCTTCTTGGTTTCAGACGCCGTGGGTCAGAATACGGTCCATGAACAGGGTCGCCAGCCCGAGAAAGAAGAAAAAGCCTCCCGTGTCTGTGGCCGCGGTGACAAAGATGCTGGATCCCAATGCGGGATCCAGTTTGAGTTTTCGCAAAATGATGGGAACGAGCGCACCCAAACACCCCGCCACAATCATGTTGAAGATCATGGCCAGCCACATGATCAGGGCAAGCCATGGATTGTGATGCCATGCCAAAGTGATCATGGCGAGCAGTGCCCCGCACAGCGCTCCATTGAACAAACCCACCGTCATTTGTCGGAGCACGACCATCCACTTCCCCCTGTCCTCAATCTCTCCCAGGGCAAGGGCGCGAACGACCACGGTCAGCGACTGCGTTCCAGCATTGCCTCCAAGACCGGCCACCAAGGGCATGAGAGACGCCAGCACGACGAAATGCGCAATGGTTTCCGAAAACAGACTCACCGTGTAGGACGCAATGAGGGCCGTGCCCAGATTCACAAAAAGCCATGGGGAGCGAAGTTTGACGGAGCGCATGATGGGCGAGGAAATCCGCTCATCGGTGTCCAGGCTGGCCAGCAGATACATGTCTTCTGTAGCTTCTTCCGTAATGACGTCAAAGATGTCGTCGTAGGTGATGATTCCGACGAGGCGATTTTCATCGTCCACCACGGGCATGGCCAAGAAGTCGTAATGCCGCATTTCCTTGGCCACCAATTCAATGTCCATGTCGACGGGAACGGAAATGACTTGGCGGGACATGATGCGCTCCACCGTGCTTTCCGGCCGGGCCATGATGAGGTCTCTAAGAGACAGGATGCCGATCAAATGACGCGACGCATCCACGACATAGGCATAGTAAATGGTTTCTTTTTTGGGAGCCTGCAGGCGCAATTCGTCCAAGGCCTCTCGAACCGTTTGGGTGGCCTTGAGGGAAGCGTAGTCGGTGGTCATGTACGCTCCCGCGCTTTCTTCCGGATAGGTAAGAAGCTTTAAGAGATTTTGCCGTTCCGCCTTAATGAGCAGCGAAAGCAGCTGGTCTTGAAAATCCTCGTCCAGCTCCTCCACCAGGTCGGCTCTTTCGTCTGGTCGCATCAAAGAAATCAGACGAACGACGGTATCTCGGCTCAGATGAGGCAAAGTCTCTTTTTGCACTTCAAAAGGAAGAAACTCAAAGGCGGCCAAAACCTGATGGGGGCCGAGAATCTCCACGATGTGAGCGATGTCTTGCGGTTTGTATTGGGCCAAGAGCACGGCGGCATCGGCCGGGTGCACGCTATCCAAAGCCTGCTGCACCACTTCCCACGGCTCCGTGATCGCTCCCTCATGGAGCAGACCGTCGGGACTTCCCTGCAAACTCATGAAAACCTCTCCTCGGTTTTTTCACCGTCGGCATCTTCTGAAAAAGCCTCGCTCTGCTAACAGAATCTGCGCCTCTTTTCAATGGCTCTTCCTCAGTATTCCCCCAAAAGTGCTTGACAGAACCTGGGCCCCCTTCTAATGGCAGCGTGTCTGGCAGAAAGACAGCCCATGGCGAAAGGGCTTTGATCCAAAGCTCAACCCAAAGTTTCACAGACAAAGGAGACGTGACGATGAACGACATCAACGCCTACGAAAGGCTCGCCCGCCATCTTGACCGACTGCCCGCAGGATTTCCTCGCACAGAGTCCGGCGTGGAATTGAAAATCCTACAAAAGCTCTTCACGCCCGAAGAAGCCCAACTGGCCGTGCTGCTTTCCTTGAAGCCTGAGCCGGTGAACGCTATTGCCGAACGCGCCCAAATGCCCGTCCAAGAGCTCGCACCCAAATTGGAAGAAATGGCTCGCAAGGGCCTCATCTTTCGCTTGCGCAAAGACACGGAAGTCCGTTACATGGCGGCTCAGTTCGTCATTGGCATCTGGGAATACCACGTGAATGCCCTGGATGAAGAACTCATCGCTCTGGTCAACGAATACATCCCGGTCTTTTTCAAAGAAAGTATGGCCCTAAAGACGCCCCAGCTGCGCACAATCCCCTTGCCCCGCTCCATCACTCCAGAACAGCACGTCATGCCCTATGAAGAAGCACGCCGCATCATCGAGGAACAGGACAAGATCGTCGTGGCGCCGTGCATCTGCAGAAAAGAACACGCGCTGGTGGGCAAAGGCTGCCAACGCCCTCTTGAAACCTGCCTGGTCTTCGGCACCGGAGCGCAATATTATGAAGACAACGGGTTGGGACGCCCCATTGACCGAAAGGAGGCGCTGAGGATTTTGCACATGGCCGAAGAACAGGCCCTGGTTCTTCAGCCGTCCAACGCTCAGAAAGTGATGAATATTTGTCTGTGCTGCGGCTGCTGCTGCCAGATTCTTAAGAACCTGAAAAAGCTTCCCACGCCTTCCGAGTATGTGGCGAGCAATTATCGGGCTCGAGTTCGCCCGGAGGACTGTATCGGCTGCGAGACCTGTGTGGAGCGCTGTCAGATGGAAGCCATTTCCATGGTGGAAGGGACGGCCCACATCGATTCAAAACGGTGCATCGGCTGCGGAGTGTGCGTGCCCACATGCCCTCAAGAAGCCATCGCCTTGGAATCCAAACCGGAAGATCAGAAAAAAACGCCGCCAGCTCATCCGTTTGACTTGTACAAAATCATGGCCATGAAGCGTCTGGCATCATGACCTGGGCCCATGGCCAACGAGAATTTTTTCGGGGCACGGTGCGCCCTGCCTCGAAGCCCTTTCACATTTTCGGCACAGGCCGCCCGAAAAGGCACGCCGCAGAACGGCACGGTGGCGTCATCGGATGCTCCAGGAAGTGGAGGGGGCTATGGATTCGAGGGCTTTTTCTCAAAACCCGAGTCCTCGAAATCTTTCTCGAACGTCTGTAGGGCACAAGTGTGTGGGAGCGACACTCTGCGGTTTCACCGCTCGCATCGCTCCCACAACGAAGCTTCTCGGGCAGACATGAAAGGTTCAATGCGTCAAAGAACGCCGATGGCCCATCAGAGGGGATACACGTTTCCTGACTCTAGAATTCTCCAGCCGCTTCGCGTTTCGCCCAACAGCAGGTTAATCTGCCAACCCACCTTGCAATGGTCCGTAATGATTCGCGGAACCTTGACCTCCAGAGGGCCGGTTTCCATCGTCACGCCCGAAAGAACAAGAACACCAGGCCGAATCTCTTCCACGACAAAGTAATCGTCCAGCTCATCGTGCCAGGTGCGGGGCGGATGGGTTTGGGAAAAGTCGTAAAGGAGCCGAGCCAGTCGTTCGGCGGCGGGAAGCTCCCGGGATGCCTCGCTGGCCAGCTCCATCGCCTTGCGAGCCTCCTCCTTTGGAGCGTAACCCTTGGACACCAGCCATTTCATGAGCGCCTTGGTCACCGTTCCCGCCGCTCGCAACAGCGACTCCGACGCCATGACCTTGCGAATCATGAAAAAGGTCAGAAACGTGGAAACCCCAGACGGAATCTTTTCGGGGCCGAAGATGACGCAAAAGGTCTGGTCCTTATAGTCCGCCAGGCGCCGATACAAAGTGTTTTCCCCGGCCGTGGGCAGTTCCTGATAGCCGTAAAGATTCAACGACGTGTGAAACAGCGAGATGACCTCCTCATAGCGTCGAAATGTCTGAGGTTTCAGCCGCCTTTTTTGGTCCGCAAGGAACTCGGCAAAAATGTCCTCGATATTGGGCTTCGCCATCGAGGGAAAGGAAATGATGTTACCTTTGGCATCTACTTTGTTTTTCATCGACACTCCACACCGGCTTTGGGAAATGACAACCTGCCCGTGAGGGCTAGCCGCTTATACCTTTCTTCCACAATAAGGGCAATACGCAAAAGAAGGTTCCAAGGTTCGACCGCACGATGGACACCGAATCGTCACAGGCGGTGGCGGTGCCGTCTCGGTCGGCCTTCCATAAAAACCCTCTTCCGGTGGGGCCGCGTACCCGCACCGATCGCACATGAGCAAAGGTTGACCTTTTTTGACTGGAAAAAGAGGAACAAAAAACAGACTGAGGTAATGGTCGATGCGTTTCAGGCGCGCTTGAGCCAGCCCACAGGATGGACACAAACGCGGGGTCTCATCCAGCATCTTGGTCTTGGGCTGAATACCTCCAATAAAGAAAAACACGATCCTTCATTCTCCTTGAATGCCTCATACATTGAAACGAAAGTGGATGATATCCCCATCTCTGACCGGATAATCACGGCCTTCGAGGCGAACCAGGCCCTGTTTTCGCGCGGCGGCATAGTCGCCGACTCTCTTGAGATCTTCGTAGGCCACCACTTCCGCACGAATAAAACCCTTTTTCATGTCCGAGTGCACCACGCCGGCGGCTTCCACGGCGTGAAGTCCACAGGGAATCGTCCAGGCCTTGACTTCGTCTTCTCCCACCGTAAAGAAGGTCCCAAGGCCAAGGAGCTGAAAAGAGCGCCGAATGACACGGTCCATGGCCGATTCACCGATGCCGTAATCTTGGCGAAAAATGGCCGCATCGGCTTCGCCGAGTTGGGCCATTTCCATTTCCAGGCGCCCTCGAACCACCAGGACGTCCTCCATGCCTTTCAAAGCCTCGGGAACATCGGCGGTGTCATCGTCGTTGTTGACAATCACGAGGACCGGCTTGGCCGACAGGAACGTGTAGCCCCTGAGTTCCGGCGCCGTCGCTAGGCTGGGCTGCGTTCGTAAGGGCTTCTCCTGGTTGAGCAGCTCGGCACATCGCTGAAGGAGCTCCATTTCCATGGCGGCCGCTTTTCGTCCTTTTTTCATTTCCGCCTCGATACGTTCCAGGCGTTTTTCCACCGTGGCCAAATCGGCCAAGAGAAATTCCTCCTCCAATTCGCGAAGGTCACGAGCCGGGTTCGGTGCGCCGAGCATGGGATCGGAAAAATTACGTACCACCACAAGAAACGCTTCTACCGGCCGCATGTGCGTCAGCAACAGAGCCATGTAGTCTTTTTTCTTTTCGGCAACGCCAGCGATTCCTTGAAGGTCCATGTAGGTCACCTGCGCCGGCGTTGTCTTGCGGGGCCGATACAGGGCCGTCAACCATTCGAGGCGGGCATCGGGAACCTGCACAACGCCCATAACCGGTACAACCCGGCCGGAAGCGGCACCGGATTCGCCGCTGCGCTGCGTCAGCGCGTTGAAAACGGTGGTTTTTCCGGATCTACTCAGCCCCACAATGCCCAGTTTCATGTGCATGCCTCTCGATCTTGCCCATCCAGGTCCTTTTTTGCATAATTCCTTGTATGAAAACCCGTGCCCTATTCATACACCTTTCACCGGACTTGAGCAATGCACTGCTCAGAGCCGCCGCCGTCATGGAGGTGGAAGGAACCCTGGACGGCCCAGCTCGACACCAACAATTGGACGCGCTGGTCCACGAATGGCACCGAAACGCAAAGACCGACCCAAAAGACAAAGGAAAAAGCTTTGCCCACGGCATGGCGACATGGCCATCGGTATCCCCAAGAACTCGCGCCAGAGTAGATGCCTTAGTTCACACTTGGAAAACCCTGGACCTGCAGGTGGTGAGCTGCCATTTTCCTTCCGGCCATGCCCTGGAAACCTGCCCGAAGTACCTCTTTACGTTGGGAACGCTTCCAAAACCCACGCCCCTTCTCTGTGCAGCCTTCAATTCCCGAAAGGGCAAGCACACATGCCGCCGGGATTCGTGGGTGGAAGCTTTGAGGCAGGCCTTTGACCAAAATGCCAATCAGCCGGTCGGTTGGGTGAGCAGCCTCGGCACTCCAGTTTATGATTTGACCTCCTGTTGGGCGCATAGACAACGAAAACTCGTTGTCTTGGTGGCCATCCCATCTCGAACACGACCTGCCGTTCCCGAAGGGTTGGGCTATTTTCCCAGTCTCAAACCCTCCTGGATCCTGTGTTGTCTGCCGGGCCGACCCGCCTGTTCCCCCGCCCGTTACGCGGTTTGTCGGGATCGCCTCGTCGCCGCCATAGCGGATCAATTCTTCGTCTTGGCCGTCCGTCGTGAAGGAAATCTTTTTCAAGTCCTCAGCGACGAATTGAAGACCCAATCCAAACCCACCTGGGTCTTTTGTAGCGCACAGGAATCACCGGAAACCGAAGGGAACCGAGCGCTTCTTCACTCCTTTTCTCACTGCACGCCTCTACGGCTCGGAAAGGTTGCATCCTTTGCTCATGGCCACCGCCGGGAACCACTGCAGGATGCGCCGCATACCTTGCCCTTCACGGAAAGTGGCTTTCTTTATCATTACACCCGTTCCTGTCCCGGGCCGTGGCCGGGCCAGACCCGTTGTGAGTGGGCCGAAGATCTTTTGCAAAACAGGCCGTGGGCCGACCACACGGCTCTGGACACCTTGTGGCACATACTATGGGAAAGGCGTCTTCGCGCCAGTGGACGTTTGATTCGGCAAGGCATTCCCGTGGTGTCCTGGACACAGGTCGCTCCCTTGAACCTATCGCGGCTCACGCGATGGAATCCGGCGCTCATTCGATGGACCTTTGAACCTTACGGCGTAGCGGTGAGAAAAGACGTCCTGAAAAGGCTTGGAGCCAAACCGGTCATTTATGCCTCTGATAAGGACTTCGCCAAGATTGCCCCAAAGGATCGCTTTCGGTTTCAGTTGCACCGGCCCGGCCAGGTTTCATGGAAAGTGGAGAAAGAATGGCGGCTTCCTCGGGACCTCCTGCTGGATGCGCTGGCCCCCGACACGTGGTGGGCTTTTGTGCCAACGGCCCAGGAAGCGCGTCAGCTCGAAGAGAACCTTGGTTATCCGTGCCGCATCGTGCCCTTGACAGCCTTCAGCACAACGTCTTCGGATCGGCGCAAAAGGTGAAGGACGCTGTGTTCTTTGTCCCCGCGCGTCGTACCCAAGGCACGGCGATACCTTAAGGAAATCAGGGGACAAGCCAGGGAGGGGTCTTCTCCAAGGGGGCTAGGGGTTCGGAATCGTCCTCCTTTTCCGCACGGCGTCGCGTCAGCTCCAGGACCTCAACGATGGCCTTCAGAAGATCATCGAGCCCTTGTCGCGTGAGCGCAGAAATCGCCACGGCTGGGTGTCCCAGGCTTTCATAGATTTGAAGGAGCCACTCACGATCCCTGGAATCGCTGACCAGATCCATTTTGTTCAGGGCCACCAGGCGCGGTTTGTGCGCGAGTTTTTTAGAGTACTGCAAAAGCTCTTTTTCAATGATGTGGTACGGCTCCAGGGGATCATGCCTGGGCACAGCCGCGGCGTCCACCACGTGAACCAGTACGCGGGTTCTTTCAATGTGCCTCAAGAACCGAATACCCAAACCCGCTCCTTGGTGCGCTCCTTCGATAAGGCCCGGAATGTCGGCCATGACAAACGGGGAAGCATCCCCATAGGCCACCACGCCCAGATTGGGCACCAGTGTGGTGAAAGGATAATCGGCGATTTTCGGGCGAGCAGCTGAAACGGCGGCAATCAACGTGGATTTACCGGCATTGGGAAATCCCACAAGGCCCACGTCGGCGAGCAGTTTCAATTCCAAAACAAGATCCTTGGACTCCCCTTCTTTGCCTTCTTCGGCGATGCGAGGCGCCTGCCGTGTGGAGGACACGAACCGAGCGTTGCCTCGCCCGCCTTGGCCACCTCGAGCCGCCGTCCATCGCATTCCCGGGCGATTCAAGTCCGCCAAAACCTCTCCTGTGAGGGCATCCTTGACCAAGGTGCCCACCGGAACCTGCAAGACGAGATCCTCTCCACTTCGGCCGTGTTTGTCTTTGCCTTGTCCGTGTCGCCCTCTTTGAGCTCGATAGGACCGCTTGTAGCGAAAATCCAGCAGGGTTTGTTTGCGATCCGTGGCCTCAAAGACGACGTCCCCGCCCTTGCCCCCGTCGCCGCCATCCGGTCCGCCTCGGGGCACATACTTTTCCCGGCGAAAACTCACGCACCCATTTCCGCCGCGTCCGGCGTGCACTTCTACCCGGACTTCGTCCACGAACTTCATGGCCGGCTCCTGGCAAAAATACAACGGGGGAGCCACAGCCCCCCCGTTCGATGTTTCTTATCGTTCAATGAAAAAACGTGGTCTTTGACCCCTTTTCAAAAGCCGAAGACGATCTCTCGGCGCCCCGTCGTGTGCTTTCGCAAGTCCTGGTCGCGCCATGATCGAGAGAGAGAATCTTTGAAACAATCCCAGAAGCTCAACGCGGCCACACCAAAGGGGCTTTCTTGGGGGCGCCCTTCTCACCGCCCTAAAGCCCCCTTCTTGCCGTGCAGCGGCCTTTGAAGAAGGGATGCCATCCTATCTGCACGCGTCCAGTGCCCTGCAAGCGGCCTCGTTGCGGTTCGCGCCGCCCTCGAACGTTTCCTCCAAAACTCCCTTGTCGTGCAGCCAGCTAAGGGGTCTGAGCCGCTACGGGGTAGACACTGACTTGTTGTCGCCGCTTGTCCTTGTACTCAAAGGCCACCACCCCATCAATCAACGCAAACAAGGTGTAATCCTTGCCCATACCCACATTTTTTCCGGGATGGAATTTGGTGCCCAGTTGCCGAACCAAAATGTTGCCGGCACGCACACGCTGTCCACCATACTTCTTGACGCCTCGCCGCTGCCCGGCGCTGTCTCGGCCGTTTCTTGAACTCCCGCCTGCTTTTTTATGTGCCATGGCTTAAGCCTCCCCATTCCCGGCCGCCTTTGGTTCCTCACCGGGGTCCTGCGATGCCATCGGCGCACGGTCTTCAATGCCTTCAATCTTCACTGCCGTATAGGCCTGCCGGTGCCCCTGCCTTTTCCGGGAATCTTTGCGCCGCTTGTATTTAAAAATCAAGATCTTGCCGCCCCGACCTTGCTCCACAATGCGCGCACGCACCACCTTGGCCTCCACAAGGGGACGCCCCACATGAATTTGGTCGCCATCGGCCACGAGAAGCACACGATCCAAAAGGATCTCATCGCCGGCTTCTCCGGGCATTTTTTCCACCTTAAGCAACGCTCCGGGTTCGGCTTTGTACTGTTTTCCTCCACACTCTACGATTGCGTACATCGGCTCGTCCTCCGCCCTCAACCTTATTCAGCGTCTCCGCTTTCGGCCTGCCACGACAAAAAAAGCGGCCCAAGGCCGCTCGGTGACCGGCGCACGGAGCGCCTATCTATACTCGAGCGCGCGTGCCTTTCCGTGTGAGCCTCTCTTGAAACTCTCTCAGCTTCTCACAGTCTTCCAGGCACTTGTTCTTGTCCTGGTCCTTCTTGTCACAGTCCAGACAAGGGCTTCGCGGTTGCATACCGTGCGGGCTCCTTCCAGAAGCGACGTAACGAGGTTTTATAAATGGCCTTCCGGGAAGCTGTCAAGGCTTTTCCCACAGGCGGCGTAAACACATTGGCCTTCACAAACGCTGCGGAGTGGCATAAAGAAACGTTAGTTTTTGGGAAGAACAGGGCATGGCGACTTCTAAAAAATCAGCAAAGGGTACTCCATGATGATGGAACACAGAAGCTCAGAGCATGTCTTTTACCGAAACCTTCGCAAGACTTATCCTGTGGTCGATCGCGGGGAAGGAATTTTCATTTGGGACACGGACGGCCGTCGATACATCGACGGTTCCGGTGGCGCGTGCGTGGTCAGCATCGGCCATGGGGTGCCGGAAATTTTGGAGGCCATGAAGGCGCAAGCGCAACGCATTTGCTTCGCTCACAGCAGCCATTTCACCAGCGAAGCGGCCATGGAATGCGCCGAGCTTTTGACCCGTATGGCCCCGGATCCTTCCCTCAATCGCGTCTACTTTCTGTCCGGCGGATCGGAAGCCGTGGAAACGGCCGTTAAGGTCGTGAGGCAATACTGGAGGGAGGTGGGCAAGCCGGACAAATACAAGGTAATCAGTCGCTGGACCAGTTTTCACGGCAACACTACAGGCGCTTTGGCCCTCGGTGGGCATACCGGCCGGCGGCGCCATTACCTGCCCCTGTTCCTGCACACGCCTCACATAGAACCCGCCTACTGCTATCGGTGCCCTTTCGGACGAGAACCCGCCTCGTGCCATCTGGAATGTGCCGATCAATTGGAACGGACCATTAAGTACGAAGGTCCGGATGCCGTGGCAGCCTTCATCGCCGAGCCTGTGGTGGGCGCCACAGCGGGGGCTCTGGTTCCTAAGGACGGGTACTGGCAACGCATTCGCGAGATATGTGATGCCTACGATGTCAAGCTTATTGCCGATGAGGTCATGACGGGTGTCGGCCGCACGGGTCGGGAGTTTGCCTTAGATCATTGGGGGGTGATCCCGGACGTCATCGTCACGGCCAAGGGACTGAGTTCAGGCTACACGCCTTTGGGCGCCGTCGTGGTCAAAGAAGAAATCCACGAAGCCATTCGGCGCGGAACAGGAGCTTTCGTGCACGGGCATACCTACTGCCAGAACCCCTTGTCCGTGGCCATCGGTGCCGCAGTTCTGCGCTACATTCAGGACCACAAGCTCGTGGAACGATCGGCGGCCATGGGCGAAGTGCTTCTGAAGCACCTTCAAACACTTCGAAAACATGCCATCGTCGGCGATGTGCGCGGCCTCGGCCTGTTTGCCGGCATCGAACTGGTTCAGGACCGCGACACCAAGCACACTTTTCCTCCCGCCCTCAAAGTCAATGCTCAACTGGCCCAGGAAGCCTTTCAGCGAGGCCTGATCACCTATCCTGGATCCGGAGGAGCCGACGGAATTCATGGGGATCATCTGCTGCTGGCGCCGCCCTTTGTCATCGACGAGGAGGGCATTGATCAAATGACACGCATTCTCGATGAGGCCCTTGCCGTCGTTTCTTCCCGACTCCTCTGACCACGGCAAACCTCCGCCCACTTCCGTGCAGGTTCTCTAAGGGGGCACGCTCAGGTCGTGCCCCTTTCCCATAAGGCATCCCGAGTCACGGCATCGCGTCCTAGAGCCCCATCCCAGGAACGCCTCGTCTTTGAGCCTCGCTCTTGGCAGCCGACACGAAGGGTCCTTAGATTCTGTGGAATTCAAATCTGGGAAGGCTAAGGCGTTTCTCTAAGGCTTTCAAAAGGCCGGTGGCCAGAGTGACGAGCAAGAGGTACACAACGCCCAGGGCGGCAAAGACTTCGGTGTACTTAAAGGTGGACGAAGCGATGATTTTTCCTTCGCCCGTCAGTTCGATGCAAGTGATCATGTAGGCCAAAGACGAGTACTTGATCAGGTAAAACCATTCATTGCCGCAGCCGGGCAGAGCGCGCCACACGGCCTGAGGCAAGATGATCTGCACGATGGTTTGCAGGCGGCTCATGCCGATGGCTTGCGCGGCGAGAATTTGCCCCCGTTTGATGGATAACAAGGCACCTCGAATGTACTCGGAATGATAGGCCCCACTGCAGAGCGTAAAGCCCAGAACCGCCCCTTGGTAGGGTGTTAGGTAGAATCCCACGCGAGGCATGCCGAAATACCAAATGCAGCGCTGAACCAGCAAAGGAAATCCTCTGAACACGGCCACGTATATATCCGCCAACCAGCGCAGGGGAGGCGCCGCGTACGCACGGCACGAACCGGCCAGCACAGGCAAGGCCCAACACGACCGAAGGAAGGAACAGGCACAGCGACACGGCGGTGCCTCGAAGGAGGGTCGGGATCAGTTCAGAGGAAAGGAAAATCAGTTCCTCGGAAATCACGGCCTGGCACCCAACTGGTCAATCTTGGCGCAGAATTCCCGCGTGCGGGCGCACCGCGCCTCGTCCAGAATGGCGTTTGGCGGCCCCTGTTCCACGATACGGCCGTCTTCCATGAAGATCATTTCGTGAGCCAGAGCCCGGGCGAAGCCGATCTGGAGTGTGGCCATGATCATGGTCATGCCGGACGCGCCCAAATCCCGAATCTTCGCATGCACCTCTCCAATCAATTCTGGGTCCAGGGCCGAGGTCGGCTCATCCAAAAGCATCACCTTGGGGTCCAAAGCCAAGGCTCGGGCAATGGAAACCCTCTTTTTCTGCCCGCCGGAAAGTTCAGCCGGATACTTCCTAGCGTGATCCGCCGTACCGACCCGTTCCAGTTCACCCATGGCGCGCCGATGTGCCTCTTTGCGGCCCATTTTCTTCACGCGCACCAGGCCGATTTCCACGTTTCCCAGGGCCGTGAGATGATCAAAAAGGTTGAATTCCTGAAAAATCATGCCGACCTGCTGCCGATAAGCGCACAGTTCTTTCCTGTTGCCGGAATCAATGCGCCGCCCCTCCAAAACGATGCTTCCTGCGTCAGGCATGGCAAGAAAATTGATCATCCGCAACAGGGTGCTTTTGCCTGCACCGGACGGGCAGATGAGGACCTTGATTTCGCCGCGCCGCACCGAAAGGGAAACGCCCTTGACGAGTTGTAGTGCTTGCAAACCTTGCGCACCTCAAGAATGGTATCTCATCACTCGTAGCCCTTCATGCGCACCCTTTTGTGCACCGCAGCCATAAGACGAGTTCCCACCTAGATAAGAATCATGACCAGAAGGCCCGCGCTGATGTAAATGGCCAGATGTTGATACGTACGAGAGGCCACATGGTGGGCGCGCGCCATAATTTACGCGACCCCCAGGGCATAGGTCACGGCGGAATCTTTGTGCAAAATCGCATACTCATTGGACCAGCACGGAACGGCCAGGCGCAGGGCCTGCACTAGAACCACAAACACCACCGCCCGAAGGTCGCTCATGCCCATGGCCCGCGCCGCTTGCATTTGGCCTGTGGGCACCGACAAAAGGGCGCCTCGAAGAATCTGGGATTGATACGCTCCGCTGATGCACTCGAGAACAATGATGGCCACGGAAAAGGCGGAGAGCTCCAGCACCAAAGAAGGAAAAATGCCAAAATAGAAAAGAAACAAAAGCACCAGGAAAGGAACGCCTCGAAAAAACCACACATATAAACCGATGAGCCACCGAAGCCACTTGGGGCCGTAAACCAAGCCTACAGCCAAAGGCAACACGACAGGGAACCCAAAGGTCAACGCCCCCCGCAATCACCACCGAAGTGACCTAGGCGCCTTTGAAAACGTAGGGAAGCCCTTCCTTGAGGACTGCTAAAGAATCCATGACCCTTGAAAGCCCGCATCTTTAAGGGTGATCGACCCAGCCGGCGCTCCTGGGGTAAGGGAGTACGCGGATGAAAAAGCGGCTTCTGATACCATTGTCTACATGCTGTTTCAAGAAATCCGAATTTCCAACGATCCGTCTCCGGTTAAGAATCCACGGTGGAAAGATGATCGGCGGGCTTGTGGCATTGGGTTGCGCAAAATCTTATTTTTTGTTAATAGCTGAAAAGCTTTGGCGAAGGTACAGGGTGTCTGGCTAATTGGGAAGGTATTGGGGGTCGCGTTCCTCATCGCCCAGCGCCGGGAGCTTGTCTCAAAGTGGAATGTGGATGAGCAGCGCTCTAACAACGGTCCACAAGGCACCGTTGTCCCTTAAGGTTGAGCCAACTGGGTACAGTCCATCAAGCTCCCAAGGCCGGCCGCACAAATGATGCACTTCGCCAAAGGAAAAGGCACGGGGTTTTCATCGTGAACGATCGGTTATCGAACAAAGGAGGAAGCCCATGAAGCGTACCGGAATGTTTCTTGCCTTGGTCTTGTTGCTGGGAACGGCTTTGGTTGCCGGGGGGGCGGTACCTTGTCAAGCCAAAACAGTTTTTGTCACCATCGGTACAGGCGGCATCACCGGTGTGTATTACCCGACGGGGGGTGCTATTTGCAAAATGATCAACAGCAAAAGGGACACCTACGGCATTCGCTGTACCGTAGAAGCCACGGGAGGGTCCGTTTTTAACATCAATGCGGTCCTGGCGGGAGACCTGGAGTTCGGCATTGCTCAGTCGGACCGACAGTATCAGGCCATCAATGGCGAGGCGGAATGGAAGGATAAGGGGCCGCAAAAGGATCTCAGAGCCGTGTTCAGTCTGCACCCTGAATCGGTGACCTTAGTGGCCGCCGAAGACGCCGGCATCAAGACTCTTGCGGATCTCAAAGGCAAACGCGTTAACATCGGAAACCCCGGCTCGGGACAGCTGCAAAACTCCATCGACGTGCTGCAAGCATTCGGGATGGACTGGGAAAAGGATATTAAGGCAGAACAAGCCAAAGCAGCCGAAGCCCCTGGGCTGCTTCAGGACGGCCGCATCGACGCTTTCTTCTACACTGTGGGACACCCCAGCGGCGCCATTAAGGAAGCCACGGCGGGCCATCGCAAAGTGCGGTTCGTGCCCATTGAAGGCGCCCCCGTCGACGCCTTGATCAAAAAGTATCCCTACTACGCTAAGGCCACGATCCCCATCGCCTTGTACGAGGGAGCCGGCAATAAGGAAGACGTGCCCACAGTGGGAGTCAAAGCTACGTTTGTGACTTCCGCGAAAACCCCCGATGATGTGGTTTATGCCATTGTCAAGGAAATCTTTGATAACCTGGAAAGTTTCAAGACCTTGCATCCGGCCTACGCTGTTTTGACCAAATCCAATATGTTGGAAGGTTTGTCCGCTCCGTTTCATCCGGGCGCGGAAAAATACTTCAAGGAAACAGGCCTGCTGAAGTAACCCGGTGCCTGGCGGTGGCGCCAATAGGCGTCACCGACTTTGGGTTTTCAGATCCCGTTGAGATCTTCAAGACCATGGCACAATCCGACGGGCGGTTCAAGGATGTTGCATGGCGCTTGATCCCATGAATACGGATGGCGGTCTCGCTCTTGCCCGGAAACTGGCCGAAGAAGAAGCCGGCACCGGCCGCGCTCAACGCGGCGTTGCGAAATTCGTGGTCAGCACCGTCGCCGTCTGCTGGTCCCTTTTTCAGCTGTCCATCGCCAGCTGGCTCATTCTGGACTCCTGGTACATTCGGGCCATTCATCTGGCCTTTGCCATTTTTATTGTCTATGCTAGTTTTCCCATGTTTCGAAAACCTCGCTTGGGCATTCGGTACTGGGCCGCTACGGACCGAGTCCCCATCATGGATTGGGTTCTCGCCGTCACCGCCGCCATCGCCTCCCTCTACGTTGTTCTGGACTACCAAGGCATCGTGTACCGCTACGGCGCTCCCATTCCCCGCGACATTTTCATGGGCATCCTTCTCGTCGTCTTGCTTTTGGAAGCCTCACGGCGCACCATCGGACCGGCCCTTTCAGTCATCGCCACGCTATTTATTTTGTATGCCTTTTTGGGGCCCTACATGCCCGACGTCATCTCTTTTAAAGGGGTGTCTTTGAATCGGTTTGTGGGTCAAATGACCATGTCCACCGAAGGCATCTATGGCATACCTTTGGATGTTTCCGCCACCATTGTCTTCCTGTTCGTCCTTTTTGGCTCCATGTTGGAGAAGGCCGGAGCCGGGCAATTTTTTATTCAACTGGCCTTGAGTCTACTTGGAGGGTTTAAGGGCGGGCCTGCCAAAGCGGCCATTTTGAGCAGCGGACTCACGGGAATGGTTTCCGGATCCAGCATCGCCAATGTGGTGACCACGGGCACCTTTACCATTCCGCTCATGAAACGGGTAGGCTATCCGCCTAAGAAAGCGGCAGCCCTTGAAGTGGCGGCGAGCACCGACGGCCAGTTGGCCCCTCCCATCATGGGCGCTGCTGCCTTTATCATTGCAGAATACGTAAACCTCCCCTACATTGAAGTGTGCAAGGCCGCAGCCATACCTGCCTTTGCTTCCTATGCGGCATTGCTGTTCATCTCGCACCTTGAAGCGTCCAAGCTGGGACTTCAGGGTCTTCCCCGAGAGGAACTGCCGCCTTTTTTCAAAACGCTTCTCGGTGGACTGCAGTACCTTATTCCTCTCGCCATGCTCATCTACGAACTTGTGATCCTGCGGCACACGCCCCAAAGGTCCGCCTTCAACGCCATTTGGGTTCTCGGTCTGCTCATGATCGTGCAGCCCTGTGTGCGAGCCTACAAAAGCAAGGAGTCTGTAGGGGCCGCTTTTAAAAAAGGTTTGCTGGACATTATCGCCGCCCTGAATGCGGGGGCTCGCAACATGGTCTCTGTGGCCATGGCCACGGCGGCCGCCGGCATTATCGTGGGCGTGGTGGCCATGGGCCTGGGCGGATTAATCAACCAGGTCGTGGATGTGTTGGCCGGCGGCAACATCTACTTGCTTCTCGGCATTACGGCCCTTGCCAGCCTCATCATTGGCATGGGGTTGCCCACCACGGCCACCTACATCGTGATGGCTTCCTTGACCGCCCCGGCCATCGTCATGGTCGGCGGGTCCTACGGCTTTGAAGTGCCGCTGATTGCCGCTCACCTCTTTTGTTTCTTTTTCGGCATCCTGGCCGATGACACGCCTCCCGTGGGTCTTGCAGCCTATGCCGCTTCGGCCATAGCCAAGTCCGATCCGATTCGCACAGGTTTGCAAGGCTTCACGTATGACATTCGCACCGCTATTCTGCCCTTCATGTTCATCTTTAACCACGACCTCATTCTTTATGGCATCTCCAGCTGGTCGCAAGGGCTTCTGATCTTCGCCATGGCCTGCCTGGGCAACTTTGCCTTTGCCGCCGCAACGCAAGGCTGGCTCATCACTCGAAACCGCATTTATGAAGTGCCGCTTCTGCTCGGCGTCACCCTTATCATGATGCGGCCCGATGTGATAGCCCCTCGGCTGGGGCTCGATTACGCCCACCGCCATTGGGCATATCTCGTCGGTTTGGCTCTTTTCGGGTTCATTTATTTCCTTCAGAAACTTCGAAGCCCACGACAACCGGCCTAACATGTCGTCTCAAAGGACCAAAGAGCGTACACCATGGAAAAACTCATCATCACCGTCGCTTTGACCGGGAACGTTCCCACAAAGGCCATGAACCCCCATGTTCCCATGACACCGGAAGAAATCGCTCGGGATGTGCGCCGATGTGCCGATGCGGGCGCCGTGCTCTTTCACGTGCACGCCCGAGACGACAACCAACGCCCGACACTGGATGTGCGTCGTTTCAAGGAAAACGTTCGGCGCATCAAGGACCTCGCTCCGGAAGTGATCGTCCAGCTGTCCACGGGAGCGCGCGCGGGTAAGGACTGGGAAGCTCGAGCGAACCCCGTCAGGCTGCTTCCGGAAATGGCTTCTTTTACCACGGGATCTAACAACTTGCCCGGCATTGTGTATGAAAATTCTCCCCAGTTCCTTGAGTTTCTTGCGGGGGTTTTCAACGAAACGGGGGTGAAACCCGAGATCGAGGTCTTTGAAACGGGCATGATCAACAATGCCCTTTATCTGCAGCGCAAAGGCCTCATTCATCCGCCGCTGCACTTTGACTTCGTGCTCGGCGCTCCGGGATCCATGCCCGGAACCGTCAAGAATCTTCTGTTCCTCTCGGAAAGCATTCCTCCCGGGTCCACGTGGAGCGTCGCCGGCATTGGCAAGGCAGAAATTCCCTTGGCCACGGCTGCCATTGTCATGGGCGGCCACGTGCGTGTCGGTTTGGAAGACAATCTCGTTATGCCGGACGGTTCTCCGGCCACCAATGCCAAGTTGGTAGAAAAAATCGTGCGGATCGCCCGAGAGACGGGACGCGAGATCGCCTCACCAGACGAGGCCCGTAGAATTCTTTCCCTGGACCCAGCACGAAAAGATCTCATTCTGAGCAACCTGGACTGAGCCCATGTCCTTTTGGGGGCGTCGACAGGCCATGGGATGGGCCGCCGCCTTGCTGGGCGGCAGCGTCTTGGCGTCCCGTTTCATGGGATTGGCCCGGGACAAGGTTATTTCCTATTATTTCGGGGCCAGCGAAGAATCGGACGTTTATTTTGCAGCGTTCGTCATTCCGGATTTCATCAACTACCTTCTGGCCGGTGCCTATTTTTCCATCACCCTCATTCCCTTACTTACGGAACTCTTCCGAAAAAGTGATGAAGAGGCTTGGCGTTTTTTTTCGGCAGTAACCCTTTGGACGGCGGTGACCTGTTCCGTTTTATGCGCTTTGGTTATCCTTTGGGCCCATCCGTTGGCCCACTGGGCGGCACCGGGTTTGAGTCCTCAAGCGGCAACGCGACTGGCCTTTTTTCTGCGCATTGTCGCTCCAGCCCAGGTGTTTTTTCTCCTCGGCTCCTGCTTCAGCGCCGTCTTGTATTTTCGCAAGCAGTTTCAGGCACCAGCCCTGAGCCCGCTCATCTACAACGCCTTCATTATCGCGCTGGGCTTGCTCATGCGCCGATCCGGCATGAGCGGTTTTTGTTGGGGCGTACTGGTCGGGGCCTTTGTGGGCAATTTTTTGCTGCCTGTGATGGCCGTCAGGTACGGAGGAGGTTTTCGGTGGCAATGGACGGTGTGGCATCCGGCGATGAAGAAATTCTTCGCGCTGGCCTTGCCCCTCATGGTGGGTCAGTCTGTCGTGGTTCTCGACGAACAGTTAATGCGCGTTTTCGGATCCCTGGCCGCCATCGGCGCCATCAGCTGGCTCAATTATGCACGACGCATCATGCTCGTTCCCGTGGGCGTCGTAGCGCAGGCGGCCGGCACGGCATCCTATCCTTATCTGGCCGAAACCTACGGCTCGGGAGACATGGACAGATTTTTTGAAACACTCAACACCGCCTTTCGAAATACCCTTACCATCCTTATTCCCTTGTCACTTTGGATGATCCTCACCGCCAAGCCCATCATCGTGCTCGTCTTTCAACAAGGTCGATTTAACACGGAAGACACGGTCCAAACCGTGTGGGCCCTTCGCATTCTTTTGGCTGTCGTTTTTTGCTGGGGTATTCAGCAGATTTTGGGTCGCGCCTATTATGCACGGCAGGACATGGTCACCCCGGCGGTCATCGGCACCCTGTGTACCGTGGCCGTGATCCCCTTCTACTATATCGCCGTGGTTCAGGCGGGCGCACGAGGCGTTGCGGCCGTGAGCGCATTTTCCGTGGCGCTCTATACCACCCTGCTTTGCCTATGGTGGCGCCATCGATTGGGGTCTCGGGCCTTTCAAGGCCTATTGATCTCATCTCTCAAAGTCACCTTCGTGACTGTCGCTGCCGCCGTCCCCTCTGCGGCAGCCTTGTTCTGGACGACCCAATGGAACCTGACCAACCCTTATGCTCAGGCTCTATGCCAGTTGGCCCTTTCCGGTTTGGTTTTTGCCTTGGCATTTCTCGGCTTGGGCAGGCTCTGGGCCAAGGACTCCATCAGTCCCCTCTGGGATCGTCTGCCTCACGCCATGCGGCGCCGTTCCAAATTCCCACAATAGTCCCCGAGTGGGAAGGGTCGTAGCCGCCCATGGCCTCCACAAGTCGGCGAAACCTCTCAGACACGATAACTCGCAGAAGGGCCTGAATCTTCGCGTCGTTCCAGCAGGCTTCGGGCACCACCAGGTCGTAGCGTTCTTCGCACACGGGAACAAAATCCAATCCAAGAGCCTTCGCCGCAGCATAGATGGCCATGCCGCAGTCGGCACTTCCACTGAGCACGTTCACCGCCACGGCCATGTGCGTATACTCTTCCCAGTCGTACCCTTGAAGACCCTCCGGGCTCCTACCGATTTTTGCCAGCTCATAATCCAAAAGAATGCGCGTACCCGACCCAGTTTGGCGATTCACAAAACGCACGTCGGGTCGAAACAGATCGTGAACACTTTGAATCTTTTTCGGATTTCCCGGCGCAACCACCAGACCTTGGCGACGCCGAACGAGCTGCACCAAACGTACGGGAATTCCCTGAAGGTGCCGTTCCACATAGGATCGATTGTAGTCGCCGGTTGCCGTGTCCAGAAGATGCGCTCCGGCACAGTGCGCCTGGCCTCGCTTCAGTGCCAGAAGCCCACCAAGGCTTCCCACGTTGCTGGATGAAAGATGCAGCCTCGAGTCCACCCGTTTGAGTTCCGATGCCATCACATCCACCGTGTTGTCGTGACTGCCGATCATGACCAGGGTGTGTTCCAGGTCCTCTTCGGCACGCAACAAGCGAACTCGAACGGCTTCTCCTTCGTTGATGCCTTCAGATTCCTGCGGAATTTGCACCAGCCCATCTGCGCGAACCAACGAGGTGATGACCCCCGCGCCCCGCTGCAAAGGCATGGCCACAAGGCGGTCCTGCACACGGCCTACAACGACGCGAAGGAATTCCTCCAAGCCGAGTTTGGATGGCATCTTGCGGCCCATTTCGGCTTCCACGGTGGTCCAACCCGGTTCGGCCAACCCCTGCATCCAGTATAGGAGGGGACGAACGAACTGCTCAAAAGCCACAATGGCCGATACAGGGTAGCCGGGAAGCCCAACGAAAGGCTTTCCCTCAAGGATTCCCAAAAGCACGGGTTTTCCCGGCATCATGGTCACGCCGTGGACAAGAAGCGTGCCCAGATCCTGAACCAGAGAAGCCGTATAATCCTCCGAACCGGCGGATGATCCCGCGTTAAAGATGATGAGGTCGGCTTCTGAGGCTGCCGCCTGCTGCATGCTAGCGCGCAGGGTGGATGGATCGTCGGCAATACCGGCCTGCAACAGGGCAAGGCCTCCTTCCTGCGTCACCATGGCGGCAATGACCGTGCCGTTGAATTCCACAATCTGTCCCGGTGCCGCCTTGGCCGCGTCCTGAGCAGGAACCAGTTCCGATCCCGTAGGTTGAATCCACACGCGTGGCTTGGCATACACGGAAACCGTGGAAACGCCAGCCGCCAGCAAAGCGCCAAGATCCGCAGGGCGCAGGCGGTGCTGCTGAGGCAGGAGCAGTTCCCCGGCCACGATGTCTTCACCCACCTTGCGCACATGCTGCCAGGGAAAAGCCGCACTGCGAATCTCAAGGGTGTGGGCATCCACGGGGTCAACGTGTTCAATCATGATGACCGCGTCGGTGCCTTGAGGCAAGGGGTCACCCGTATCCACGGCAAAGGCCTGTTGGCCGATGGTGAGGTGCTTAGGGCGCACAGCGCTGGCCCCGAAGGTGTCAGAAGCTTTGACGGCGTAACCGTCCATGGCCGCACCATGGTAATGGGGCACCGACAGGCGGGCGGTGACAGGCCGCGCCAAAACGCGCCCCAATGCAGAAATCACGGGCAGTTCTTCCACTGCCGTTCGCCGATCCTGCACGGCGCGGCGCCACTTGTTCCGCGCCTCCGCAAGGGTATGCATCTCCAGATAAATTTTTCTTTTCATGCAAAGCTCTTCAATTGCTGCTACACGCGTTGAAAACCAAAACGATTCCAGAACTCTCGGCGATACCGACGCACAGACCCCAGATGGACCTCAGCCACATGCACCTGCTCCAAAGCATCCAGCTCCAGCGTCACCCAATCGTCCAAGGTGTCCAAGCTTCGAAACCAGCGTCGAAACGCCGCCTTGTCCAAAAAGCGCGGCGGCTGAAGGACAAAACTTCCTCCACCGTGTTGATGGTAGCGTCGACCCCCAATCATGGCGTTGTAATCGGCCGTGTTCACGCCCACCACGGCAAAGAAATTATCAAAGGCTCGCACCAGAGCCCCGGTTTTCCAGTGACCTCGCAGAATGGGAAAAATGCTGATGTTAAAGACAATCTCCACGCCTTGATTGGCCAGCTGCGTGGCAGCGTCCGGTTGCCCCCAAAAATCGATGCAGACGGGAAGACCAATTTTTCCAAAATCCACCGAAAAGGCTCGAAACACTCCGTCGCCCGCCGTGATGTGCAAATGATCCCGTTCCAAAGCCCCCACGTTGGCCTTTCGCTGCCGGCCCAGAAGGCGACCGGAACGGTCAAACAGGGTGGCCGTGTTGTAAAGGCGGCCTCCATCCTGTTCCACCAAACCCGCCACTATGTAGGATCGCAGATCCCGGGCAGCCTCGGCCAACACCTCTTCCCCGGCAAAGGGAAAGTATTCGGGAAAGCACACCATGTCCAGCTCATGTCCCCGAATTCTTTCCAAAAGATGCAGGCCGTGAGCGATATTTCTCGGATCGTCGAATTCCGCGTAGGGCTTGGGCTGCACCAAAGCTACACGAATTGTGTCTTTCACCACTGCTCCTTCAAGACGTTTCGGTCGAAGACGGGGAATTTATCCACTGAAGATCGGCGTAATAGGGAAAATGGTCGGAAGGATACCTGCCTTCAAAGTGGTCCCTTACAATGTGCGCTTCACGCACGTGAAAATGGCGAGAAATCAGAATCCAGTCCATGCGACTCTTTTGTGGCACTCCGGAAAACCCATGGTGCGTTTTTTCCGCGTCCCCTTCCCCTCTGCCGGCCACACGCCAGCTGTCCTGCAACCCCACGACCGAATGGGTCAAAAGGCGGTGAACCGTGGATTCCGGCCCATCGTTGAAGTCCCCCATGACAATATGGGCACCGAAATGCTCCTGTACCCATTGGGCAAGGATGCGCGCCTGCTCTACGCGGGCTTCGGCACCCATATGGTCCAAGTGGGTCACAGAGACCCACAAATCGGCTCCCGTGCTCTTTTCCACTACTCTGGCCCAACTCATCATTCGCGGAAAGGCACTGTCCCAATCCTTGCTGCGGTGTACTTGAGGGGTTCGAGACAACCAAAATTCGGCCCCGTCCACCACCGTACCCCAATCCTTGCGCAGAAAAAGGGTAGGGTACTGGCACGTGTCGTCTAAAACGCGGTGCGGTGCATGAATGGCATAGTCCTGAAGAGCCTCCGCCAAATACTGCAGCATGGTCCAGCGACCCTCCTGGGTTCCCAAAACGTCAGGCCGGTATCGTCGCACGATGGCCACCACCAGATCGCGGCGGTAAATCCAACTGTTTTGTCCGTCCCTGTCGTTTTCAAAGCGCAGGTTAAAGGTCATGACACGCATGGCATGCCTGCCGTTTTTTCCCCCAGTGCTGTGACGTTTTGCCCTGTCCAAGATCGCAGATTCGGCGCCCTCTGACAACCCATTTCCCCCACTTTTTTCCTTCATGTTTCGCTCTCGTTGTGCCGATGAAAACAATGGATGGGCAAGAGAATTGCCTCAAACAAGAAGACAGAACGGGCTCGGAAACCCTGCCGGTAAAGAGAAGCACCCTCTCGAGTGTTTGGAACTAAGGGATTCTGGCCACCAATGCCGTGCCCAGGGTGCGAAAGCTCTCAGGGCCACGGCGTTTTCGGCTGTGCGGCCAAGGGCCTGTTCGAGCACATTCAAGGAGGCAGAACATGGAGGCGACCATGAGTGTTGGGGCTTGGTTTGGCTACTTGTTCCTGTGGACCTTGGGGTTGACCGCAGCGTTGTGGACGGCTCAGCAGCTTGCCGCGGAACGACGCCCCTCACGTCGCAAGTGACCTGTGCGGGACGGCCAAAGGGGCATGACAAAGCCCTTTTGACGCAACATACCAAGTCCAGGCTCTCGCGGAACACCTCCCATGCCCTGCTGCATAGGAGGTCTCATCATGAATGCCTGCCACAACGGCACAAGCCGCCACCCAGAAACGTCCGAAAACCTTTTCGTGGACGACTTCTTTCGCAGGCAACAGGCTTGCGCCGAAGGCCATGCCTCTTCCTACGGCGACAACCGCGATCAACTCTTTAAACGGTTTCGATTGCGCCTCGACCCAAGCCACCAGAGGTATGTAACGGGCTACCAGTGGTTTTGCCGCGTCTGTGAAAACCCCAGCGCCAGTGAAGAAGTGTGGTTTCCGTGTCGTCAAAAATTCGTCACCGTCAAAGTGGTTTGCCATTTAGGCTGCCACAACCACTGGCGTCTCAAGATTCACGCGCACAAACCCATGAGCCTCGCTTCCGTGTGCTGACGCCATCAAGACCGATCATGGCCCGCCCTTCAAAGCCTGTGAGCATTGATGGCGTTTTCGACCGCTAGGGTTCGGTTCGGCGTTTGGCTTTGTAAAAATCCATGAGGAACTCCGCTTCAATGGGCGAGAGATCGAAGCGCAGAATCGCCTCGCAAACGATCTTTTGCACGGGTTTGTCCGGGTTTTCCTGCACACAATTGGACACCCACTTGACGGCTTTGCGGATGGCTTCCCCTTCAGGCATGACGGTCGTCATGAGCCAGGTCCCCTTTTCTGCGATAGTCCAAAAAATTCTCGGCATCTTTTCAAGCCATTTGTACCTTTTTTCACCGAATCTTTAGCATTTCTTCGGCCGCTTGTCATGCCCGTTTCAAGGCCTTGGAACGACAGGTGGGTGAGCGCCCTCTGGACGGAAACTCCTTTCAATCCTACCATAAGGTCATGAATCTGTTTCGCGGGGCCTTTTGACGCGAGACATTGTTGGCACTCACTATGAAGGAGTGAATCATGAAGAAGAAACTGGCAATCTGGCTGGCGTTATGCGTGATATGGGGTGCAGGGTGGAACGCGGCCGCGGCGCAGGGCGAAGCCTGGTCCTTTGATCCTTTCCACAGCAGTGTGACCTTTACCATTCGGCATATTCTGGCAAAAGTTGCCGGAACCTTTGATGAGGTGCAAGGTCACATGGTTTTCGACCCGGCGCGGCCCGAAGCGGGGGCCGTCACGGTGACCATTCCAGTCAATTCCATCAACACGCGCGTTGAAAAGCGAGACGCCCATTTGCGGTCTTCCGATTTCTTCGACGCCGAAAAATATCCCGTCATGACGTTCGAAAGCACGCAAATCCTTTCGGGAAAATCTACCACCGACTTCATCGCTCGAGGCACCCTCACCATTAAAAACGTCCGTCGCCCTTTGGACTTACCATTCCGCTATCTCGGCTCCACCGTTCATCCCATGGATCCATCGAAAGAAATCATCGGTTTTGAAGCTCACACGACCATCGACCGTCTGGAATTTGGCGTGGGCAACGGCGAGTTTTTTCAAAAAGGCCTGATTGGCAAAGAGGTATCCATCGCCATTTATGTGGAAATGCTTCGGGACCGAGTTTCAGCCAAGTGAAAGCTGGCGGCTGATCTCATCAGGGCAAGAAGGTGTGAAGAAATGACGATGCAACCCTATCTGGAACCGACGGCTATTCTGGACTGGAAACATCCTCGAGTGCTTGAGTTCGCCAGTGAGGCCGTCGGGAACGCCACAAATTCTGTGGAAAAGGCCGTTCGGTTGTACGAAGCGGTGCGCGACCGCATTCGCTACGATCCCTACTCGCCCTTTTATCGACCAGAACATTACCAGGCGAGCGAGGTTTTGAGGCGAGGCCGAAGCTTTTGCATTCCCAAGGCCGGGCTTCTTTGTGCGCTGGCTCGGTCCCAAGGCATTCCGGCCCGCGTGGGTTTCGCCACCGTGAGGAACCACCTGGCCACGAAACAGCTCCTGGAATACTTGGGCTCAGACCTCTTCGTCTTTCATGGGTACACGGATCTTTTCCTTGAGGGCCGCTGGGTGAAGGCCACGCCGGCTTTCAACAAGGAGCTGTGCCTGCGGCACGGGATCGAGCCCTTGGTTTTCGACGGTCAAAGAGACTCCTTGTTTCATCCGTACAACAAGCAACAGCAAAGGTTCATGGAATACGTGGCCTATCATGGAGTCTATGCCGACATTCCGGTTCAAGCCATCCTGGACGCGTGGAAAGCAGCCTATGGAGCAAGGAGGGTTCAAGGGTGGATCGACGCGATGGAAAGCGCCGACCCCAAAGCTTTGCGACATTTTGAACACGAGGACGTGGTATCATGACCCTTCAACCAGGCCGCCGCCTGTTGCACGCCCCTACGAAAACGAGCTTTCATGGGGCAGCAGTGCTCGGTGAGGGCAAGACCTGTGGAACGCCCTCGGCCATGACCGCTCACGCCTTTTCATTATCTTAATGAGTGTGGGCTGTTGCCCATGCTCTTTGCCAAGAAAGGATCATGCCTCATGACCGTAACGATCGCCAAAACATGTATTCCTTTGGAGCGATGGATGCTGGAAAACGTCGTGGATCTAAAGGACCGACCGGATACCCTCACCTTCGATGAAGCCCGTCGAATGGCCGACCATGAAGCCCAGAAGCGTTTAAAAAATCCCATGCTTCTTGCCTGGTACGATGGTCGGCGAGGTTTTTTTTCACCCAACGTAGAATGCTGTGAACCTTCCCGACCAGCATGGCTCGTGTATGCCCAATCCCGCGGCGCACAGTGCACCATCACCGTCAACGGCTTGGACTACGTGTTCCTTTATCGGTCCACAGAGCCGGATTCCGCGTGATGAAGATGGCTCACTAGGGGGACACTCCGGCTTTTTGCATCAGGGTGACCGCATGGACAATGGGAACGGCGAAACTGATGCCGCTTGGGGATTCCAAGGCTTTTTCTTTGCCTTGGGTGAGCAAAACCTTGTTCACGATTCCCAGGACTCGGCCCGTGTCCGGGTGAAACAGAGGACTTCCACCGTTTCTCGGATACGCCGTGGCATCCAACTGATACACGTCAAAGGCCTTCTTGAGCTTCTGCACGAGATCGGGGGTCAGGGATTGTCCGGATTTGACCGGAATCATCATTGGGCTCAAGGCGGAGATGATCCCCCGGTGGGTCACCGGGTAAAGGCCGAGCACCACGCCGATGAGAAATCCGGTAAACGCGATGTCCTGACCTTCTCGAACTAAGGACGTATCCAGTCAGCGGTGGCAAAGGGCCCCCCTGCATGCGCAGCAGCACCACGTCGTGCTCCGAGTCCCGAGCCACCTCCTCCAGCTCTCTCCATTGCACGTGGGGACCTCGACCCACAGAGGCCGCAAGAACTTCTCGATGCGTCTTGTCCAGCTCTTTCGGAAGAACATGAGCGTTGGTGAGAATGTGCCGTCCTTGGGCCACGACAAATCCCGTGCCCAGGAAAACCGACGGCGGGCGCCGCAAGGCCTGATACGTACCCACCGCCACGACGGAGCGACGAACCTGTGCCGTGGTTTCTGAAAGGCCTCCGTAAGCCTTGTTCAGGCCCACAACCAAGGCCAAAAGCAAGAAGCCTTGCAGGCCGTTCTTGAACACTTCGCCCCTCTTGCTTTGGAATGATTGTGCCCGCGGACGAAAAAATCGAGGACACGAGCACGTCAAGGCTCGTTTTCGCGGGGTTGGCGAGCTTCGCGGCCCCCGTCCCGAAAATGTTTTCGTGCCTGTCAAGCGGTCGACGCGTCACGGCCCAGAAGTCCAAGCAGAAAAGCTCGAACGTTCTTTCCCAGCACCGTATGGTTATAGCCTCCTTCAAGGGCGGCAAAGCATCCTATGCCAAGGCGTGCACAGGTCGCGCGTATCATGGCCCCTATGGCCGTGTAATCTTCGGTTAAGAGCACGCCTCCCCAATCTTGTTGGTGCGCATCAAAGCCTGCGGACACCGCAAGGATGTCGGCCTGAGCTTCCGACAAGTTTTTTTCCACCAGGCGAAGATATTCTTTTCGGTCTTCGGTTTGAGGGTTCAGAATCGCGGCGTAGCCCTTATCCCCCAAGATATTGACGGTGCCATCGCCGTAGTGAAGGTCGAAATCCAGAATGTAGGCCGTTCCAATGTGACGGTGGTGCCTGAGGTATTCCACGGCGATGGCCACGTTGTTGTAATAGCAAAAGCCCCAGGAACTGTCCGCGGAGGCATGATGTCCAGGAGGACGCACCAGAGCAAAGGAAGGCCTTTGCAATCCTTCCACGGCGGCCATCACGGTGGCCCCTGCGGCCAAGGAAGCCACACGGTCCAGCCCCTCTCGAATGACCTCCTGAATATGCCGGGGCGTGTGCACTCTTTGAAGATCTTCCCAAGAAGCCGGCAGTGCCTCGCGAAATTCGCTCACATCGGCAATGGCATCTCGAATGCATTGCATGCGTCCCGGCGCTGCCGCCGGATCCTGAGTATAGGATTCCAAGAAAAGATCATGGGTGAAGACGGGAATGCGAGGCTCTCTCATCCTGGTCCTCCACGGGTTCGGCCACGGCCTCCATGAGCTTTCGCACATGTTCCACGCCGGCTTGACAGTCGTCATCGTTTGTGCCGGCTTTCAGCTCTACGATCAAAGGGCAGCCCAGGCGGCCTGCCAGGCGGACCACGGGCTCCAGCTGAATGTGTCCTGAGCCGGGCGGCAGGTGATCGCTCTGGCCAACGGCATCGTGAACATGAATTCCAACGAGTTGGTCTTGGCAGGCATTCAAGGTTTCCATGGGGTTTCCCCAACCAAAAATTTCCATGAGGTGTCCATGCCCGGTATCGTACCAGTAGCCTATCGGTGCCCCCTCCAATTCATGCAACAGAACCTGGTACTCTTCCATGTTTGGCATTTCATGGTAGTGGGCTCGGTTTTCCAAACCCAGCATAACGTGAAGCCTTTGGGCTTCTCGAGCCAGCCGGTCCAGGCTCCAGAGCAGTGCATCCAGAAAAGGCGTGCGTCGAGCCTGGCGCTCGGCCAATTTGCGCTCTAAGAAGGCCTGGTATTCTGGGGCTTGCACTCCGACCCTTTCCCGCAAGGCCGTCAGGGTGGGCAGTTCCGCGTCCATGGCCACGCGACCGCAGTGCAGCACAACATACGGCGCTTCCAAGGCATTGGCATGTTCCATGGTCTTGAGCGTCCACTGCACCGCGCGAAGCCGCTCCTCTCGATCCGTATGGCTCAAAAGAAACGGCTCGGCACACACCCGGTCCCAAGGCACGGGATCGGGCACAGGGCAAAAATTGTGAAGGCTGACCACCTGAATCCCCGAACCCTTTAACGCCATGGCCACCTGCTGAAACAGGGGCGCGGGCACACGATAGTCCAATTCCAGGGCGGCCACATTCAAGGCTTTGCAGCGCTCCACCAAGTCTCTTCCGTGGGTCACCTGTCCCGCCGCCCACGACGTGGAAACTCCAAGGACCATGATTCGTGCCTCTCAGGAAAGCGAACTCATGTCAAAAACGGCCACCACGGGCGTATGATCACTGGGCTTGCTCTGCCCCCGTGGGCCAGTGTCCACAAAGCATTCCGCGCACCTGTGCGCCATGGGTTCCGTCACCAGCATGTGATCGAGTCGCCAGCCCAGGTTGCGATCAAAGCTTTTGGGCAACCGGTAATCCCAAAAGGTGAACTGCTTGGCCTGCGGATGCAGGCGCCGCAAAAGATCCACCAAACCCCAGGCCATGATTTCCTTCAGCTTGGCCCGTTCTTCGGGATGAAACCCCACTTCGCCTTCGAGACGTTTGGGGTCGTAGACATCGATGGCCTCTGGTGCCACATTGATGTCCCCAGTCCAGATCAAGAGATCCTGCGGAGAAAAGCGTTCCTGAATCCACCGGCCCACTTGATTCAAGAAATCCAGCTTGTACTGAAATGCAGGATCGTCGGGGGAACGCCCCTGAGGCACGTAGGTGTTGATGACCCATACGCCCTGCACCTGGACGGCCAAAAAGCGCGCCTCACGGTCCAACAAGGGGTCGCCGGTTTCCATGACCACGGACTCTGGCGTCTCCTGTGTCAGCACCGCCACCCCGTTAAAAGATTTTTCTCCCTTGACCAGAACCTCATATCCCAGCGCCTCCAAGGCTTGTCGAGGAAACACCGCATCCTGGCATTTTGTTTCCTGAAGGCATAGCACGTGAGGATGCTGCTCAGAAATCCATGCCAGGAGCCGGTCCAAGCGCGCCCGCACGCCGTTGACATTGAAGGTCGCCACTTTCCACAGCATTTTCTTCCCTCGCTCACCAGCTTCGCCGCACAACGTATTCTTCGGGAAGTTCCGACAAGAAACGGCTTGGCCTCACCAAATCCCCCTTTCGAATCATGGCATGGGACAGATAAAGTTCTCCAACGGCACGCGTCATGGCCACATAGAGAAGCCGCCGCTCCTCTTCAAGACCCTGAAGACTTTCCTCGCCTGGGCCTTCGGCGGAAGCGCCTTCGACGTGCACGGAGCGCCAGTGGGGAAGCAGGCCTTCTTCAATCCCAATGACAAAGACGACTTGAAACTCCAGGCCCTTGGCCGCATGAAAGGTGGCCAACCGTACCCCGGCTCCCGCTTCCGCATCGTCTTGGTCTTCGCGAATCAGGGCACACGATTCCAGATAGGATTCCATGTCCGCGGCCTGACGCGCTGCCTCCACCATCTGCTCGATATTTTCCCGTCGCGCGACAAAATCGTCCTCTCCTTCGCTGATTCCCCGAAGGTACTCTTCATATCGGCAGGTTTCCACGACGGTTTGTATGGCTTCGTGGGGCTTGAGTTCTCGAAGGTTTTCCAGAAGCTTTAGAAGCTCCTCCATGGCCGCGGCGACTTTTTTGCCGAGCAGTCCTCGTTTTAAGGCGCGCCGACATTTTTCCTGAAGCGGTGTGCCAGACCCTCCGGTGGCCAAAATCTTTTTCAGGGTGGCATTGCCCAGTCCCCGTCGCGGCACGTTGATGATGCGCTCAAAGGCCACATCGTCCTTGGGATTCAAGGCACTCATGAGATAGGCGTGAATGTCCTGCACTTCGCGGCGTTCAAAAAAACCCCGGCCTCCCATCATGGTGTAAGGCACCCCCTTGTGCCGCATGGCCCGCTCCAACACCATGGAACAGAACTTGGTTCGATAAAGCACGGCCATGTCCCGAAAGGGCACACCCTGGTCCAGATGCAAAGCCCTGCAACGATGCGCCACCCATTGCGCTTCGTCATTGTCACTGGGAAATTGACGCACTTCCACGGGCTTTCCGTCGCGGCGGCTGAAGCACTTCTTTTCGATTCGAGAGGCGTTTTGGGCGATGAGGGCTTCCGCGGCCGCCACAATGGGTCGTGTGGATCGGAAGTTTTCTTCGAGCCGAACGATTTTGGCATGAGGATAATTTTTGGGAAAATGGATGAAAAAGGAGGGATCCGCTCCACGAAATTGATAAATGCTTTGGTAGTCGTCTCCCACAACCGTGAGGTTGCCATCGCGAAGCAACAAATCCATGATGCGGCACTGCACGGCGTTGGAATCCTGAAACTCGTCCACCAGCACGTAATCAAAAAGGTTCTGGCAGCGGCGTCGCACGGCTTCGTTCTGGGTGAGAAGCTCTCGCGTCAAGGCCAGAATGTCATCGAAATCCACGGCATTGTGTTGGGCCAGAATGCGGTTGTACAGCTCAAACACTTCCTGAAGGCGGAACAGGCGGCTTGGTTGCGCCAAATAGGCCCACGGATCCTCACTGTTCTTGGCTCGAGAAACGACGGATCGATAGGCATTGAGGTAGGCAGTATCGATGTCCAGTTCCGCCAAAGCCTTTTTCATGTCCATGCGCTGCTGGTGTTCGGAATGGATGCTCAAAGGCCGCGTGTAACCCAAGAGCTCACAATGTTCTTTGAGAATGTGAAAACAGGCGCTGTGAAAGGTGCGCACCCAAGGAAAGGCTCGGGCGGGCCGCCCCGTCATGGATTCCAGACGCCGCTTCATTTCTTCGGCGGCCTTGTTGGTAAAGGTGATGGCCAGGATTCGCTCGGGATCGTATCCCAAGGCGTTGACGAGGTAAGCGATTTTGGCGGTCAGGGTTCGCGTTTTGCCGCTTCCGGCACCGGCGGCGACCAAAACGGGCCGGCCGATGGATTCCACGGCTTCCTGCTGCGGGGGCGTGAGTCCAATGTCCATGAAGAATCCTCTGTCCTCTCTTCAGCGTAGAGTGATCCCAAAGCTTCAAAAATAAATCTTAGAAGCAACGGGGTTGAACTGCAACCCATCCTTGTGAGCCCGTGCGCGTTTGTGGTAGCATGCACGCCAACAATGGGGCATGAAGAGAGAGGTCGAATCGGTTATGAATCGCGAGGGAGCACCTGTGGAAAAGATCACGTTGGAGGAAGTGCGGCATGTGGCGGAACTGGCCCGGCTCCGTCTCAGTGCCGAGGAAGAGTTGGCCATGACGCAGCATCTCAACATGATTTTGGAATACATGGACAAACTCCACGAAGTTGACACCTCCCAGGTGCCACCCACAACTCATGCCATAGAGCAGGAAAACGTGTTTCGGCCCGACGCGGTTCACCCTTCCCTGGATCGGGATCGCGCCCTGTCCAATGCGCCGCAAAGTGACGGCGCCAATTTTGTGGTTCCCCGAGTCATCTAAAGTGGACAAAGGAAAGGAAGTGTCGTCCGTGACCCACCTGACCATTCATGGGCTCAGAGAAGCTCTTTTGGCAAAGCAATGCAGTGTGACGGAAGTGGTTCGTGCGTACCTGGATCGCATCCAAAGACTGAACCCTCAACTCAATTGTTTCCTCACGGTCACGGCCGAACAGGCCCTCAAAGACGCCCAAGACTACGATGCAGGCCGCAAAAGCCTTACGGCTTTGCCCCTGGCGGGTGTTCCTTTGGCCATCAAGGATGTTCTGTGCACCAAAGGCCTTCGCACCACCTGCGGATCCAAGATTCTAGAACATTTCAACCCACCTTACGATGCCACGGCAGTGGAACGGTTGAGGGCGGCGGGAGCCATCCTTTTAGGAAAAACCAACATGGATGAGTTTGCCATGGGCTCTTCCAATGAAAATTCGGCCTTTGGCCCTGTCAGAAACCCATGGGACATGAACCGTGTGCCGGGAGGGTCCAGTGGCGGGTCGGCCGCCGCCGTCGCCGCCGACCTCTGCGCCGCCGCCCTGGGAACGGATACCGGAGGCTCCATTCGTCTGCCGGCTTCCTTTTGCGGCATTGTTGGGTTGAGGCCGACCTATGGTCGCGTGTCCCGTTACGGCCTCGTGGCTTTCGCCTCCTCCCTGGATCAAATCGGACCCATGACGAAAGATGTGCGCGATGCGGCTCTTCTTCTCTCCGTGCTGGCCGGCCACGATCCCAAAGATTCCACATCCATTGCGCAGCCGACGGATGATTACATGGCCGCGTTGACGCAGCCCATTCGAGGCCTTCGCGTCGGCTTGCCCAAGGAATACCTCAACGAGGGCGTGGATGCCGAAGTGGCGGCAGCCACCGAAAAGGCCTGCCGCATCTTTCAAGAACTCGGAGCCGATCTCTGTGACGTGTCCCTTCCCCACACCGATTACGGCGTGGCGGCCTACTACATCATTGCACCGGCAGAAGCCAGTTCCAACCTGGCACGGTATGACGGCGTCAAATACGGCTACCGGTTTTCCGAAGCGCGAGATCTACTCAGCATGTACAAGGAATCCCGCAGCCGAGGATTCGGCACCGAAGTGAAGCGGCGCATCATGCTGGGAACCTATTGCCTGTCCTCCGGCTACTACGATGCCTACTACCTCAAAGCCTCCCAGGTGAGGACTCTGATTCGCCAGGATTTTTTGAGAGCCTTTGAGCACTGTGACGTGCTACTGGGCCCCGTGTCCCCCACGGCGGCTTTCGTCCTGGGTGAAAAAACCCAAAATCCTCTCCAGATGTACCTCATCGACGTCTTCACTCTGCCGGCAAGCCTCGCCGGAATCCCCGGCCTGTCCCTTCCGTGCGGCTACACCTCGCAAGGCTTGCCCATTGGAGTCCAGATTCTGGGACCGCACCTGGGCGAAGCCACCGTCTTGAGAGCTGCGTACCACTTTGAACAGGCCACAAAAGAAGAACGGCGCACCCTCACCCTGTGAGGCTCTGAAGTCAAAGCCTTCCTCGGCCCATGGCTTGGAGGCTTTCGCTGTGTCAATCGCTTGACGATTTGGTGACAATTCTATAGCTATAGGAAACGTCTTGGCGAATATGGCCCTCTTATGGCAAAAGGCGAGCCATGGCCCCTGAGGACAAAGCTTCTCCGACGAAGGCCCAGCTTGTTTTCGGTAAATTGGTCATTCGATACGGATTGGCCACGAAGGAAACCGTGCAAAAGGCCTTGAAAACTCAGCAGGCTCTGGCGTCGGCGGGCGAAAAAAAGCTTTTGGGAGAAATTCTCGTGGACATGGGGGTCATCACCCCCACTCAGATGAAGGCGCTTCTCAAGCTCCAGCGTTTCTTCAAGCTTCGAGAACAAGAAAAACCTCTTCTGCACTATGCGGTGACCAAGGGCTTTTTGCTTCCGCAAGAGGAAAAGCGCGCCCTGGGGCGCCAGATGGAACTCTTCAAGCGGGATAGAAAATTCTATTCCATCGAGCAGGTCCTTTACGAAGAAAACATTCTGGACCACGGCGCCATTCAGGCTTTAAAGGACGCTTTTGCGGCATCCACGGCACCACCCGCTGAGGCTGTCTCCCTTGTGTGTGAAGCTCCCGAAACGCCCCCATCCACGGAGACCTTCCTTTCCAGCGAGCGCCTTCAGGCCCTTGAGGACGTGTTTGACGTGGTGGTGTCTTCAGATCGCCTGGAAGCCTCCCTGGTGTGGAGCCAAAAGCCTCCGTCGAATCTCACTCTTGCCGAGCTGCGCGCTTTTATCGAAAAACGCGGCATCTGCCATGGGATCACGCTTCCTTCGGACATTGTGCCGAAGATCCTTTCCCGCCCCGGCGTCAAAGGATCCATCGTTGTGGCACGCGGCGATCCCCCTACACCCGGGCGTGACGCCTCCATTCAGTACCACTTCGACACGGACCCTCTCAAGGTCGGCCGCCTCCGCAAAGGGGGATCTGTAGACTTTCGAGATCGAGGGGAAATTCCTGTCGTTCGCGAGGGGGACCTTTTGGCCGAAAGAATTCCGCCAACCCCAGGAACACCCGGCACCGACGTCTTCGGTCATCCGATCGAACCACCCAAACCCTTGGACATCGTGCTGCGCGCTGGAAAAGGTGCGCTCCGTTCCGCAGACGGCACGCAAGTTTTTGCCGCGCGCACCGGACGCCCTCAAATCAGTGCGGACGGCAAAATCAGCGTCCACTCCGAATTGGAAATCGTCGGCGATGTGGACCTGAAAACAGGCCATGTGGTCTTTGACGGTGATGTGAAAATCTCCGGCACCATCACCGCGGGTTTTCGCGTCAAGGCCGCCTCGGTGACCGCCTCGGAAATTCACGGGGGGAAAATTCTCGCCGAAGGCAACGTGATGATTTCCGGGGGCGTCATCAATGCCTCTATCCATGCCGAGGGTCAGGTCAAGGCGCGGCATCTTGCGGGAAGCACGGTCTGCGCCTGCGGGGACGTGGCCGTTTCCAGCAGTATCGTGGACAGCACCGTCGAAACCTCCGAATCCCTGCTTGCCCCCACCGCCACCGTTTTGTCTTCTCAAATCACGGCCGCTGGAAAGATGCTTTTGCTTCATGTGGGCTCGGAAAAGTCCAAGGCCTGCCGACTTGTTGTGGGCGAAGACCCGATTCTGAAAAGAAAATTGAGCTCCCTGCGGGACCGCATGCAAAAGCTCAAGGATCGAACCCTGCGATTCAAGAACGTGGAAACTCGACAAAGAAAGGCTCTGAGCCGCACTGAACTCGCCATTGGAAAAATGGTGCAGTTTCAGGATCGAACCCTTTTGGAAATTCGAAAGCTTGAAGAGGACGGAGTCGCCGTCAAGAGCGCCTCGACCCGGGCACACCTAGAAAACCTTCATAAGGCCATTCAGGACACCGAACCAAAGGTGGAAAAACTTTTTCAAGTGCAGGATGCCCTCAAATCATCTCTTGTTCGAGTGGTCGACCGCCGAACACAGTGCGCTCGAGACCTGGCCGACCTGGAAGAGGAAGTGCAAGGCCTCATGCAGTGGGCCAAGATGAAAAAGGACCGTCCAGAAATTAGAGTGGGCGGCACGGTGGCTGCGGGAACCGTGATCATCGCGCCGGAATCCTCGTGGAAAGCGGTGGAAAGCGTGCAGGCCGTGCGCATTTTAGAAAAGTCCATTGAGGATCCGCAAACGGGCGTTGTCAAAAAGAAAGTGATTTTGTCCGGACTGTCTTAAACTGTTCCGAAATCGCCGTTTCGCCATTCCCCTTCTCGCCACAACTTTTGACCTTCCTGCAGCATATTGAGGTACGCTTGACCGCTGAAAACGGTAGTATCTGCACGGCCCATGAAAAAACCGCGTTCTCGTAAAGTTCGCCTTGATCTAGGCGAGGGCGGCGCACGCCGCGACCTCAATTCTGCCATCTTAAACCACTTCATTCCCTTTACAGGAACGGTTCAGGCTCGACCCAAAAGTCAAAGCCATCCGGAACGCTCCTTTGACTCCTTCAAGGATCGGCCCAAGCCGCCATGCCCTGCATCACCACAGCCCGCTGAAAAACGAACGCAGTGCTCTTCGGGGAAATCCACGTGCGCCGGTAACGCCCTGAACAAAGGGTCTGAAGCCCTACAGAGGGAAATCGCCGCCCGTTTTGACGCCGTGGACAAACGGTTCGAGGTCGTCGCCAAGCATTGTGAAGCCATGGATAAGCACCTTACCCGACTCCATTGGACCATGGGATGAGGTTTTCCCCGATGATCGCCTTCACGATTTTCTTGAAGATCTGGTCTTAGGACTTCACCAAGAATGTCGATTTTCCCCCAAGCATCGCGTCCCCTGCAGCCGGTCGTCATGGCCGGGGAAAGGCGCCACGAGGCACCACGGTAATGCCTCGAGGGGTCACCACAAAGCGCGTGCGATCTTCCTGGGGTGTGACGCCGATTTCGGTGTGGGGAGGAATCACGTTGTCCTTGTCGATGATGGCTTTCTTGATGCGGCAATGGTGCCCTATTTCCACGTGGTCCATGATGACCGATTCGTCCACTTCGGCATGACAGTTGACAATCACGTTGTAGGACAAGACCGAGTGGCGCACAATCCCTCCACTGATCAGGCAACCGGGGGGCACCACGGAATCCCGGGCCGTGCCGGCACGCAAAGATGCCGGGTCACCGCCGGAAGCCACGAACTTGGCCGGAGGCACCTGCCGCTGCAGGCCTCTCAAGGGCCAGCGTCGACCGTAGAGGTTAAAAAAAGGCGCGATACCCGTCAGGTCCATGTTGGCATTCCAGTAAGCATCCAGGCTGCCCACATCGCGCCAATAGCTGGAATCCCGCGTAGGATATTGGGTCTTAAAATGGTAGCCCGCTTCCGGGTCATAGACGGGCACCTCATCCTTAATGAGATTGTACCGCCGGTAAGGATAGGCGTAGACCTTGGCTTCCCGCACCAGTCGAGGAATGACATCCCGACCGAAATCTTCGTCGTCACTTTCCTTCAGCACGCTCAAGAGCACGTCCCGCTTGAAGATATAGATTCCCATGGAGGCCAGGCTTCGGGAGGCATCTTCAGGCATCGGTTTGGGGTCCTTGGGTTTTTCCTCAAAACCACGGATGCGATATTCGGCATCCACTTCGGCGATGCCAAACGCAGAGGCCGTGGCACGGTCCACTTCCAGAAGACTCACCGTCACATCCGCTTCCTTTTCCTCGTGGAAGCGTCGAAACAAGGTGTAGTCCATCTTATAGACATGATCTCCGGACAAGATGAGCACATGACGGGGGCTTTCCCTTTCGATGAGGTACAGGTTTTGGCGCACCGAATCCGCCGTGCCCCGGTACCAATCTTCCCCCAGCCTTTGCTGCGGCGCGACAACTCTCAGATAATGGCCCAAAGCTCCCGAAAAGATGTTCCAGCCATCTTCCAAATGATCCACCAGAGACTGGGATTTGTATTGGGTAAACACCAGAATCTTATAGAGTTGCGAATTCACGCAGTTGCTCAAGGGAATATCGATCAGCCGATAGATACCGCCAAAGGGAACCGCCGGTTTACATCGGTCCCGGGTCAGGGGCATGAGTCTCTCTCCGCGCCCGCCTGCCATGATGATGGTCAGAATGTCTTTCATGCACAGCACCCTTAGAATGATGTCATTGGATGAGACGCCGAATGTCCGAAGGCAACTGATGGTCACGATAAACGATCGAGCCCGTCTTGTCCACCACCACGAATAGAGGAATCCCGCGCACATCAAAGGCTCTGGTGACGGCACCTTCGGCATCGTAGAGGACCTTGAACGGCATGGGGTGCGCTTTCTGATATTTCTTCACGCGTTCAAAAGAATCTCCCGTGCCCACATTGATTCCCAGAATTTCCAGCTGATCTTCGGGCATCTTCTGTCGCAGCTTAACCAATTCCGGCTTGACGGCCTGGCACGATGGGCACCAAATGGCCCAAAAGTATAACAGAACCGGTTTCTTGCCTCGAAATTCGCTCAAAAGCACCCGTTCTCCGTCGGTGCTCGGCAAATCAAAGTCCTGTTGGCCGCTTACGCTTGCCCCGCCCACCAGCCCCAGGATCTTGTCGATCATGGACTGGGCAAAAACGGGCGTCGAAGCCCACAAACACATTCCCACCATGCACCCCATCAGTAGGGCCCGTTGCCTTCGCACTTTCACAACCACATCTCCCCTGCTTTGACAAAGAAATATTCCGCCACTCCTATCATGACCAGCGCAAAAAGGCGCTGGATTCTTCGCATCCACAGTCCCGATCGTGGCAGGGAGGCCAAAAGGCCCGTAAAGGTTCCCACCAGGATGATCAACACCCCCATGCCATAGGAAAATGCGAGGAGCATCAAGGTTCCCCATAGAAGATGTTGTCCGGTGGCGACCACGGCCAAAAGCCCGCCCAGAATGGGCGTAGTGCAGGGTCCCACCACCAGGGCCGAAGCCCCACCCACCAGAAAGCTGGATAAGGCGTCATGGCCGGCCATGGGCCGCACCTGAAGTCGACTAAAAAAGCCGATCGAAGGTACGGGAATCACCTCCAGCATCATTAAGGCCAAACACAGACACAGATTGCCGACGGCCAGAAACACCCATGGGTTCATGGTGAGAGAACCAAAGAGGCGCCCGGTGAGCGCCGCCATAAGGCCCAAGGCCGAATAGATCAGCGCCATGCCGCTCACGTAGATGAGGGATAAAAGGAAACCTTTGAGGCGGCGTCCCTGAGCTCGGCTTCCGATGAAAGCCACCGTAATGGGAATCATGGGGTAGGTGCAGGGGGTGAACCCGGCAAGTACCCCTCCCAAGAAAGCCAGAGGGACTCCAAACCATGGCGCACTGACGGCCACCGATTCAAAACGCTGCATCCATTCCATGGATGTTCACTCTCTCCATCGGTCCTGGCCCATGCGCGACCCCCATGGATGACAGGGCCCTGGGCCGTTTGCACCGCGCCTTTTCGGGACGCCGTCAAGGGTTGCATTCCTCGGCCCAGCGCGGGTCCATGACACAGTTCAAGGCCCGACGACTCTTGAGACGTTGACCGGACTGCTCTTCCACCCAGGCCGCAGCGGCCCGCACGATCTCAGAAGCCATGCCCTTGCGCAGTCGAAATCTCCAGATTTTTTCCACAGGCCCTTGCAGCATAGCATGCAACAAAATGGCAGATCCCTTGTCCAACGTGATGGCCCCAGCATGGTTCAGCCCATGAGCCTGACAGGCAAACCGACCCGCACCCAAAGACAGGGTCCAGGTGGAACTCTCACCGAGCTTTCGCCCACACTGGCCGCAGGACTCCAGAGATGGCAAACCACCCACGAGATGAATTCCCCGCACGAGAAAAAGGGCGGCCACGTTGACCGGATCGCGCTCAGTGCCCAACCGGGCAAGCGCCCCGCACAAGAGCGCGTAGAATTGGGTATTGGGAAGGTTTTCGGGGTGAAGGCGAAGCGTGGTTTCCACAAGAAGGCCTGCATAAGCCCAACGTGAAGGATCGGATCGCAAGCCCAGGTTGCCTTCCACCAAACGGCAGGACTCCACCCAGGCAAGCCCTCTTCGCTGTCGAAAGCTCAGCCGAACCACGCTGTTGGGCTCAAAGGCGTGCACAAAACGTTCTCGACTGCGTCGAGCTCCCTTGGCCAGGGCGCGCACAAGCCCCGAAGCCAGAGTAAAGAAGGTGACGATGCGGTCAGACTCGCCGTAATCACTGGCATGCAAGACCACCGCTTCCGTTTCGATTAGGTTCATGAACAATTCAGGGATTTTCCAGGTAACGAGCATCGGGAAGCTTCACCCGCAACACCTCTCCCCTTTTGCCCAAGGGTTTGAGCGATGTGCCGTCCCACGAGACGCGAATTCCTCCGGCATTTCCCGTCCAGATTTGGGCAGACTGGGAAAGGGTCCACTGGGCACTTTCTCCGGGCTTGAGGATGCGGCTATGGGGTTTTTCGTCATCCACCTGCACCTGAATCCAGGCTTCTTCGTCCGCCACGATGTGCAGAGTATGCGGGGAAGCCGAACCCACCGTTCGATCGGTCTCCGATTCCGCCACCTTTGGGCCAGGTAAAGGGGCCGTGCCGCCAGCTTCGTCCGTCGATCCTTCGGGCTTGGATAAAGGCATGCCCTCAGGGAGCCGAGGTCCCGTCTCGCCCGTTCCAGACTCCGGCAAAAGGGCGGGAGATTCCCCTTCCGGCAAAACGCCCGGCCGGACCGCCGGAGTGGTCAAAGAGCCTTCCTTAAGATCCCCGGAGTCTTCTTTTAGGGCCAGATCTCCCGGCAGTTCCTCCTGTGGGTAAATGGCCTCGAGGGTCGATTGGGCCTTTTGCGCCCTTTTCAACTGATACTTCGGCCACCACACGGCCCATAACCCCGCCACGGTCACGCCCAAGGCCAAAACAAGAAAAAGGATAAGGGATGGGCCGCTTTTCTTTCGCGTTCCTTTCATCCAGCTTTGGAATCGTTGCAGTCTTTCCCCTTCGTTATCGTAGCGGCGAATATCCGAACCATACTCTTCCAAGATGGGTTGAGGATCCACTCCCAGGGCTTGACAGTACACCTTGAGAAATCCTCGAATGAGCAGAGGCGTTCCGATGACTTCATATTCCCCAGCTTCCAGAGCCTGCAGCATGCGCACGCTGATCCGCGTGTGCTCGGAAAGCTCTTCGAGGCTAATCTGTTGCCGCTTCCGCTCACCTTCGAGAAAAGCTCCGATATCCCTAAGAGCGTCCATGGACATCCCTTCTCCTCATCCGGCGAAAGCTGCTCACTCCGCCACCCTTTAAGATCCCGACGTTGGAGGATCCAAATGAATCTGGATATAGGACTTGGCCTCCAGGTCGCGAATCCATTGATCATACTTGCGATTGACTTCCATGCGAAACAGTTCTTGGCGTACCTTTTCCTTCACCCTTTCGTCCACCTCTCCCAGCTTAGGCCTCTTCGCGTCCAAAAGCTTGATTATATAAAACCCGTCGGCCGATTCCAGGACGTCACTCACCTGGCCGGGCTCCAAATTGCGCGTCGCCTGTTCCAAGGCCGGAACCATGTTCTTGGCCTTGATGGTCCCGATGTCTCCCCCATTCTGAGCTTCAGGCCCCTGGGAGTAGGCGCGGGCCAGATCGGCAAAATTCTCGCCTTGACGAATCCGATTGAGAATTTCCTGGGCTTTCAACCGCACCGCCTGTCTCGCTTCCGGAGCCTTAGGGGCCGCAAGAAAAATGACCGCCAGATGTCTTTCTTCCTCAGGACTTCGCACCTCACGGCTCAGAGCAGATTGAACCTGTTCGTCGGTAATCAACGTCTTGGACTTCAAAACCCTTTCGATCAATCGAGCCCTTTCCATGTCCTGGCGGATCATCTTTTTGAACTGCTCCAAGGAGCGGCCTTCCCTCTGAAGCATTGCTTCCAACTGCTGACGGCTCATATTGTTGGCACTCTGAATAGACGCCAAGGCTTCCTCCACTTCCGAATCGGTCACCGTGATCTTAAGCCGCGCGACTTCTTGAGCCGTCAGTTTGTCACGAATCATCTGGCGCAAGACCTCTTTGCGCAGAGCGTCCGCGGGGCCTAAGGGAGCGGCGTTGTGCAGGTGCCCCGCCGCCTTGACTACGTCCTCAACGCGGCGTTGCAGTTCGCTATTCAAAATCACATCGTCGTTGACCACAGCCACAATCCAATCCACCGTCTCGGCACGGCCCACCTTCGCCACGCTCAGAAAACTCCACACCGCCAATAACCCCACCGCCATGGCCTGCCACACGCTTGGTCTCATCGCGCCCCGCGTCCTTTCTGGTCAGAAGAACTCGCACCCCTTACGCCCGCCGAAAGGTCACGTTCAACGGGAAATGTTGGAACTAACCTATTGAATTGACTATGGTCTTTACCATGATCCACAAGCGCTTGCAAGATTCTTTTCAGCCGAACCAGGGCTGCCAAAGGCGTGCGGACATCCAAGTCCACGTTCATCTTGCGTTCCCCTTGCATGGTGATCGAGCACTTGGCATCGCACAGGCTTTCCATGATGGAATCCAGGCGCGGCATTTCCATGAAGGTGAAGGTAAACAGAGTGCCTGTGCCTTCGAGGCGCGTGATGCGCAGGGCTTTCATGAGGAGCCGCAATCGGGCCAGCAGAAGAAGTGATTTGGCTTCATCGGGCAGAGGTCCACAGCGATCTCTCCATTCCTTGGCAATGTCGTCGATTTCCTGTTGAGTTTTCGCTCCGGACAACCGTTTGTAAGCCACGAGCCTTTGGTCCGCAACGGGCATGAAAGGGGTCGGCAGGTAGGCGGCAATGGGTAAAGCGATCTCGGGGTCCGGAAAGTCTTCTTCCACCGCTTCGCCTTTCATCTTACGAATGGTCTCTTCCAGCAGTTCCAAGTAGAGCTCGTAGCCAACGGAAGCAATATGCCCCGATTGCGCCGATCCCAAGATGGTGCCGCCCCCTCGAATTTGAAGATCGTTCAAGGCAATCTTAAATCCGGACCCCAGTTCACTGAAATCCATGAGCGCTCGAAGCCTTTTCTGGGCGTCCCGGGTGACTAGATGTTCTCCGGGAATCAGCAGGTAGGCGTAAGCCTGCTCCGCGGAACGGCCCACTCGGCCCCGCAGTTGGTAAATTTGCGCCAAGCCCATCTTGTCCGCGCGGTTAATGAGGATGGTGTTGGCCGTGGGGATGTCCAGCCCGGACTCAATGATGGTCGTGCACACCAACACATCCACCTTTCTGTGCACGAAATCCAGCATGATCTTTTCCAGGTCCCGTTCCTTCATCTGACCGTGAGCCACTTCCACACGGGCTTCGGGCACGAGGGATCGAATCTTGTCGGCCATGCGCAGAATCGTTTGGACATGATTATGCACAAAGAAAACCTGGCCCCCGCGCCGCAATTCCCTTGTGATCGCCTCTCGAATGGTGAGGTCTTCAAAGGGACAGACCACCGTTTCCACGGCCTTGCGATCCTGAGGCGCCGTTTCGATGGTGCTCAGATCCCGAATGCCCGACAGGGCCATGTGAAGCGTTCTGGGAATGGGGGTCGCCGTCAGGGTGAGCACATCCACGGCCACCCGCATTTCCTTGATCCGCTCCTTGTGGCGCACTCCGAAACGTTGCTCCTCGTCAATGATGAGCAAACCCAAGTCCTTGAACACCACGTCCTTTTGCAGAAGCCGATGGGTGCCGATGATGATATCTAGGCTTCCGGACTGGAGCCGTTCGAGGATGCGCTTTTGTTCCGCGGGAGTACGAAATCGGCTGAGCACATCCACGGTCACCGGAAAGTCCTTGAGGCGCTCCTGAAAGGTGGCAAAGTGTTGCTCGGCCAAGACGGTGGTGGGGGTGAGCATGGCCACCTGCTTGCCGTCCATGGCCGCTTTAAAGGCAGCCCTCAAGGCCACTTCCGTCTTTCCATAGCCCACGTCCCCGCAGATGAGACGATCCATTGGGCGAGGCGAGCACATGTCTTGCAAAACGTCTTCGATGGCCCGCATCTGATCGGGCGTTTCTTCAAAGGCAAAGGTGGCCTCAAATTCCCGAAAGACATTGTCCGGCGGGCTGAACGCTGTGCCTTCACGTATGTGACGAAGGGCGTAGATCTTGAGCAGTTCTTCCGCCACTCTTTCGGCGGATTCGCGGGCTTTTCTCTTGGCGGCTTCCCACGTCTTACCTCCCAGTTTGTCCAGCCGCACTTCCGTACCATCAAGCCCCAGATACTTCTGCACCTTATGAAGCTTGTCCACGGGGACGTAAAGGCGATCCCCGTCCTGGTAGTCCAGCTGAAGAAAATCACTCTCCATCTGTCCCACCGTCAGATGCACAAGCCCTCGGTAGACAGCGATGCCGTGGTCCACATGAACCACCAAATCTCCATCACGTAAGTCCTCAAAGGAACTGAGAAATAGACCCGAAAGGCTTCTCTTTCGCGAAGACCGCGCACGGCGCCTTCCGAACAGTTCGGTTTCCGAAACCACCGCCACGTGATGCCCCGGCCAAACAAAGCCGGTACGAATCGGGCCTACGGCCAAGTAAAGTTCTCGCCCCTCCGGCCGACGGGGACGGACCAGATCTCGACCACGAAGCGTGCCCGCCGTTTCAACGCCGTAGTGGGTGAGCAGCTCCTTGAGTCGTTTGGACTGTTCGGGATGATCGCTGACGATCACCGTGCACAATCCCTGATCTTGCCAGGAACGAACCTGGTGCACCACGGGTTCCAGAAGCCTTTCTCTCTTGGGATGAGATTTCAGAGCCAAGCACAGGTCGCTCTGGCTCCGCACACCCACGTCCCAGTGCGCGGCTGCTTCTTTTCGATCCGCCATAGCATTGATCCAGACGTTTTGAAAACGCCGAACCAACCCATCCACAGACTCCGGCGCTAGAAAAAGTTCTTCCACCGGACGTCGCCACAGATCCTGCTCATCCTTTCGGCCCCACTCCCAGAGGATGCGCCCGTAAGTCTCGTGCAGCGTTTTTTTCAACTCGGCGTAATCGGACCAGAGCACCACGGCGGTCTGCGGTAGATAGTCAAAAAGGGAGGCAAGTTCTTCGTAAAAGACCGAAAGCACGGTTTCAAATGCCGAGGGTTGATGCTCCGTCTCCAGCCTTTCCCGCCACAGATTGCCCAGGGAGGGGCTGAGCCGTCCCGCGTGGACGTCTTCCATCAGAAGGCGCCGGGCCCGCTGGCGCACCATGTCACTGAGCACGACCTCGCTGGCTGGCACCAGCACCACTTCCTCCAGCGTCGCCACAGACCGTTGGCTTGCCGGGTGAAACAAGCGAATGGATTCCAGGACATCCGCAGAAAATTCCAAGCGCACCGGCCACGCATATAAGGGCACGTACACATCCAGAACCCCGCCCCGGCGGCTGAAGTCTCCATATTCCTCCACAAGGGCCGCCGGGTAGTAGCCGCCAGCCACCAAGCGCCGCACCAAACCTTCCACGTCTAGGGTTTCTCCCACGACGCGGTATTCGCTGCTGCCCATGAGCACTTCGGGCGGAATCACCTTTTCAAGAATCGCGGCAGCGGAGGTGACCACAACATAAGGTCCCGCCAGGTTTTTCAGGCTCCACAGTGTTCCCACACGCTGCGCCGTCGATTCCATCTTGCCCAAGACCTGCGCTTGATGGCCGCAGCGTGAAGGAAACACCAGAAGCTTGCGCTGCAAGGGATCCGCACTTCGGTGAGACTGCAGAAAAAAGCGAATTTCGTCTGCCAAAAACCCGGCTTCTCGGTCCGAGGAAGCGATGACCACCACTGGCCGCTTCACAACCTCCACGAGGTGCCCCACCCACAAGGCCAGGGCCGATGATGGCATCTGGGATAAGGACAAAGGGTTTAAGCCTTTTCGAACAAACTCCGAAAGGAGCGCCGCAGAAAGGGAGAGGCCATGGCGATAGATCTTGGCCTGTTCTTTATCCATGGGCTGAGTCGATTGAGCCTGCAAGGGGTCTTGACACCTCCATCTTTTTTTTGACTGCAGAATAATCCCGAACCGTTCTTTCGTAAAGATGAAGTCTTTTCCACACCTCCACAGCTCTTGTCATCAAAAAACTGCTGGCATTGTAAAACCAGTTAAGGCATTTTTTTGTCCTCAAGGGCCGATTCGCATCGGGCCGGCATGTAAGTGACTGGACTCCCCAGTACGTTGTGGATGTGGAGCTTAAAAATGCCTAACAACCAAGGGACCACCCTTCAGGATCGACTTCGCCAGTTGCCCAGCGTGGACGAACTTCTCAAGCATCCGGACATTCACGACCTTCTGTCCGGTGTTGCTCGAAAAATCGTGGTGGACAGTGTCAGGGAAGTGTTGGAGGAGGCTCGTCGGCATCTGCTCTCACCTCACGAGCATCCTCTGGCCGCAGTGCCCTCCATTTCAGAACTGGTTCAAAGGGCTTCGGTGTTGTGTGCACAAAAAAATGCCTTCACTCTTCACCCCCTGGTCAACGCCACAGGAATCGTAGTGCATACCAATCTCGGACGTTCCCTACTGGCCGAAGAGGCGGTGCAAAGGCTGCAGGTGGTCTGCCGTTCCTATTCCAATCTGGAATACGATGTGGCCAAGGGTCGGCGTGGTTCCCGCTACGTGCACGCGGAAGCCATCCTACGAGAAATCACGGGGGCGGAAGCAGCCCTTGTAGTCAACAACAACGCCGCGGCTGTTCTGTTGGTGCTGAACACCCTCGCCAAGGGCCAGGAAGTCATTGTTTCCCGTGGCCAACTGGTGGAGATCGGCGGTTCCTTTCGCATTCCCGACGTCATGGCCGCCAGCGGGGCCATTCTTCGAGAAGTCGGCTGCACCAATCGCACGCATCTTTACGACTACGAAAGGGCCATCGGAGAACGCACGCGGCTTCTCATGAAGGTGCATTGCAGCAATTATCGGCTCGTCGGATTCACGGCTGAAGTGGCCCTGGAAGACCTGGTTCGGTTGGCTCGCCGCCACAACCTTTTGGTGGCGGAAGACCTGGGCAGCGGTTCCCTTGTGGATGTCTCTCCGGTTGGGCTGCCTCAAGAACCCACAGCCCAACAAGCCGTGCGTGCCGGGGTGGATGTGGTGACCTTTAGTGGAGACAAGCTGCTTGGAGGGCCTCAAGCGGGAATCATTCTTGGGCGCAAGGAGATTATTGCTCTGTGCAAGAAAAATCCTCTGACCCGGGCTCTGCGCGTGGACAAGATGACTCTGGCCGCTCTGGAGGCCACCCTGCGCCTTTATCGTGATGAACCCACGGCGTGGCGTCGCATTCCCACCCTGGCCATGATCGCTCGGCCTTTGGCATCCTTAAAAGACCAGGCTCTGCAGCTGGCTCAGCGAATTCGGGAAGCCGTCGGCATAACAAGCATGAACGTGCAGGTTATGGAAAGCTTTTCCCAAGTGGGCGGAGGGGCGCTGCCGGAACGCAACCTGCCGACCTATGTGGTGGCCGTCTCGTCGCAGCGGTGGAGCGCCAATCAATTGGAAAAGTTCTTTAGAGCCAATAACCCACCCATTATCGGCCGCATTGAATCCGATCGCTTCCTCATGGACGTGCGAACCCTTCAAAACGGCGATCCCGACATCATTGTCCAAGCCTTTGCCCGCCTCGCCACCGAGGAACCTCAATGAACCAAAATACAGCCTAATCCACGTCACGGGAAAAGAAAGTCTTGGAAGGCCCGGACCGGCTTGAAGGCGGAAGGACGCGAAGGGCCAAAAGCCCCATGACCAAGAAAAGAATCCCTGTCGCCGTAAAAGTGGCGCGCAGCCCAAAACCCTGAGCCACGGCGGCGCCCAAGAGCGGGGCTATGGCGCGGGATCCGGACACCACAGAGCTGTCCAAACCGTACACGGACCCTTCTTCTCCTTGAGCCGTGTAAGCTGCTAGAAGAGCACTGGTGGAGGGCAGCGTGCCTCCCAGAGCGAGCCCAAAGACAGCCTGCAGCGCCAAGAGCTGCCACGCTTCCTGAACCAGGCTCTGGGGAAGATACGCCAGCCCACTCATAAGGGCACACATGACTAAAACCCGTTCATGGCCGATGCGGTCTCCAAGCTTTCCCCACAGCACGGCGGAAAGCGCACTCATGAAGGCCACCACGGCAAAGACAAGCCCGGTAAACGTATTGACCGAGGCGTCGGGTTCCAACAGTGTCTGAATGAAAAAGGGGGCGATGGGCACGATCATCATTCGGCCCAGATAGGCAAAAAAACGAAGTCCGTAGGCCATGCCGACGCCACGACGTTGCAGCACGCTTCGCCAGGACTTCCACAACCCCGAAGAAACGCCGCCTCGTGGCACCCCCAGAGAAGGCTCAAAGACCTCCTCAACCCCTACAGCCACCAGCACGCCTGCGGCGGCCAAAAGGGCTCCGGTGACCCAAAAAGCGGCACGATAGCCCAGCGAATCGGCCAAAATGCCGCCCAGCAAAGGCCCCACGGCAATGCCTCCTGTGAGGCCCAACTGCATGACCCCCATGGCGTAGCCGATGCGATGCCGCGGCGTTGAAGCTGCCACCAAGGCGTTGGCGGCGGAGATGGTTCCCGTGATCAAGCCCTGAAGCGCTCGAAGCCCCACCAGTTCCTCGGCAGAGCGCACAAAGGCCATGGCCGCCAACACCACGGCACCGCCAAAAAGGGAGCGCTCCACCATGAGCTTACGACCAAAACGATCCGCCAAGCCTCCCCAGATAGGTGAAGCGACCATCATGGTCAAAGCCTGCGCGGAAAAAACAAGGCCCGCTAAAAGCTTAGCGTTTACATTCCACAGGGATGGCAGCTGTTGCACGTAGAGCGGAAGGAACGGAAAGATCACAGAAAAACCCACCGCCGAAAGAAGCTGAGCCACGAACATGATCCACAACGTGCGCTGCCATGAAGCGCCTTCCACGCCACCCTCCGTTAATGCGATGAAACCAGGCCGCCTGCGCGGCGCCGTGCATCCCATCCTAGCCGGAATCACAACATGGAAACAACCCAGGTTTGGGCCCCCTTGCTCACCCCCTGCAAATCTTTCTTCTCAATTTGATCAATTGTTGCTAAGGTGCGCCCCGCTTCAGTTGACACGGCGCAAGGCTGTCCATAATGAAGTAAAAATGCCTTGAAGAAAAAGGAGAGCACAATGGTTCAATTGACACCGAAAGCGGAAGAAGTCCTCAAGGAATACTTCCAGGGTAAAGAAGTCCATCCCATTCGCATCTTTTTGCAGCAGGGCGGATGAAGCGGTCCGTCGTTGGCAATGGTTCTGGATGAACCAACAGATGCGGACGCTGTCTTCAAGATCAATGGCTTTACCCTGGTGGTGAATCGCCAATTGCTGGAGCTCACGAAGAACCTGACCGTGGACTTCGTGGATCACGGCATGGTTTCCGGTTTTCGAGTGCTGTCGGAAGTCCCCATGGGCGGGGGAGGATGCGGGGCTTCCTGTGGGAGTTCGTGCGGCTGAAAATCGAGGCCGATCTTTCGAGTCCCTGCTAGTGAAAAAGGGCCCGAAGCGGCCCTTTTTCATGTTTCGCCGCGCGAACCCGTTACACTTCGAAGCGCCGTTCAAAAACGGCGAGAACGCAAAATGGTCACGATGAGCCAGAGACCAAAAAGCCCTGAGATGAGGTAGCCGATAATGCCCAACGCCGGATACCCAAAGAGGTAAGGTTCTACGCCCGTGGTGATGATCATGGAAGAGCCGATGATCATGGCCGCGACGATGAGCCCCAAGGTCAACCGATTGGACATATTGTCCAAAGTGCGCCGAAGATCCCCCAAATTTTCGTGCTGGAACCGGACATTCAGCTCCCCTCGTTGCATCTTGTCAAGAATCTGCAAGATTCGCGGCGGGACCTCCCTTTGCATTTGACCTAGATGCCGCAAAGTGCGGCGAACATTTCGCAACAACTCCGGAGGCTTCCATCGCTCCATGGAAAGCCGAGCCACCAGATCCTCGGCTTCCTTGACCACGTTGAGGTTCGGCGCCAATTCTCTGGCCGTGCCTTCGGCGGTGATGAGCGAACGAATCATCATGGCCAGATCCGACGGCAGATGGAGTTTGTAGTCTCGCAGTAGGGTGGCTATGTCCATGAGGAGGGAGCCCAGATCGATCTGTTCCAGTGGAATGCCATGATAGGCGTCAAGAAGGTCCAGAATTTCCCGGTGAATCAGGCTACGGTCCTCGGCACTGCCGCCGCCGCGCGCCACGGTCAGGATGATTTCCAAAACCCGGTCACTGTCCTTTTCCACAATCGCATGTACCAGGTCGATGATCTCATAGCGCATCTCCCGGCTCAGACGCCCCACCATTCCCCAATCCAGCAGACAGATCGCCCCTTCGTCCGTCACCAGGATGTTTCCAGGGTGCGGATCGGCATGAAAGAAACCGTCCTCGAGAATCTGCTTGACCATGGCCTTAAGGCCCAGACGAGCCAACTGGAGTTTTTCGGCCGTGTCCGCTTGACCCATCACTTCGGAGAGTCGTCGGCCTTGAATGAGTTCCATGGTGAGCACGCGTCGACGCACGTACGGGTCCAGGACGCGAGGGGCAAAGCAACGGTCGACGTTTTGAAAGTTGGCTCGGAAGATGCGAATATTTCTAGCTTCCAGGGTAAAGTCCAGCTCGCGCGTCATGGTGCGACGCAGTTCCCGTACCAGATTGGGAAGTTCATAGACCCGAAAATCCTCGAGCCTTTCATGAATTTCCTGGGCAATGATTTCCAAAATATAAAGGTCTTTTTTGATGACGTGACCGATGCCAGGGCGCTGCACTTTGACCGCCACGGCCTTCCCTGACCGGGCCAGCACGGCCCGATGCACCTGAGCCATGGAGGCCGACGCCAAAGGCTCTTCTTCGAACTGGGAAAAGATTTCATCCAGAGGTTTTCCCAAGGATTGCTCCAGTACGAGGCGGATTTGGGAAAAAGACACCGGAGCAACGTCTTCTCGAAGCTTCCTCAACTCTTGAATCAGGGGATAAGGCAAAAGATCCGGCCGAAGGCTCATCATCTGGCCGAACTTCACAAAGGTTGGACCGAGATCTTCCAGAGCCCGGCGAATTCTTTCAAACGTGCTCGTTTCCAGCTCCTGCGGATGCCGAACGCCCGGCAAATGGCGGGTGGGAAATCCCAGGCGGTTCAGGACGTCGTCGAAACCATATCGAAAAAGAATCACGGCGATGTCTTTGAATCGGCCCAGGTGCATGATTGTTTTGAAATCCACACGGCCTCCTCATGTCCCGAGGCACTTTCTTTAGCCCTTGGCCCCTAAACCTTGCCCAAACGCTCCTCCATCATGGACACGCGTTTTTCAAGGTTTTCCAGTCGGTCTTTAAGCCCCTCCAGCTCACTGCGTCGCGCCACGTCCACCCGCTCCACAGCCTTCTTGATGTTTTCACTGAGCGACTGCTGAATCTCCTCCCATTGCCGCTCCCCGCTGCGAATCAGCTCCTCCGCCAGATTGTCGGCTTCCTCTCGAGAGAGCTTTCCCTCCTCGACCAAAGACTTGGTCGCCTTTTCCACCCGCTCCTTGGTCATCACCACGGCACCGAGGCTCGCCAGTAGTCCTTTTTTGATCAATTCCAGCATGGCTTACACCCCCTTTCTCTTCAAAAAATTGGCCCTTCGCGTCGGCTTTCAAGAGCCAAGTCACAGCGTTGTCACATGCCCTCGACCCGCAGCTCAATGTAGGTATCGCCTTGCACCGGCAAACCGTGATGCTGGATCGTCTTTCCAAGACTCTTGAGCCTCAGGCGCGTGCCACTGGAGACGCCCGGAGGAATTCTGACCGCCACCCGTTTGTTACCCAGATGGGGTAAAGCCACTTCCAGAACCGTTCCGTGCATGGCTTCTTCCAGATCGATGGTCAGCCGGTACACCACGTCCGCACCGCCTGCTCCATCTGCGCCGATGCCATGTCCTTGGTCTCCCAGACCGACCCATTCCAGGGCCTTGCGCACCAAGCGCTTGCCCATGTTTTTTCCGGCTTGATAGAGCAGCGAAGCTCCCATTTTAAGCACGGGAAGGACCAGCGAAGATTTGGACGAAGGCTTGGAAAAATCCCCATGCCCCTTCGATGGGGACTCCGTGCCGTAACGACCCGCGGAGCGATAAACGCGCACGCCTTCGGGTCCGCCCCACATGGTGGCGCGAAAAACAAAAGTCCTGCCCCCAAAAAAGATGTTGTTCAAGAAACTGTCATCAAACCGAAAGCCCATGCGCTCGAATTCTCGACGCATTTCCGCAAAAATTTCCTGAGCCTGTCGACTTGTGAAAAAGTCTCGAAAGATTTCTTCCTGACTGTAGCCAAAGCCGCCCGCAGGTCCATGGACGGTGCCCGGTCGATGACTCATAACCCGATACCGGTCGTATTCGGCCCTTTTTTGAGGATCTGACAACACACCGTAAGCTTCATTGATCTTTTTGAATCGTTCTTCCGCTTGGCGATCCCCCGGATTGCGATCCGGATGGGTTTCCAGAGCCAATTTTCTGAAGGCCCTTTTGATTTCCTCCGGCGACGCTTTCGGAGAAACCCCTAGGATGGCGTAATAGTCGTTGAGGTTTGAGGTCATGGTGATGTCCTTCCATGGGTCAGATTTTCGGGTCTCATTAACGCGATGCCCGCGTGCCCGCCAGATCGGCTCTCATAAAGCCCTTTGGCCTCAGTTGGCTTTGTAGAATAGCACAAGGAACAAAACGCGGGAGAAAAATCCTTCGAAAGCCCATCCCCGCAGCCCTCTCACGATGGACCCTCGGCATGGGCACGCCCACATGCGCCACAGATATGGCACCCCGGTTCTTGAACGCAGGGTTCCGAGGCAAGGCCACGCATGGCTCTTTCGTATTGAGAACGCAGGAAAGCTCGCTTGACGCCGTGATCCACGATCTCCCATGGAAAAACTTCGTCCGGATCCCTTTCCCGCATCACCCAAAAATCCGGATTCAGCACCGATTCTCTGGCCACCTGGGTCCAACTCATGCCCTTGAGTGCGACCTTTTCCAGCAGGTCACCCACCCGACGGTCTCCTCGGCTCAGCATCGCCTGCACATAAGCCCATTTGGGTAGATCGAAATGGACGCGCACATTGGCGACTTTGCCCAGAGCATGCTTGAGCCATTTGGCCTTGGCTTTGAGCTCACTCACCCCCGCAAAGGGCGCCCATTGAAAAGGCGTGAACGGCTTGGGGACGAAAGAATGAACACTCAAGGTGATCTCCCCCAGTTTCTTTTGGCCTCGACTGCGCTCCAGCACCCGGTGCTTGACCCTTTTGACCAAATCCACCGTGGCCGCCAGATCTTCACGGGTCTCCAAAGGCAACCCGATCATAAAATAAAGCTTCAAATGCTGAACACCACACGCCGTGAGGCGCTCCGCAGCCGAAAGGACATTCTCGTCCGTGAGGTGCTTGCCGATCACGGCCCGCAAGCGTTCGGAACCCGCTTCGGGGGCTATGGCAACGGCTTTCAAGCCGCTTTCCCCCAAAGCCATTAAAATGTCCGGGGACACCTTGTCCGCCCGCAGGGAGGAAAAATGCACTTGCAGGTTCCAGTCCAAAAGGCGGTGGCAAAGTTCATTCAGTTCTGGATAATCGGAGACGGCCGGGCTGACGAGACCGATGCGCGCCGTATGGGGCATCCACTCGGCCACAAGGCGGCTTATGGCCTCGAGGGTGTGAAACCGAGGGGGCCTGTAAATAAATCCCGCCGCACAAAACCGGCAGCCGCGACCACAGCCGCGGCCAATCTCGATCAGAGCCGTCTCGGAAAATTCCGTCTCTTTGGTGACCAAAACCGAATGGGCAGGTTCTATGGAGTCCAAACCCACCTTGACGGCTCGGACCCTTGTCGGAACCTTTCCCTTGGGCTGTATGCTCTGCAGAACGCCCGTTGACCCATAGACGGGTGTATACAGCCGAGGCACATAAAGGCCGGGGCAGTGTTCAGCCAAATACTCCAATATTTCGCGGCGCGATGCCCCCTGCGCATCGATCCAGTGACGCACAAAAGGATTTACAAGGCCTTCGGCCTCGCCGATGAAGAAAAAATCCATAAAATCGGCCAAGGGTTCCGGATTTAATAAGACTGCGACGCCTCCGGCAGCAACCAAAGGGTCCGTCTCATGGCGGTCGGCACTTCGTACCGAAAGCCCCGCCCAATGAAGCATTTCCAAAATGGCCGGATAATCATTTTCAAAAGAGACCGAAAAGGCGATGAGGTGAAAATCCGTCAAAGGCCGGGACGACTCCATGGAGAGTAGCTGTGCTCTGCCCGAACGGCACTTTGCGCGAATCTCCGGGTCGGGATAAAAAACCCGTTCGCACGTCACGAAAGGAATGTCATTGAAAAGCCGATAGGCGGTCTGAAACCCCAGGTTGGACATGCCAACATGGTAAGTGTTAGGAAATGCGAGAACAATATGGATAGATCCTCCCGGATTTCGGGAGATCAAGGACTTTTCTCTGGTCAGCCGAATCTGTGAAAGTTGCCTCTGCTTCCAACGCATCAACGTGCGAGGCCGACGACTCCTTCGGAACAGTCCCCCATCGCCCGCACGCTAAAGCCGCAAACCCGCCTGCCCATGCCTTGAAGGCAAGAGCGTCCCTTCTCTCGCTTCCTGAGAAGCGGGAAGGAACCGCCGCGCGGGCACTCACTCGGGGCTCCTATCCCGCTCCCTTGTGGCCATAGGACGGGGAGTCATGCCACGGAAAGACCCAAAACCTCAGTCGGCTTGTTTGCGAATGAATGTGGGAATGTTCCAATCCTCCTCGTCGACCGATCCTCCTGTCAGTCTCTTGAAGAAACTCCTCTTCCTGGGACGATCCTCAAGAATCAAATCATCCCGAATAGGAGCGCTGGCCGCGGCCGGCAACACCGTGGCTTCCGGCACGTGAGGCATAATGGGTTCCACCGCCGATTCCTGTCGAAGCCTTGTAATCCGGGACATATCGCGCTTGGCTTGCTGCTTAGGCTGGCCAATGCCCGTGGCGATCACGGTCACCCGCAGCTCATCGCCCATGGTCTCGTCAATAGTCGTGCCCAAAATGATCTGCGCTTCGTTGTCCACTTCATTGTAAATGATCGTGGACGCTTCTTCAAACTCGTACATGGCCAGATCCGGACCGGCACAGATGTTGATAAGGGCCGCGCGAGCTCCGTGAATGGAAATGTCTTCCAGAAGCGGACTGGAAATGGCCATTTGCGCCGCCATGGCGGCTCGGTTTTCTCCCTTCGCCACGCCTGTACCCATCATGGCCAAGCCCATCTCGCTCATGACGGTCTTCACATCCGCAAAGTCCACATTAATCAAACCCGGATTCATGATGAGATCGGAAATGCCTTTGACGGCGTGCAGGAGCACATCGTCTGCTTTACGGAACATTTCAAGAAGAGTGGCGCGTCGATCGGCCAGACTGCTCAGCCGGTCGTTGGGAATGCTAATGAGGGTATCCACCACTTCCCCCAGGGCTTTGAGTCCCTGTTCGGCGTTGCGTTGCCGCACTTTACCTTCAAAACTAAAGGGCTTGGTGACAACAGCCACCGTCAAGGCTCCCAGTTCCTTGCACACTTTAGCGATGATGGGCGCTCCACCCGTGCCGGTCCCTCCACCAAGACCTGCAGTGATGAAGACCATATCGCTGCCTTGTAGCGCTTCACGAATCTTGTCCAAATCTTCTTCCGTGGCCTTGGCGCCTTTTTCCGGATCGCCTCCGGCGCCCAAACCTTTGGTGAGGTTGGTGCCCAGCTGCACGTGCACAGAGGCCATGTTTCTTTCCAAGACCTGAAAGTCCGTGTTCGCCGCGATGAATTCAACCCCTTCCATGCCTGCGGCGATCATGTTGTTCACAGCGTTGCCGCCCCCACCACCAATTCCTAAGACCTTGATGCGTGCTCCATGAATCGGTTTGCTTTCCATAGCGACTCCCCTTTGTCTTGCCGTTGACGTTGCCCGTCCCGCCGCGCCTCGGCGCGACCCCGTTCACCGTGCCCAGACCTTGAACGCCCCAGGAAAGGGCAGATCATAGGCCTGAAAATTCAAAACTCTTTAAAAAGGTTCTTGAGAAAGGCCCACCCTCGATGCCACCAGGACTCTTCCGAGGATCTTTGGCGCAGTCTCGGCCCGTGTTGCCATCCGTAAAGCAAAAGCCCCGTCGCCGTGGCATAGATCGGGTTTTTCACCACGTCGCCCAAACCACCAAAACGGTAAGGAACCCCTATGCGCACCGGCAGGTCAAAAACACGCTCCGCCAAATCCCGAATCCCCGGCAGTAGGGATACCCCTCCTGTGAGCACCACGCCCGCGTGAAGGAATTCCGTGTAGCCTGAGCGAATGAGCTCCAATTCTGTGACCTTCAAGATTTCTTCCACGCGTGCCTCGATGATTTCCGCCAAGATAGAGCGCGCCAATTCTCGAGGTTTTTGGCCGCCTACGGAACCCACGGCGATCACTTCTTGAGGATCCACGCGCTCAATCGTCGCGCATCCGTATTGGCGCTTAATCTTTTCTGCCTCATCGATCGCCGTGCGAAGTCCCACAGAAATATCGGATGTCACATGGTTGCCACCCAGGCCGATCACCGAAGAATACCGAATCGCCTGTTCTCGAAAGACGGCAACACTGGTGGTGCCTCCGCCCATGTCCACCAGAGCTACGCCCAAATGCTTCTCATCGGGATCCAAAACCGACTCACTGGAAGCCAAGGATTCCATCACAATATCCAACACATGCAATCCGGCCCGTTCACAGCACTTGACGATGTTTTGCAAGGCGCTGAAGACTCCTGTGACAATGTGCACTTTGGCTTCCAGACGCACGCCGGACATGCCCAAAGGGTCCTGAATGCCTTCCTGATCGTCCACGATGTATTGCTGGGGCAACACGTGCAGAACACGGCGGTCAAAAGGCATGGCGATGGCCTTGGCCGCTTCCAGGACCCGTTCCACATCCGTTCGCGTCACCTCGCGGCTCTTGATAGCAATCACCCCATGGCTGTTGAGGCTCGTAATGTGCGTTCCGCCCACGCTGGTATACACGGAAGAAATCTGGCACCCTGCCATCCTTTCCGCTTCGCTGACCGCCTTGCGAATGGCGTTGACCGTTTGATCGATGTTGACCACCACACCGCCGCGCATGCCCACCGAAGGCGTCGTTCCCACCCCGACGATATCAATCCCTTCGGGTGTCATTTCCCCGACCACGACACACACCTTGGTGGTCCCGAGATCCAAGCCGACGATCAGGTCATCTCTTCTTGCCATCATTCCCTCGTGACCCTTAAGGTTTCCATGGCGCCGAGGCTGAACGCTAGTTCACACGCCTTGCCCCTTCTGAAATCGGCCCTGAATGTAGGCTCGATCGGGATAGGACAGATCCATAGCCTGCAGCCCATCCAAGGCGGCCGCACCCATGCGACGCTCCACTTCTCTGAGAGCTCTCCGCATGCGTTGCATCTTCAGCAAAAAATCCCCATTTCCAAGATGGATACGAGTTCCTGTGGGATTGGCATAAATCGAGACGCCTTCCAATGGATCCCATAGAATTTCTGACACAAATTGGACGCCCAGACCCGACACACCCTTCAAGGCCCTGAGAAGCTCATGAAAGACCTCAAGAAAGGCCTCCGGAACGCGCTCTCCCAGTGCGGGTTTTCTCGAGCCCACTTTGGTCACATAGGGCAGTTCCATGTAAGATTCGACCTTAACCTCCATAAACAGCCAGCCCTCTTCGTCCATGAGCAGAGGGCGCGCTCCCATGACCACCGCCACGGGCTTGCGCTCACCGATCATGACCACGAGCCGGCCGCTGGGATCCAGGGCCACCTGAGCCGATTTGACCCACGAAAGCCTTTCGAGCCGCTGGGCCAAGACGTCCAGCCGCAGCCTGAGCATGCTGGTCCCCTTGGGAACGCCCAAGGTATCCAGAACGGTTTTTCGATTCAGCCTTACCGTCCCTCGTATTTCGATACTCTTCACCCTCAGCAGAGGTGCGTCCAAAAGAGCCGCATAAGCTCGACAAAAAAGGCAACTTATGCCCAGCGCAGCTCCCAGGACAACTCCCAGTGCCAAAAGAACCAACACCCAATGAATCGGTCCTCCCACGCGACGTGGATTCTTACGGTATCGATTTTTCCTGGGCCGCATCATTCCAGGACCTGCACTTCCAATTCCAAGTCCACGCCAAAACGCTCGCGAACCCCTTGGCGCACAGCCTCGATGACGTGAAGCACATCATCCCGCGTGGCTTGACCGCGATTGACGATCCAATTGGCGTGCACCGGCGAAACTTCCGCATCGCCGATGCGAAATCCCTTGAATCCTGCTCGATCAATGAGGGCGCCGGCCGATTGGGATCCCGGATTTTTAAAAACGCAACCGGCGGAAGGCCATCGAAGAGGCTGGTTTTGGCGGCGCTCTCTAAGAATTCGCGCAATCTTTCGAGCCACTCGATGGGGCATGGCCTCCGTGACTCGAAAATCCGCTTCCAAGACCACCGCGTCCTGAGGCAGCCCGCCGCATCGATACCCCATGGGCAAGGCGGTGCGGGGCAGCATCTGTTCCTGAAGGTCCTTGTCAAGAATCCTCACCCTCTGCAACACATCGGCAATGGATCCCTTTCGTGTTCCCGCGTTCATCATGACCGCGCCACCAACGGATGCAGGGATGCCCGCAAGAAATTCCAGCCCGGTCCAGCCGTGACGCATGGACAGTTTGAGCAACTGGGCCAGGCGTATGCCAGCACCCGCCGTCATGGTTCCAGATCGATGATCCCAAGGCTTCCACCGCAACTGGGTGCAACAGCGATCCAGCAAAATCACCACCCGATGCCACAGGCCGTCCGGCAATAGGACATTGCTGCCTCTCCCGAGAATGGTCCAGGGCACGCCTTCGCCCCTTAACCTCTGAAGCACCGCTTTCAAGGACGCTTCGGTTTTGGGTTGCACCACGCATTGAACGGATCCGCCCACACGAAAGGTGCTCAACCTGGAGGCCGGCACATTCCACTGCACCTCCACATCCTCACCAAGATCTCCTAGGAGGCGGGTCCATTCCATCAGCAGGACACTCCCCGAAACACCTTTGGGCCGTTCCCTGTCAGTTGCTCCAGGAGCCATTCCCCCACCTGCCACACATTGCCGGCACCCAGCGTCATGACCACATCGCCGGGTTGAACCCGCTGCACAAGAGCTTTCGTGACCTCTTCAAGCGTCGGACAAAAGGTGATGTCGTGATGGCCATATTTGGCCACCTCGTCCGCAAGGCGCCGCCCCGTGACTCCTTCAATGGGAGGTTCACCGGCAGCATAAATCTCCGTCAGGAACAGAATGTCGGACTGGTAAAAGCAGGTCGCAAACTGGTCCAAAAGCCCGCGAGTACGCGTGTAACGATGCGGCTGAAACACCACAATTTTTCGCCGATGTGGGTAGCTTTCGGTCAGGGCTTTTAACACCGCACGAATTTCCGTGGGATGATGTCCGTAGTCGTCCAAAACCAGCACTCCGGCCCGTTCGCCCTTGATTTGGAACCGCCGTTGGACTCCGGTCATGTCCTGAATCCCCAACCGAATGGCCTCCCAGTCCAACTCCAGCTCCAAGGCCACCGCGACGGCCGCCAGGGAATTGAGCACATTGTGTCGGCCAGGCAGCGGCAGTACCATCTCTCCCAGTTCGCAGTCCTTATGATAGGCCCGGTACCGGCACCCCAAACCATCCAACGTCACCTGCCTCGCCTGAAAATCGGCCTGCGATGAAAAACCGTAGGTGACAAACCTTTTTTGAATTCGAGGCAAGAGGTGCTGAATGTTTTCATCTTCGAGACACAGGACCGCCTGACCGTAAAATGGAACCTTATTGATAAACTGCAAAAAGGTTTCACGAATGTGTTCCAAGTCGCGATAAAAATCCACGTGCTCCCAATCGATATTGGTCACCACGGCAATGGTGGGTGAAAGCATCAAGAAGGTCCCATCACTTTCATCTGCTTCGGCCACCATAAAATCGCCGGCGCCCAGTTTGGCGTTGGTGCCCCACGCGTTCAGCTTGCCGCCGATGACGACTGTGGGGTCCAGGCCGCCTCGAGCAAGCACCGTGGCCACCATGGATGTGGTCGTGGTTTTTCCGTGAGCGCCGGCCACAAGCACGGCGTACTTGAGGCGCATCAGTTCGGCGAGCATTTCCGCTCGGCGAATGACGGGCACCTTACCCATTTTCCTCGCCGCCATCACCTCGGCATTACTTTCCGCCACGGCCGACGATAACACCACCACGTCGGCCCCCTGCACATGGCTTTCATGGTGACCGATATGAATTTCGGCCCCTAACTGACGAAGCCTTTGGGTCGTCTCGCTTTCTCGAAGGTCCGAGCCACTGACGCGATAGCCCAGATTGAGCAGCAGTTCGGCAATGCCGCTCATGCCGATGCCGCCAATGCCCACAAAATGAATATGTTGGTACCGCTTGTACACGAGGCTTCCTCACAAACGAGCCCGCCGCGCCACACTCAAAATGATGCCGACGGCGATGCAGTTGGCGGTCAGGGAACTGCCCCCATAGGACAGAAAAGGGCACGTCAGTCCCTTGGTGGGGAACAAACCCAAGACCACGCCGATATTGAACCAGGCTTGAAAGACGATGAGAAAGGTCAGACCCAAGGCAAGAAGGCCCCCCAAGTCGTCCACGGCATTCAAGGCCACACCAAGGCCTCTCCAGAACAAAAACAGCACCACGGCCGTTAGGAACAACATGCCCACAAAACCCAATTCCTCGGCCATGACCGCAACGATGAAATCCGTGAAGGGTTCCGGCAGATAAAAAAGTTTTTGTTGCCCGGCACCGAGACCCTTGCCCCAAAGTCCACCGGATCCAACAGCAATGAGGGACTGAATGAGGTTGTAGCCGCTGTCCAGGGGATCGGTCCAGGGATTCAGAAAGGCCATGAGCCGGGTGAGCCGGTACGGGGAAAAGATCACCAAGGCCCCCAAGGCAAGTCCCGCTAAAGGAACGAAAAGAAAAAGGTGTCGCCACGGCACGCCGCCCGCCGTCCACAGCACGAAACTCACCCCGACCAGAATGGCGCAGGTACCGAAATCGGGTTCCAAAAGCAAAAGGACGCACACAAGGCCAAGAGCGCACAAGGAGGGCCCAAGGCCAGAAAACAAACGATCCAAACGGTCCTTTTTTCGGGTCAGGTAGCCGCTTAGATAGATCACCCACCCCACCTTTGCGTATTCCGACGGTTGCACGAGAAACGACCCTACGGCGAACCACCGGCGCGCTCGATTGATTTCCACCCCAAAGCCAGGAATCAGCACAAGAACCAAAGCCAGGACCATTCCCAACAGAAGAACCTTGCACAACGGCAAGAAAACTCGATAGGGAAACCGCTCAAAAAATAGGATGAGCGCCACACCCAGGGCGGCAAAAATCGCCTGCTTGACGGGATAAGACGGCACTCCACTCAAAAAACCCTCTTGCCGCATGCCCGTGGACACACTGGCGCTCCACACCATCAGGATGCTAAAGGCCATGAGCAACAACACGAGGGCCCAGATCTGTCCGGATGGACTCCACAGCGCTGCAGTCGGCGCCTCGCCTCTTTCTGAAGGTCCATAGGGCATCATGCCTGGGGTCGCTCCGTTGCGATCCATGCCGTGGCCCCTCTCTAAACCATTCCCGAACGTTCCGCGGCCTTTTTCTTATGCTGCTCAAAAAGCGCGCGAAAGTGATCTCCACGGGCGGCATAGTTGGCATACTGATCAAAGGAGGCGCACCCAGGCGACAGCAGCACCACGTCACCCGAAACGGCCCGCTGCACGGCTTCGTGAAAAGCCTTTTCCAAGTCTTGGACGACCACCGTGGGAACATGGCCTGAAAGTTCTTCAGCCGCTTGAGGCCCGGTTTCGCCAAACCCCACAACCGCTCGCACTTTCTCTGCGCACAGGGGAGCCAAGTCTCGAAAATCCGTTTTCTTAGAACGTCCTCCCAACAGCAGCACCACCGGTTGCGCGCAGCTCTCCAAAGCCTTGATCACGGCGCCCACGTTGGTTCCTTTGGAATCGTTGATGAATCCCACGCCATCCACCGTACCCAGCCATTCCATGCGATGCGCTGAAGGCCGAAACGTGTCGATGACCTCCTGAATCGTTTGAGGGTCGACCCCGCCGCGCAACGCGGCCAGGGTGGCGGCCATGAGGTTTTCCAGGTTGTGCCATCCTCGCAGCGCCCACCGGTCTAAACGAAACTGACGGCGCACTCCACGCGGGTCCATCACCGTAAGGATTCGGCCGTCCGTAATAGCTGCGGCGCTGGAATTCGACCGAGAAAAATACAGGGTCTGGGCGGCAATTTGAGAAGCCCATCGGCAACAAACGGGGTCGTCTGCGTTGATCACGGCCGTCTGCACAAGCCCCGCGGACCTCTTAAAAAGGGAGAACTTGGACGCCGCATAGGCATCAAAACTCTCATAGCGATCCAAGTGATCCTGGGTCACATTCAAGATGATCCCGATGTCGGGCATAAAGCTTGGAGCGGTGTCCAGTTGAAAGCTGCTCACTTCAAGGACGCACCAATCCAGCAGGGACGCTGCGGAGGTCCCGTTGGACAACTCTTTCCAATGGTCTGCAAGCCAACCGGTGAGCGGTGTGCCGATGTTGCCACCCACGAAGACCTCGAAACCGGCCGATTGCAAAAAGGTTCCCAGCAGTTCGGTGGTGGTGGTCTTGCCGTTGGTGCCCGTGACAGCCATGGTGGGAACTTTCAGGAACCGCCAGGCCCATTCCAGTTCGCCAATGAGGGGAATGCCCCGCTCTTGAACCGCTCGAAACACCTCCGTGTCCACAGGAACCCCTGGACTCACCACCACAAGCTCGGCATGCAGAAAATCTTCGAGCCGATGGACACCTAAGCGCACATCGACGCCTTCGGCCTCAAGGGTCGTCGCCGCACAACGAAGAGGCGGCTCCTGAGAATGATCCATGGCGAGCACGCGATACCCCTGGCGCAATCCCCATCGGCAAGCGGCCTGGCCCGAAACACCAAGCCCTACCACCACGAGAAGAGGCTTTTCTTGGCAGCCGTGAGAGACTTCTTTCCGTTTCACGGTGCAACCCTTGGGAGGCCTTTGCGTTCGAGAATTTTTTCCACCACTCGCTCCATGGTCATGCCCCTGGACCCTTTAACCAATATCCAGTGTTTGGGTTCCAGGTGTTCCAGCACCACCTGAGCGGCTTCTTCATGGTTTGCTGCGAGAAAACAAAGGTCCGGCGTATACCCAGCACGCTGTGCGCCGTCAAGGATATCTTGGCCATGGGCCCCGAGAACGACCAGGACCGTCGGCCCGGATTTCGCGGCCTGTTCCCCCACCCATTGATGCCACGAGGCGGCCGATTCTCCCAGTTCCCGCATCTCTCCAAGCACCAAGGCCAGGGGGTGTGCTTGTGCGACGTCTTTTATGGTCCGAAAAGCCGCCACCATGGACATGGGATTGGCATTGTATGTGTCATCCACCAGAACCATGCCGTCCTGAAGTTCCACAAGCACCATGCGCTGTTTGACCGGACGGTAATCTTCCAAGCCAACCTGTATTTCTTCCACAGAAAATCCCAGAACATAAGCGGCAGCCGCCGCCATCAGGGCATTGAGGACGTGGTGCTTTCCCATGGCCGCAAGCCGAACCGATGCCATGCCTGAGGGCGTGGCAAGCCGAAACCGACTTTCTCCGGCAAGCACCGTCACGGCACCTTCCACACAGAAGTCCGCGGAAGCTTTTTCGACAGAACAAAGAAGACGGTGCGCCTTGATCTCTTGAGCAAAAGCCCTGAGGCGCCCGTCATCGCCGTTGACGATGGCGGTGCCTTCTTCTGGCAGGCCGGTCCAGAGCTTGCCCTTTTCCGAAAGCACAGTATCCAAGGATCGCAAGCCTTCCAAGTGGGTCGGATGAATGTTGGTGATGATGCCCACCGTCGGCTGAACCATGGACACCAAGCGCTCCATCTCTCCTACCACGTTGATGCCCATTTCCACCACGGCCGCATCGTGAGCGGCGGTTAACTGAAGGAGCGTCAAAGGAACACCGATGAGATTGTTGAAATTGCCAGGATTCTTCAGAGTATGAAGGCGCCGGGCGAGAATGGAAGCCGTCATCTCCTTGGTGCTGGTTTTGCCGTTACTGCCCGTAATGCCCACAACAGGTAAAGAAAAACGCTGCCGAACGCAGCGCGCCAAGTCTCCCAGGGCCTGCAAGGTGTCCTTGACCACAATGACCGATGCGCGGTCGCTCACCTTGTGGGCCCTTGGCAGACGCTCAACCACCACAGCCGAAGCCCCCCGCCGCACGGCCTCTTCCACAAATTCATGACCGTCAAACCGCTCCCCCCGTAGCGCCACAAAGACATCCTTGGGCCTCAGCGTTCTTGTGTCCGTGACCACGCGGGAAGGCAACACTTCCACGGACGGCCCGTATAGGGTGCCATGAACGGCTTCGGCTATGGTGGCCAAGGTCCACATCACCATACCCCTTCGGCAGCTTGAGTGGGCATTGTTCGAGCGCGGCGCTGGGCCAAAGCTTCTCGGGCCACAACACGATCGTCAAAAGGGCGCACCTGCGTACCCAAAATTTGATACGTTTCGTGACCTTTTCCTCCAATAAACACAAGATCTCCCGGTTCGGCTCTTCGTATGGTTTCTCGAATGGCACGGCGCCGATCCACCTCAATGGTGTACCCACTCAAAGGGAGGACCTCGTCTTCGAAGGAAAACCTTACTTTTCCGGTGGATTGCACACCGGGTTCTATGTCTTTGACGATGGCTTCCGGGTTTTCCGTTCGAGGATTGTCACTGGTGATAACCACCATGTCCCCGTAGCGACCGGCCACAGCGCCCATGACGGGACGCTTGGTGCGATCCCTGTCCCCACCGCATCCGAAAACCACCCACACACGCCCCGAAGCCAATTCCCGTAGGCATTCCAAGGCCTTTTCCATCGCATCCGGAGTGTGAGCAAAGTCCACCACCACCTGAAGTCCACATTCGTTGTCAAGGCGCTGAAGACGGCCTTCCACCGAATTGACGGCGGCAATTCCCTCGGCTACCGCTGACATAGAAATCCCCAGCGACTGCACGGCGCCAATGGCCGCCAGAATGTTGTAGAGGTTGAGACGGCCCATGAGGGATGAAGAGATGGACACCGCTCCCGAAGGTGTCTGGACCGACGCCTCGATGCCCTGCGCCCCAAGCGTGTACCTTAAAGGATGAATGGTGCTTCGCGAATCAAGGCCAAAGGAACACACAGCCGCGGCGAATTCCTGAACGAGCCTTTGGCCATAGAGGTCATCTCCATTCACGACCATAGAAGGAGCATGGCGAGACTCTTTCATGTGTTCGGCAAAAAGACGCCTCTTGGCGTTAAAATATCGTTCCATAGACCCATGAAAATCCAGATGGTCTTGAGACAAATTGGTGAAGACGCCAACATCGTAGAAAACACCATCCACGCGGTGCAGCTCCAGGGCATGGGACGACACTTCCATGACCACGTGGCTCACCCCATCCCTTTTCATGCGGAAAAAAAGATGTTGCAGATCCGCCGCATCGGGCGTGGTCATGTCCGGTTTTTCCTTCACCTCCCCCCATCGGTATCCCAGGGTGCCGATAACACCCACGCGCAGGCCTGCACAGGCCAGAATGCTTTCCACGAGAAGGGATGTGGTCGTCTTGCCGTTCGTGCCCGTAATGCCCACGAGACTCAAAGAACGAACCGGATGATCGTAAAAGGATGCGGCGGCGGCGGCCATGGCCTTTCGCGCATGGTCTACCATCACCACAGGAACGGTCAGAGCGGTTTCGGGAAGCCTTTCCACCAAAACGGCGCTGGCGCCGCGACGCACCGCGTCTTCGACAAACACATGCCCATCCGTATGCAACCCGCTTAAAGCGACGAAAAGATCGCCTGGACGCACGCGACGGCTGTCGGTCGCCAGGCCAAAAACGCGCACATCGCTCGGACCGATCACGCGCGCGTTCGGCACATCATTCAACAAAGCCATCAAAGGTTTGGCACGCTTTTCTTCAGAAATCACAATACCTCTTCCAAGTAAATGGTCACGGCCGTCCCTTTAGTTGCCGAGGTCCCAGCCATAGGATGTTGCCGGACAACCCGACCTCGACCCTGAGGCGACACAGCCAAGCCGAAATCCTTTAGCACGGCGACCGCGGCTTTTAATGAAAGCCCTTGAACGTTGGGAACCGTCACCGGACCGTCTTCCGCTGAGGTCATAGCCACACCTTCGCCGGTGGTTCTTTTGGAACTCGTGGAAACCCTCCGCACCGCCGCCGGTAGCTCCCTAGGCTTCTTGTCAGGCAATACCCCCAGGTAGGGCAGGGCTTTTTCCATCACATCGCGAAACACGGGCGCGGCCACGACACCGCCGTAGTATTCCGGCTGGGGTTCATGAATCACCACCGTCATAACCAAGCGAGCATGGCTGACAGGGGCAAAACCCACGAAAACCGAGGTGTATTTATCCAGAGAATACCGGCGGGTTTCGGGTTCCACCACTTGAGCTGTCCCTGTCTTGCCAGCCGTGGTGTATTGGGCCAAGGCGGCCTTGGTTCCCGTGCCCCCCGGCTCCACAACCCCCTGCATCAGTTCTCGAAGCTTGGCGGCCGTTGCCGAACTCAACACGCGACGCCCTTGGTCTTGGCCAAACTCCTTGACGACACGCCCCGAGGCATCGAGCACCGCCTTGGCAACCCGCGGCGTCTTCATTACCCCTCCATTGGCAATGGCCGCTACAGCACTGGTTAATTGCAACCCTGTCACGGTCACTCCCTGGCCAAAAGCCATCACCGCCAAATCAATAGGTCGCCATGACGTCAAAGGCCGAAGGGTTCCCGAAATCTCTCCGGGTAGGTCCACACCCGTTTTTTTGCCGAATCCGAACTGATCCAAGTACCGATAAAACCGCTCCGATCCAAGAGTGTCTGCCAATTTGAGAGCGCCGATGTTGCTAGAAACCTTGAGCACTTCCGCGACGGTCAACCACCCATAAGGATGCACGTCGCGAATGGTGTGAGCGGCCACCTGAATTCTTCCGTTCTCGCAAAAGATGCGGTCTTGGGGTCGGGCCGACTTGGCGTCCAACACAGCGGCCAGGAGAAACGTCTTAAAGGAACTTCCCGGCTCAAAGGCATCGGCGATGGCCCTGTTCCGCCACTCAGCTGGCTGATGCATTACGTAATTGTTGGGGTCAAATCCCGGCCAGACAGCCAAGGCCATCACTTCAAAGGTCTGGGGATCCATGAGAATCGCCTGGCCGGCAGCCGCGTGGTGCTTCTTGACGGCCTTTTGCAACGCCTGCTCCGCCACCGACTGCAAGTAGCCGTCCAAAGCCAACTGCAGGCTATACCGTTCTTGGGGAAGAGGGGGCGGAGCGTCCCGAAGCCAAATTTTGCGCCGACCCCCATCTCGCAAGGCTGTCGTCGATCGCATCGAATGGCGCAAGAGACCGTCATAAGCCTTTTCCACACCTTCCAAGCCAACCCCGTCCACACCCACAAAACCTATGACATGGCCTCCAATATGCCTAAACGGATAGTATCGGCGCCATTCTGAAGTGACTCCTATCCCTGGAAGTTTCAGGGCCATCGCGCGCTGCGCCTCTTCTATGGAAAGGTCGCGACGAAGGCGAATAAACCTTTTGTTCTGCCGAAGCTTTTGCTCGATTTTGTCAGCCGGTTCCCCCACGATGGAGGCAAGCTGGGCCGCTGTCGATTTGGGATCCTGTATCAGCGCTCCATCGGCAAAAAGGCAGGGAGACTTTATCGACAAGGCCAAGTCCTGCCCACGTCGATCCATGATTTTTCCACGGTACACGGGAATGGCCACCACACTTTGTACCTGGCCGATCTGGATTTCCTTCCACTTGGCATGGTCCACGACCTGAAGATATAAGGATCGACCCAAAATGGCTGCACACAGTACGAGACCCAGCCCTTGCAACAAACGGCATGAAAACCAGAACCGAAATCCCGGCCTTTTCTTTTCCGCTCGTTGCGCTTCCGCCTCCATGGCGCACCCTTTGCCTCAGAAATTTCTAACCATTCAAATCGTGCCGCCTTATTTCCCTAGGGCTCCAATACGTACCATTGATCGTTTTCTCGAGCCTCCCGAAGTCGAAACCGGCTGTGAGCCAATGAGCGCAGATGGTCAGGAGCTTGCAATCTTGCCCATTCCAATTCTACGCGCCGCTTGATCTCAAACCACCTGGAGTATTCCTCTTGCAGCTGCATCAGTCGATAGCTGTCATTGACCTGCTGGGTTTGAAGCCACATGGAGTAGGCCGCCAAGCCCACGCCTATAAATCCTAGAAGAATCACCATGATACGCATGCTTTTTCCGGGCCTTTGATCCCTCGAGGATCAGCTGAGCTTTTCTACGACCCGCAGCCTCGCGCTTCGAGCTCGAGGGTTTCTTGCCACTTCTTCGGCCTGGGGCCGAACCGGCTTTCGAGTGAGCACCTTCGCCAAAGGGCGGCCTTCACAGCGGCACACCGGTACGTCTCGAGGACACCGGCACGATGCGGCCCAACTTTGAAAGCATCGTTTCACGATTCGGTCCTCCAAGGAATGAAAACTCACCACCACGAGCCGCCCTTCGGGTTTCAACCACTGCAATGCAGAACCCAGAAACCGTTCCAAAACTTCCAATTCTCGGTTCACGGCTAGCCGGAGGGCCAAAAAGGTCCGGGTCGCCGGATGAAGACGCCTCGTATCGGCACTCTTGGGAACCGCAGCCGCCACCACCTGGGCAAGGTCCGTCGTGGTCGTAAAAGGTCGAATCCGCCGCCGAGCACAGATGGCCGCGGCAATGCGGCGCGCAAACCGCTCCTCGCCCAAGCTTCGAATCAGCCACGCCAGCTCCTCTTCGGGCATCGTATTGACTAACTGGGCCGCCGTGACTCCCTGCGCTCGATTCATTCTCATGTCCAAAGGCCCGTCTTCTAGAAAACTTAAGCCCCGACGAGGATCATCCAACTGATCCGAGGACACCCCCAAGTCGGCGACAATGCCATCCACGGAAGACCAGCCATGCCATTGAAGAACATCGGACAACCCATCAAACGAGGCCCACACAAGAAAGACCCGAGGTCCATAAGGCGCCAGCCTGCTTCGCACGCGATCCACGGCAGCCTGGTCCCAATCCAGACCCAAAAGGAGCCCATCCGGCGCAGAGGCCTCAAGAATCGCCTCCGCATAGCCCCCTCCTCCCACCGTCGCATCCACGTACCGTCCACCCGCGCGACATCGAAGAAAGCCGACGGCTTCCTTCAGCAACACCGGCACGTGGCGACTTTGAGGTGCGCAGCGTCGCTCCATGGCGCTGGGCCCATTCATGGTTCGCCAAAGCGGCGTGTTCGTCAGGAATACGCCTCCTTGCTCAGACGTTCAAAATTGTCCGCAGCCCACTTGTCATACTCGCGCCATTGGCCCATGTCCCAAATTTCAATATGATCCAAACTCCCCACCACCAAGACCTCCTGTTGTATATTGGCCCGGTCCCGATGCAGGGAGGGAATAAGAATCCGGCCCTGTTTGTCGATTTCCGATTCCACACCGCTGGCAATGTAATAGCGGATCAGGGCTCGATAGTCCTCATGAAGGCCCGCCTTGGCCATGATCTTCTCTTCGAGGATTTCCCAGATTTCCGGCGGATAGGCGTCCAGCCATCGAGGTCCGGCGGCCAAGATGAGTCCGTCCGTGTAGTTTTGCTGCAATGTCTCACGCAACTTGGCGGGAATCCTCAACCGCCCCTTGTCGTCCAACCGCACCACAAATTGGCCTCGAAACCGTGGCGTCTTGAGGAGTCCCACTTTCTTCCCCTTTTTACCCACTTTTTCCCACTCGGGGCACATCTAGCACCACACCTTTTCCGTGTCAAACGCAAAGAAGGGCCGAGGGGTCCTGGGCCGTCACTTTTCGACCAAAGAGGTCAGCGCAGCCCTGAAGGTTAAAAAGCCAGGGAGGCACCAGGAGAACACAGCTCAATACGCAGGAACTTCAAGGTCTTTTACGGCGTCTGCCGAGTTTGAGGGCTTTTGGCGGCGAACTCATGACTTCATGAGGTCGGAGCGGTGCATGTGGCCCAAGGCCATCTGACCATTCGGCGATCCCACACCGTTAACATAAAAGCGCCTTCTCTAGGAAATGCCCCATCGCCTGCCCGAGAAGGCCGGTAGGGGCGACCCGCCGGGTCGCCCCTACGGTATTCGCAGTCCAAATGATCCCGTGCACATGTTTGGGCATAACCACCAATTCGTGTTCGTCCAACCGTATGACAGGCGAATACGCGTCGAGGCGAACCATTCCTTGCGCCTAATTTTCCCAGCGTCAGTTAACCGCATTTACCCACTCAGCAATTCGCTGACCTTAAAATGCCGGGCGTGCGCCTGGAAGAGGCCGTGGTCAAGGGAGACGGGTTTCAAGAGCTCGTTCATCTCATCTTCGGGCGCGAGTAATTCGGCTACGATGCGGTTTCATGCTTGCTCAAATTTTTCGTTGGCAACCTGCAAGGTGCGCAGGTCAAGTGCAGTGCTGCTGCCGAGCCAAACGTGTACCAGCTCATGAGCCTGCGTAAACATGTGAACCGCTTTACCATCAGCTCCACTGATAAAGAATAGCGGCACGTAATTATTCACTAAAACAAAGCGGCGAAACTCTTCGACACCCAACTTGCGAGCGGGTTTTTTGACCAGAAACTTTTCGAGGTTTTTGAAAATTTGGCCGTTGGCCACATCTGTGGCGGCAAGCTGTATGAGCCGATCAAGGCATTTCTGGTGTATGGCCGGTGGAAACAGGCCGCCTGGGGCCGCGACGAGCAAGGGAGCCACGTCTGGCAATACCTGGAGTTTGGCACAGGGTGCGCTCAGAGGAAGTCGTTTCGTGGAGCGCTGTTTTGCCGTTCGCTGTATCAAGATGCCCAGATGTTGATGCCTTTTGCCCGGCCCGACACGGTGGTGGTCACCAACCTAGGCATGGAACCGGCCATCGATGCAGCGCTCACCAAGGCTTTTTACGATCCGTGGCTCCAGCGGCAAAGGATCCTCGTCGGGGACCACAACCGGGGCGGTGAGGAGCTGCGGGTGCTGAAGGATTTCGGCTTCGAGCAGCTGCCTTTCAAGCGCTTTGCCCCGCCATGCCGCCCTTGACTCCACGATGCTGGTGTTCTTTTTTCTCTCCGAGAGCTTCAATCACGACGTCTGCGCACCGGTGGTCGAGCCCGTTTGCTATGCCACCACGCGGCGCCGTCGGATGATGGACATCGCCGCCGAGATCGTGCGTCACAGCCGCCGCGTGGTGCGGAAAGTGACGGCGGCAACCTTTGAGGCCCTCCATTTCGAGAGGCTTTGGCAAAAAAAGGCGCGCCGCCCAGATATTGCTGGGGGTGAGAGACGTGCAGCGCCGAAAAGAAGACCTGCACCTACACAGGAGGAGTGGTGTTTCCAAAATGGCTTAAATTTGACAATCCACTAAAAAATATGCACAGTCAGTCGCTGATAGATGGCCATCGGGGTGCCAAAATCGACTCTTCGGTGGTCAAGCAGATGATCGTCGGCTCTGTCTTGCTCCAGAATCGCTCAAATTAGGTTTCGGCTTGTCTGTGAAGGCATTTTTTTGTGCCTTATTCCCTATGCCCCCGCACGATGCGAAAAGGTTTAGCGGCTGGCATCACTTCCCCAAAGGGAAGACTTGGACGAGCGCCCAAGATCCTATTCAAGTCCCTAGATGGGATCCTTTATGGCATAAATCAAGATGTGACCCCATTGATGTCCAGGCGGATTTTTCTTACGCTTTTGCCCCGCATTTCCAAAACGCGCAGCCTATAGGGTTTCAAAACGACCTCGTCCCCCGGGTGAGGAATTCTTCCCAAGGCCTTTTGAACCAGGCCTCCGACGGTTTTTACGCCTTCCTCGGGAAGGTCAAACCGCAGCCATCGGTTGAGGTCGCGCACGAGAAGGCGTCCTTCCACGATGTAGGTGTTTTCTCCCACTTTGCGCACCCAGCGCCGCTGCGGATCGTGTTCATCCTGAATGTCGCCCACGATTTCTTCCAGCACGTCCTCCATGGTTACGATTCCCGTGATTTCTCCGTATTCGTCCACCACGATGCTGAGATGGGCTCGTTCCTTTTTGAAGCTGAGCAGCTGTTGGCGAATGCTACGCAGTTCCGGAACGAAATTGGGGGGCCTCACGATGGACGTGAGCCGAAAGGACGGTCCTTTGGCATACAGAAAGAAGTCGCGCGCATGAATGAAGCCCACGATATTGCTTGGATCGCCTCGATACACGGGATAACGCGCGTATTTGTAGGTCTCGATCATTCGGTAGACTTCCTCATAGGTGGCATCCAGGCTCACACTCACCACGTCTCGAAGCGGCACAGCAATATCGCCGACCTGGACTTTTTCCATGGACAAAATCCCAAGAAGCATATCCTGTTTTTCCAGATCCAGAATACCTTCTTCCGTCCCGGCCTTGATGACCATGGCAATTTCTTCCTCGGTCCATCGAAGCTGCCGCGAGGGTCGGCGAACCCCGATGAGGCGAATAAGCCCGTTGGCCGTCAACGACAGAACGTGCACGATGGGGTAGGAAAGGCGAATGCACCAGAGAAGGGCAGGGGCCACGGCCACGACGATTCTTTCCGCATAGTAAACGCTCACGGTTTTCGGCGTGATTTCCCCAAAGAGAAGAAGACATAAAGTCGTCACGCCGGTGGCCACCAGCACGCCCTTGTCCCCCAGGAACTGAATGGCCAGGGCCGTCGCCAATGCCGACATGGCCACGTTGATCAGGTTATTGTAAAACAGCAGGGCCGAGATGAGCTTTTCGGGTTCCTTGAGGATTCCCCGCGCATGGCGCGCCCTTTTGTCGGTGCGCGCCCTGTGGCGCAGCCGTATGCGATCCACGGCCATAAACGCGGTCTCGGACCCTGAAAAGAAGGCCGACAGTCCCAAAAGGAGCACCAATATTGCGATGTCTTTGACCATACGTGCCCTTCCGTTGGTTTGGCCTGCAAAAGGCTCCGCTCTTGCCTTTGTCCCAAACTTGTGATAGAGATCCTTTGGGCCAGGGGAATGCCTTTCGGGGTATTTCTCATCGGCCTAAAAAGCCTCTGCTTAAAGCCCGACTGGCCTTCCCTCCAACCAGCAGAGGCTTTTTTTTTGCGCCCAAGGCCACTCTACCAGAACGGGGAGAAAGTATGAAAGCCGACGATGAGATGATTCTCAAGATGGCGAAGGAAGTTGTCATCAAGTTCATCGAGCTGGGCCGAGTGTCTCCCACCAACTTTGAAACCACCTTTCGAGCCGTTTTTTGGGCGATCAAGAACACCTTGGTCGATTCGCGCGCTTCGGCCTTGAGCGAAGACTTGATGGCCTCCACCGACGAGGCGTGAGCGCCTTGAAGGAGAGGCTCGGCCGCTTTCAGCAGGCCACTCTATCTTGTGTGTGAGAGACAAAAAGACCGCCGGCAAGCCGCACAGGGCGGCTCACGCGACGGCCGAAAGTTCGGTCATGAAGCGATTGGCGAATCAGGCGGTTTGAATTTTTTCGATGTAGTCGTAAATATCCTGAACGGTACGTATTTTTTCCGCCTCTTCGTCCGGAATTTCCACATCAAAGGCTTCTTCAAGAGCCATGATGAGCTCTACCACGTCCAAGGAATCGGCGCCGAGATCGTCGATAACGTGCGCCTGCGGGGTGATGACGTCCTTTTCCACACCCAGCTGATTGGCAATAATGTCCACCACTTTCGCCTTCATTTCGTTGACGTCCATGACATGTCCTCCTCAGGTGTTTTGGGTTTTTTCACGAATCCATAGAAAAGCACTTCCTTGACTGTCGGTAGTTCCTTGACCAGAGAATATGTGCAGTCCTGGGCCAACCATCGTTGAATAACCCCGTGAATGAACCCCATGGCGCCGTGAAACACGGTCTGAAAATTCACGTCCTTTAAGACATTTTGCAGGCGAGCTTCACGGATTTTGCGCTTGAGGTGAGGAATTCGCCGCATGATCTTTTCCACGTAGAGGTCCTGAAGCCGCTCGTCCAAATCCGGATGCTCATGGACCATGACCCGGTACAGCCCCTGGTTTCGGTCAAAGAAGTCAAAGTAGATGGAAAGGTACTTCTCGATCATGGACAGCACGTCGTCTTCGCTGTCCAAGACGCATTCTGCCTGGGCTTCCAGTTCATTGAGACGAATTTGCACCAACTGATGAAAGAGGTTTTCCTTGCTGGGAAAATGTCGATACAGGGTTCCCTTGCCCACGTCGGCCCGCTCGGCGATTTCGTCCATGGTCGCCTGGTGAAAGCCTTTCTGCGAAAAGACTTCCTGAGCCGCCGCCAGAATGCGCTCCCGCGTGTTGCGTCCTTCGGTGTGCCGCGAGCTCCTATCGCCCGCAGAGTGTTCCAGCACGACGGCCAAAAGCCTTTCCAGAAGATCCGGTTCTGATGATCCCCACTGAGCGGCCGTGCAGCGAAACGCCCGCACCAAGACGGATGCAGAAGGCCGAGACGTTGCGGGAAGCTGTCCCCACTCCGCCACAACCTTCTCAAAAGTCTGAACCAGCGCCTCCACCGCATCTTGGCCGTCGTTTTTGAGAATACCGCGGCTCAACGCGTGCGCCAGATCCTGAGGGTTGGCCTTGGATCCCGTCTTTTTCAAAACCGAGGCCCACACGGGCTGCGCCTTCGCCATTTGCCCATTGATCCCTGCGTTGGGTTATGGTGACGGACCGGTCCGTCTTAATGGCCAACGCTGACTCTGTCAAGTGGAAAGATAACAAGGTGGATTTTCAAAGGAGTGGATCGTAGATGGAAAAGCCGAGGCGGGACCGGGCTCGGTCCGCCTTTTGAATCACTTCGGCGGCACCTGGGGTGATCGGCACCTGATGGAGTTTATGCGGGGCAAAGTAAGCGCAGTCCAGGACGTCGCTTCCCGGCTGAATATGGCCGCTTAAGGGTTCACACAAAAAATCCACCAGGACATAGTGGTAAGCGATGCGCCCGGCCGTGTCCCGAAAGACCCGGTCCAGGCACGCCACCACATCCACGACTTTGACCTGAAGGCCCGTTTCTTCTAAAACCTCCCTTCGCACGGCCGCATCAAGGCTTTCACCCAACTTGACCAGACCTCCCGGCAACGACCACAATCCGTAGGCCGGCTCCCGACCGCGGCGCACCAGCAACACGTCGCCTTCAAGAAAAACCACCGCTCCCACACCCACCAAAGGTCGATCCGGATACTGTCGATCGCTCATGGCGCAAGGCTCCAGATTCTTACGGTTGGCATCGCCGACAAGGGCGAAAACCTTTTTCAAGCGCCTGCCATCGGGTTGCAAACTCTAAGCGGTGGCGAAGGTGAACCTTGGCGCCGTAGGCACACGCGGGGCGATGAAAAATGAAAGACCGGGTATTGCCCAGGTAGAAGGTTTCCTCGCGAACCGCGCACTGTCCGTGAAGACCGCGGCGTTCACGAACCGCTTGGCGTTGCAGCGCGACAAACTCATCAAACTTGGAAAATCCTTCAGATCCACGAAACACATAGGCGAGGCCTTCTCGAATCAACTGGGCGTTCACAAAAAGGCCGTCGGCCGTCGTCACATAGGCCAGCAATCTTCCATAATCGTCCCTTAAATGCCTGTCATAGGAAAGCCTGACCGATCGCCCCAGGACCATGGCCCTATTGCGTTCATAGGCCTGGAGAGCGTAACAGTCGTGGCGTCGACTTGTATGATCCATCTCGGGAGCATCCACACCCAGGTACCGCACCGTGAAACCCTCTTTGAGCACCACCGTGTCCCCATCCAACACCTTGACCACCACGCCCGTCTTGGGGGCGATGGCCTTTTCTGAAAAGCGCAAAAAGCCAGATTGTTCCGCCCACGCGACTCGAGACAGGACTCCCATCGCCATGGCGCATGCCATGCCGACCATGGTGCATAAAACCGCGGCAGATGTATTGGACCAACCCGTCCCTTTTTGATACCTTCTGGGCCCCTTCATCCGGTCATCCCTTGAGATCGGCAAAGCCCGCGCAATCTTTTAAAGCCAATGTGAAACTAAGCTCAATTCGACCACTTGACCATATCCTTGGCGTAGATTATCCAGAAATTGAAAAACTTTAACAAGTCGCAAAAGGTAGGGTATGGAAAAAGACATTCGGCAACAGCCTTCGACCGTTTCCGCTCCCAAGAAAAAGCGGGCGCCGGTCACCATTCGTCACATGGAAATCGATGATTTGGCCGAAGTGTTTCACCTGGGCGAGGAGCTGTTTACGGCAGACCGAGTGCCCAACCTGTACCGCACGTGGGATCCCTTTGAGGTGGTGTCGTTTTATGTGAGCGACTGGGATTATTGTTTTGTGGCGGAAATGGACGACAGCATCGTGGGATTTGCCCTGGGAACAACCATTTCCAAGCCACGGTCGGCCTGGAAGTACGCACACTTGGTCTGGCTTGGCGTTCGAGGAGACCTGAGGCGCTCGCATGTGGCCGAGCGGCTTTTTGACCACTTCAAGGAAACGGTCATGGAAGAAGGCGCGCGCATTCTTTTTGTGGACTCCGAGGCGCACAACGAAACGGCCCTGGCTTTTTTTAAGAAAATGGGATTCGGCAACCCCAGGGAACACATCTATTTGAGTCTGAACCTTTCGGAAAGGCTGAAAAAGGCTCGATCCGATCTCAGACCATCCAAGAAGCGCCAATCCGCCGCACCCGCTTCGTCGCCGCCGTCCCCATGAAGATCCGTTCGTTGGCAACCGTGGAGTCACCCGATTGGAGGTGTTTGTGAGCTCATCTGGACGCCCGGTGATTCAGCCGGCCCGATTGCGTCGCCTTCTGGAACGTTTGGTCAACATTTACAGCCCCTCGGGAAAGGAAGAAGACGCCATCGATTTTGTTTATTCCTTTCTCAAACGCTATGATGTGCCCGTTGTCCGCCAGCCGGTGGACGATCATCGGTCCAATCTACTGGTCCTGCCACCCGACGCCGATATTCAGCTGGCCCTCATCGGACACGTGGATACCATTTCGGCCTATGACCTGGAGGATTTCGGCTGTGACGAGGAAAACGGTGAACTTTTTGGCTTGGGCACTGCCGACATGAAGGGGGGCTGTGCCGCCATGATCGAGGCGTACCTGGCCGCTTCGGCTGCCGCCTCCTCCCCCATTCCCGCAGCCTTGGCCTTGGTGGTGGGAGAAGAGGAAGAAGGGGACGGCGCTCGACGGCTCGTTCGGGATTATCACTTTCCGTGGGCCATCATCGGGGAACCCACCGATCTTAAAGTTTCCCTGGTGCACTACGGGTACCTGGAAATGCAGCTGGTCATTCGCGGTAAGAGAATGCACGCGTCCATGGCCAACCGCTCCGCCCATCCGGCGGAAAGTCTTTTGCATTTCTTGCTGCGCCTTTTGCGGTACTGGGAAGAGCGCTGGCCGGAAGTCATTCCCAACATTCGCGATTTGAGCAGTTCTTCGGCGGGCTTTGTGGTCCCCGATTACTGCGAAGCCTGGCTTGACGTGCACCTTCCTCCGGCTTTGCCCATGGGCGAGATCATCATGGAGCTAGAACAGCTCACGGATTCCATTCGCGAAGACAACCCCCATGTGATCCCCAGCTTGCGTTTCACGGAAATTCATTCAGGCTATGACATTCCCGAACGCAGCCCTTTTGTGCAAAAGATTCGACATATTCTGGAAAGCCATGAGCTTCCGTGGTCTCCCGTGCCTTTTCGAAGCCACAGTGACGCCAACACCCTTTGGACCGCGGGCGTCAAACCCATTCTACTGGGGCCGGGGCAATTGGAAAAAGCCCATTCACCGGAAGAATCCGTGTCCTTTGATCAGGTAGTTGCGGCCGCGGAAATTTACGCCGACATCCTGATTTCTCTCTAACTTGTTTCTCGAAACATCGAGCAGGCCGCCATGCGGTTCCACGTTGACCATCGGCATTTTCATGGTATGTTTTTGCCCTAGCATTCCTAAGAATCCTTCTGCCAAAGTGTGGACTCTCACCCGCTTCATCGAAAGGAATCGACGCATGCGTGGGGGCATTTCCGTCGACCGTTCGGTCGCCGACATCATCCCGAAGAAAACCTCTCCTCCCGGCCAGGCTCGGCAACGGCCCTTGTTGTTCGCTTTGGCACGGATGGGTCTTGTTGTCTCCCTTCTTTTCTTTGGTCTCGTTTCAGCGCAGGCGCAGGAAAAGTCGATGCCCGCCTCGGGTGCAACGGCCGGCGTAGAGCTCAGTCGCGCCGGAATCTGCGAGGCCTTGGAAAACCTCAATCCGGTCAACACCGCATCGGTCTTTTCGGTCACCCAAGGGCAGATTTATTGCTTTACCGAATTCGGCACGGTGCGATCCCAGACAGTGATCCATCATCGTTGGTACCACCGGGATGCGCTTACCACGCAAATCCGACTGAAACTCTACCCTCCTCGATGGACAACCTACAGCGTGCTCAAGCTTCGAGAAGTGGACAAGGGCCCGTGGAAAGTGGAAATCACCGACGCCGAGGGGCGCGTTTTGAGTGTTCTTCGGTTTAGCATTGTGGATTGAACGGCATGCGCTCCATCCTTCTCATCCTTTCGACCATTCGCTGGCAGGATGTGGTGGACATCCTGATCAACAGCTACATTCTGTTTCGAGTCTACGTCCTGTTTCGGCACACCAATGCATTTCGTATCCTGGCAGGCATCGCGTCCCTGTGGGTCATTCAAGAACTGGCCGCTTCCCTGGGCCTCATTCTTACCAGTTGGGCCCTTCAGGCCATCACGGCGGCGGCGGCGATCATCATTATCGTGGTATTTCGCAACGAAATTCGAACCGCCCTCCAAGCCCGTAACCTCAAGAATTTTCTTTGGGGCTCACCATTGGAAGAAAAGTCATCGCCGGTAACCGTGCTGGTGGACACCTTTTTTCAAATGGGCAAGAAGCGCATGGGAGCCCTCGTAGTCTTTCCCGGCAAGGAAGACCTTCGTGAACTCATTCATGGTGGCATTCCGTGGGACGGGCGGGTGTCTCAAGAAATGCTCATGAGCATCTTCTGGCCCAAGAATCCCGTGCATGACGGGGCGGCCATCGTGGAAGGGAACAAAGTGACGGAAGTGGGCGTTCTTTTGCCTCTGTCACAAAGAACAGATCTGCCCACCTTTTATGGCACGCGACACCGAGCCGCCGCAGGGCTTGCGGAACGCTCCGACGCCCTGGTCGTGGCGGTTTCTGAAGAACGCGGCCGGGTCACCGCCGCCAAGGATGGGTGGATCAAGCCGATGGCTCAGCCCGAAGAGCTGGCCAATATTTTGGAAAACCATATGGGCATGGACCATCGGCGCGACCCAGAGTATCGCAAGAAGGAAATGACCAAGCTAGGCATCGCCGGCGTGCTTTCCCTGTTCATCATCACCGCCATTTGGCTGGGATTCACTCGAGGTCGCGACACCCTCATGGAACTGAACGTTCCCGTGGAATTCGTCAACCGACCGGCCCAGCTTCAAATTCTGGAAACCTCCGCCAACAAGGTGCATCTCCAATTCCATGGATCCAGCGCCATCGTCAAATCGCTGCGCCCGGAACAGATCACTGTTCGCATCAATCTGGCCAAAGCCGTGGAAGGCCTCAATGTCTATCCCATCACCAAGGAAAACATTCAGATGCCTCCTGGTCTTTTTCTCAATAGCGTCAATCCGGCCACGTTGGAAGTGACCCTGGACGTTCCGGCCACCAAGATCGTTCCCGTGCAGGTGGACTGGGTCGGAAAACTTCCGGACAACGTTGTCATCACGGACGTACAGGTCATTCCTTCAGAAGTTCAAGTGGTGGGTGGGAAAACGCTGCTGGCAGGCATTCACACTTTATACACCACTCCTGTGCGCGTGGACACGATCGTCGAATCCGGTTCTCTCACCGCGCCTCTCATCATCACGCCGGCCTCCCTCAAACTGGCCGACCCTTCCCATGAACGCGTGGAAATTCGATTTACCGTCGCCAAACGCTCAGAAAAGAAAGGACCGCCGGAAGGCTGACGCCTCTTCTCCAGATCAGTGCCGCCGGTGCCATGAATCCAGCTAATGGCTGCATGGTTCGGCAAAGAGGAGACTCCGCCATGCCGCTGGACGTCCCCACAGACATGGGGCGGTCGAAAAAACTGAGCGCCCTGTGGATCGGCTACCTTGGCTGGGTGCTCGCAACCGCCACTATTGTTTTTCTTAAAAAACTCGGCTACAGCGACATTGCAACACATCAAATCGGCATCTTCATTGCCGGGGCCACCCTCGCGCATGGCCTCGGCCTGGCCATGGTCCACTTGGGATGGGACACCCGCTTTCGCTTCGACCCTCACTTCGTCCTCATTCCCAACTGGTTCTTTTTCGCTCCGGTAGCCGCCTATGGGTTTTACGCCGTCGGCACGGCCCGTGACCTCATGCTCATAGGCTGGCTCATGGGCCTTTTCTTCCTCGCCGGCCACGTGCGCTTTCGATGCGTGCTGCTGACCGCCTGTTACTACATGTTCCTCTACCTTGTGCTGCTCGTCGTGATGAGTCGCTTGCACGGGCACGCCCCAAACTACCTTCGAGAACTCGTGCGCATCGGAGCCTTTTTGACGGTCTGCATCTTTTTGGCCGTGCTTTTGGATCGATTTGCTTCCCAAAAGACCCATCTCAAAGAGTCCATCGGCCAGCTGAGGGAAAAAGATCGGGAAATCATGAAACTCAATGAAAGGCTTGCCCTGTTTGTGAGCGATCCTTTGGTGAAACACCTCTCCAAGGACGAAGGGCGGACCCTGTTCGAACACCGTCGCAAGAAAATCACCGTCTTTTTTTCGGACATCTGTCGCTTCAGCACCATCACGGACACCATGGAACCGGAAGAAACCGCCGAACAGCTGAACGAATACTTTCGCGAAATGATTCCTCTCGTTCTTCACCACAAGGGTACGCTGGACAAGCTCATGGGAGACGGTATGATGGTGCTCTTTGGCGCGCCCGATGACATGGACCCCGCGGAAGGGGCGTACCGTTGTCTTCAAATGGCCACGGCTATGCGCGACAAACTCAGAGCGCTGAACCACCGATGGTCTCAGAAAGGCTACCCTCACGCCCTGCGAGTGCGTATGGGGGTCCATACGGGACTTAGTGTGGTGGGAACTTTCGGCTCGAAACACTGGATTCACTATACGGCCATCGGGTCCCAGGTCAACGTGGCGGCCAGACTGCAGCAAATCGCCGAACCCGATCAGATTTTGATCAGTCGAGCCACCTACACTCTGGTGGCCGAAAAGGTTCAGGCTCGAGACTTGGGCGTCATGCCCCTCAAGGGCCTCCACCAACCGGTTCACGTCTACGAATGCGTTGATCTTCATGCCGACCAGCAACCGCAAAGAATTTTGGACGAGGGACCTGGTTACTTTGTTTGGGTCCAATGGAATACCACAGATCCATCCACACTGAAGGCATTGGCCCATCGGTTGGCGTCGCTGGCGGAAACAAAAAAGGAATCTGAAAAATAAGGAGCATTTTTTAGGCGGGAAAAGCTATTTCGAAGCCAACGATGGTTCTTCGGAACGCAGCAGAGGTCGCCAGTAGTCGGGTAGGCCCTTTTCCGACCCGTTTTTCATAAACTCCAAAATGCGGTTCGTGCGGGTTTCCATGTCTGGAATGATTTCTGCCAAGGCTTTAAGGCTCGAAAGCACCTTTTGCGTGTGCTTTTTGTGAGGCACATCCATGCCGGGATGGTTCAATAAAGCCAGCACCTGCTCCAACATGGGCAGTTTTTCCCCGGAAAACTCCATGTACGCCAAACGGGGCCACATGGTGCGCACATCTTGCGGCAGGTGCTCGAGCCGATCGGCCACGTCCTGGTCGGTCCCAACCCAGACGGCGCTCTTGAGCCGTTCCAAAATCCCTTGGATTTCTTGGCGTAGATCATTCCACACGGAACTTTCTTTCAAGAGCCGCTCCCACTTGGGTTGAATCTTCAGGGCAATCCAGTTGGCGGCCTGCTCAGGCAAAAGAGGGGTCACTAAAAACTCTTTTTGTTCGGCCAACAGGTTTCGCCCCACAATCCCCAACTCTTCATGGCCGTTCAGGTTTGCCAGCCGGGTTTCGAGGAATTTGTTGAGGCGGCGCAGGAGGACGGTCTTGTCTTCCAGGCCGGTGTGTTTTCGAATCTCTTCTTCCCACTGTTCGCGAAGAAAGCCGATTTCGGCATTGATGGCCGAGAAGATAAAACTAAGTTTCATCAAAGTGTTGCGAAGCTCATGTGCCAACGCGTTGCAGGAAGAAAGTCGCTCCCGCGTCAGTTCGCTCTGCACTTCGCTCAAGGTCTCGCGAATGTGCAGCGAAAACATCTCCGTTCCCAAAATGCGGGAAAGTTTCTTGATGACCTTGGTGGCACGATCCCCTCGCTGAATGCTGTGGGGCAGAAAATGAATTTTGATGACGGCCACCACCACATAGTCCGTGTCCTGCCAAATGGGCGTGCCTTTCCAGTTGAGCGGATACTCCAGGTCGGCAAGATCATCCCCGTAGAGATCACTCTTCTTGACCAGAACCGGCTCCATGTGATGCCAATCTTCCGGCTCCCCACTCAATTGCTTGCGCACACTGCGCTGGTCTTCATAGGGATTATCCGCCGTCCAACTTTTTTGACGCTCTACACACCACGCCATGGCCTCCAAGGCCCGGCCTGGGCGATCCCGGTACTGCTCCCACGTCTTTCCCGGCGGATTGTAATCGGACACAGCAGGAAGGCCCCAATGAATGGTGCCGTTGCCCTGTTCTCGAATACCGGATGTCACCCGCACCGAGCGCAACTCCGGCATGGGACCGATGCGGTAGATGGTTCCCTTCGTAGCATGATCCAAGCACAGCAAAATGGTCTCGATCATGTCCTTGCACGTTTTCTCTAGTAGATCGCGACCGATGATCATGCCCTGTCCGCCCCTCTGTCGCAACGTCGCTTCACACGCCCGTGCTTGTAAGCTTTTTCTATAATCGGAAAGCCTCGAGGCGTCAATGAGCACTTCCTCCCCCTTTTTCAATTAGCACAATCCATACCAGACAAAGAGGTTTTTTCAGGAAGTGCTGCCACCTCCTTGACCTATCGTCTTCAATATTTTGATATTGCAAGGAAAATATTTTTTCATAGGGCACTTTCGCAAAGCCTTGTGAGCCTAAAAACACGACGCCAAATAGGCCTTCAGCCCCCTTGCCTGTCCAAGAGAATAACAGGGCGTGCCCAAGAGTGTGCAACGGATTGCACTTCACGGCAACTCGTTGCACAGATGGCTTTACGGGTGGCCTTTTTCATAGCCCATATTGAAGGCTTTTTGGTTGAGCTCATAAAGTTTGGGGGGGAAGATGCGCTGAAGGCAGGCATCCCACGTTTCTTTGCTCATGGGGAGCACTTGCATGGCCGCCACGGCGCCCATGATGACCATGTTGGTCGCCTTAACGGAGCCTGCCTGTCGGGCCAAGGCTTCCGCGTCCAGAGCGACCACCTTAGCCAGCTTCTCTTGCAGCATCGCGACGGCACGGGCTATGTCGGGATAGCGCCCTTGGCCGGCGGCGACGGTAAAAGGTACGATGGGCGCCAGATTCACGACGGCTTGGGTCTGGGCATGGCATCGGTTGATGGCCCTTAGGGCTTCCAGGGGTTCAAAGGCCACCAGCACATCGGCTTGGCCTTCCCCCACGATGGGGGCCTGAATATTCCCCAGCACCACGGAAGATTCCACGATACCGCCCCGTTGCGCCATGCCGTGAATTTCGCTCATGGATGCGTGCAACCCTGCAGCCAAAGCCGCTTCACCGACCAGCCTGGTCGCCAGCAGGGTTCCTTGTCCACCCACACCCGTAAAGAAAAGGCGCACGCCTTCAAAGCGCGCGATGTCCTGCGTCTTCACCACATTGCCCCTCCTTGAAAGCCTGAAGGATTCCGGATCTTGAGTTCAAAGAAGCCTCTCCACACCGCTACAAAGGTCCCTTGGCCTGCTGGGCGTTTCACGCATAGGGCGCGCTTTCAGCCCACGGACGCATAGATACAGGCTCGAACACCTTCAACGTTGCGTTGCCTCGGCTCGCCCAAGATCTTTAGGATTCTGCCTGGGCCCATGCCCCACGCTCGACGGCCGAGAAACGCCCAAGGCCCTGTCAAAGCCTGTTAAGCTTCCAGTTTCTTCGGCTTGATGGCCTGGCACAGTTGAGCGCACACGGCGCAGCCTCCGCACAGGACTTCATTAATCTGGACGCAGGCTTCCCCTGACTCGTCCTGGGACCACACAAAGGCGGAACATCCCAGCTGCGCCAAATCATCTAAGCACGGACGGCAATCGCCTGTCGCCTGAAAGACAACCTTTTGTTTGATGCCAAGCATGCGGCGCTCAAAGAGCGGGCACGGGGACCGGCTGATGAGCACGGAAACGCCACCATCTTTCAGGCCGGCTTTCATTTCCTGAAGAACCTGCTGTGTTTTTTTCACGTGCAAGGGATTGACCACGGCCAACTTTTGCACGCCACAGCCCCGCACTAAGGTTTCCAAGTCCACCCTGGGCTGCCCTTTGCCTTCCCGGGTGAGCCACACGCCGGGGTGAGGCTGATGGCCCGTCATGGCCGTGGTGCTATTATCCAGGATCACCAAGAGAAGATTTCTGTTGTGGCTCACCGCGTTGATGAGTCCCGTGATGCCGCTGTGAAAAAAGGTGGAATCGCCGATAAAAGCCACCACAGGCCGTTGCAGCACACGGCTAAAGCCTCCGGCGGTGGACACGCTGGATCCCATACAGATCAAGAAGTCGGCCATCTGCAGAGGCGGCAGGAGCCCCAAGGTGTAGCAGCCGATATCCGTCGGATAGACCGCTTCCTCGCCAAAGACCTTTTTGACGCTGAAAAAAGTGGCGCGATGCGGACACCCGGGACACAGGTTGGGAGGACGCGCCGGCAAATCCTCAGGCACGGCAAAAATCTGGGGGCGGTGGTGAATAACTCCAAAAAATCCCGCCACCGCTTCCTTAACCTTCACCGTATCCAGCTCAAATGCCCTGGGCACAAATTCTTTTCCCGCAATTTTTCCCTGGAATCCGCACTTTTGCGCGACCACCCGTACTGCCTCTTCTAGGAACGGTTCCAGTTCTTCCACGACCAGCACCGCCTCCACGCGCCCGAGAAAATCCGCCACGAGCCCTTCGGGAAAGGGATGCGTCATGCCCAGTTTCAGAAGGCGCACCCGGTCCTGAAGTCCCAATTCGCGTAACGCGTCCTTAACGTAAAGGGCTGAAACACCGCTGCTGACAATGCCCCAGGCCCCCGTGCCTTCCTCGGTATTGAACGGGCTCGTTTCTGAGAGTTCCTTAATCTGGGCCAATTTTTCGAGAAGTTTGAGGTGAAGCTTTCGGCCCACCATGGGAACCACCACGAGATTGAAGGGGTCCTTGGTAAATGAGCCTTCCAGTTTCCTTTCCACCACTTCCCCCAGCACGACGGGGGCTCGACAGTGGTTAACTCGAGTCGTGGTCCGCAACACTACGGGAATGCCAAATTTTTCCGACATCTCATATCCGGCCACCATCATATCTTTGGCCTCTTGAGGTGTGGCCGGCTCCAACATGGGCACGCCAGCCATCTTCGCGTAGTAGCGGTTGTCTTGCTCGTTCTGACTGGAATGCAAGGACGGATCGTCCGCAGAAACAATGACCATTCCCGCTTTGACCCCCACGTAGGCCAAGGTCATGAAGGCATCGGAAGCCACGTTGAGTCCCACATGTTTCATGGACACCAGACTTCGCACGCCGCACTGAGCGGCCGCGCAGGCGGATTCCACCGACACCTTTTCATTGACCGAATATTCTACTTCGGCGCCAATCTCCGGACCCAAGGCGGCGAAACCGTCGATAATTTCCGACGACGGCGTTCCCGGATAGGCGGCTACGAAACGCACGCCGGATTCCAAAGCACCGCGAATGATGGCCTCGTTGCCCAAAAGAAATTTCTTTTCACCTCGAGTCCCGCTCAGCAGCTCATGCATGTCGGCCGCCTCCTCCTTCACGTCGTCTTGCGTCGATGGTCCACAAAGGGTTTAACCTTGCCGTTGGAACGTTCCAAGGAACCTCTTTCCACCAGCTTGATGCGCGGAACGATCCCGATGAAGTTGGCCACTTTTTGGCGCATCTCATCCACCAAGGTTCGCTGCTCCCTCATCTTGTCAAAAAACAACTGTTCCGTGACTTCGATCCATATTTCCAGCTGATCCAAATTCCCACGCCGAGTCACCACCACCTGGTAGGTGGGCCTTTCTCCCTTGACCTGCTCCAAAACATCTCCGATCCGTTCGGGAATAATGTTGATTCCTTTAATGACCACCACATCGTCGCAGCGGCCTTCGATGCGAGAGATTCTTCGAAAAGTTCTTCCACAAGGGCAGGATTCGGTGAGAAGGCGGCACAAATCTCCCGTTCGGTATCGGATCACCGGAAAGGCCTCTTTCGTAAGGGTGGTGATCACCAGTTCTCCCAATTCTCCAGGATCACATGATTTCCCCGTGACGGGATCCACAATTTCCACAAGGAAATGGTCTTCCTGAACGTGCATCCCTTTTTGGTGCAGGCATTCCCCGGCAACGCCAGGCCCCATAACTTCGCTGATGCCGTAATTGTCCGTGGCCGTCACAAAGAGTCTTTCCTGGATTTCACGCCGCATCTCTTCCGTCCATGGCTCCCCGGCACACACGGCATGGCGCAGGCTCAGCCTTTTGGGATCGACCCCAAGCTCGTCCATTTTGTCCGCAATAATCAGAGCGTAGGAAGGCGTACACACCAAAGCGGTGGTGCGAAAGTCCTGCATGATTTTGATCTGGCGTTCCGTTCGGCCCACAGATGTCGGAAGTACGGAAGCTCCCAAGCGTTCCGCCCCGTAGTGAATGCCCAGCCCTCCCGTGAGCAATCCATAGGCAAAGGTGACCTGAATGACGTCATCGTGAGTGAGCCCTGCCGAAGCCAGGATTCTCGCCACCAGTTGCGCCCAATTCTTCAGGTCCCGTTTGGTATAGCCCACGACCCTGGGATTGACGGAGGTTCCCGAAGAGGAATGCACTCGAACGACTTCTCGCAGGGGCACGGCAAACATTTCGTACGGGTAACTGTTGCTCACATCTTCCCGAGTCGTAAACGGCAGCCTCTTGAGGTCCTCCAGTTCTGCCAGATCATTTTCCGGCACAAAGCCGATGTCTCGAAAAATCCTTCGGTAAAATGCGACGTTGCGATCGACCCGATTCAACGTCGCCTGCAGCCGCTCCAGCTGTAACTGGCGCAGTTCTTCAATACCCAGGCATTCCTTTTCCGGTTCCCAAATTGAAACCCCGTCCGGTGTCATCACTGTTCCCTCGACAAACCCGTTTCGGCCTTTTTGCCCTGAAAGTCCCCACTATAGCCGGAACACTTCAAGCGCCCTCATGGGCGCAACGCAAAGGGAAGGCTTCTCGACGCTTCACACGATCGGCGCAGCCCTTATCGGTCGGCATAACAGAGGGTCCCTTGAAGCCAAGGGCGGGCACGCGGGCGATGCATGCCACCGCCCCAGGCTGCCTTTTAGAGGGCCGTCTTTCTAGGCTTCCCAAATATCTTTAGCCCCTTTACCCAAGTAGGCCCTTTGGACTTCGCGATGGGCCAAAAGGTCTCGGCCGTCTCCTTGGAGAACGATTTTTCCGGTCTCCAGAACATAGCCTCGATCCGCAATCTGCAAGGCCGCACGTGCATTTTGTTCGATGAGCAAAATGGTGCGCCCTTCGGCTCGCAGTTTCACAATGATGTCGAAGATCTCCCGGACGATCAAGGGAGCCAGACCCATGGACGGCTCATCCAGAAGAAGATACCGAGGCCGTGCCATGAGAGCTCGACAAATAGCCAGCATCTGTTGTTCTCCGCCGCTCAGCGTCCCGGCCAGCTGGTGCCGCCTCTGGCGAAGCACGGGGAATCGGTCCAGCAGTCGATCCATATCACGGCGGATCCCATGGCCATCTTTGCGATGCACGAAAGCGCCCATCTCCAGGTTGGCTTCCACGCTCAAGGTGGCGAAAATTTGGCGCCCTTCGGGCACCAGCGAAATTCCTTTTCGCACGATGGCTTCTGACGGAAGCCGCGTCAAGTCCGCGTCTTCAAAAAGCACGGCACCCTTGGCCGGTTTCAAAAGCCCGCAGATACAATGAACCAACGTGGTCTTTCCCGCTCCGTTGGCTCCGATGATGGCCACGATTTCTCCGGGGCGTACGTGGAGGGACACCCCCTTGAGGGCGTGAATGTTTCCGTAGTAAGCGTGAAGGCTCTTGACCGTCAGCACTGCAGCTTTTCCCTTTCAAAAACGGCTCGTGACCGCAGTGAATCCTCTAACATCCTTATGCCAACGAGCAGTATGCCCTCACAAAGCCCAGGCTCACAGATCATGATGCGCCGCCAAGAATCGCTACCCAAGCTCGCCGGCTCCGTTTCCCCAATCTTCTCCTAGATAGGCCTGAATGACGCTTGGATTGTCCTTGATTTCTTCTGGGGTACCTGAGGCCAGCACCTGTCCGAAATGGAGCACGAGAATCCGGTCGGAAATATCCATAACCAAGTTCATGTCGTGTTCCACAAGCACCACCGTCACCCCTTTGTGCTGAATCCTTCGAAGCAGTTCCCCCAACTCTTCCGTTTCCCGCGTATTCAGGCCGCCGGCAGGTTCATCCAGAAGAATCATCAGGGGGTCTGTGGCCAAGGCTCGCGCGATTTCCAAAATTTTTTGCTTGCCCAAAGGCAACGCCCCCGCCGGAAGGTCCCGTGCGTCCTGAAGCCCTGCAAAGGCCAGCCAGGCTTCGGCATCCTCTCGAATTCTGGCTTCTTCCCTGCGCATGAAAGCCAACCGAAACCCTGCCGCCCAAAACCCCGCGCGAGTTCGCGCATGGCGTCCCACCATGACGTTTTCCCAGACGCTCATGTGCGGAAACAAAGCCACGTGCTGAAAGGTGCGCGACAAACCTCGCCGGGCAATCTCATGCGGCGGTTTCCCTTGAATGGATTCTCCTCGAAAGATCACGGCGCCTGAAGTCGGCTTCAAAAGGCCACTGATACAATTGAGCAGCGTGGTCTTTCCCGCTCCGTTGGGCCCGATAATGGATTGAATGATGCCTCGGGAAATGTGAGCCTTCACCCCTTTCAGGGCCACCACACCGCCGAAGTGCATGTGCACGTCATGGAGTTCCAGAATGGGTGCCGAGGATGAAAAAAAGGCCTTTTCGCTCATGGGTCATGAGCCCCCGTCGGAAGGGGTTTCACGAATGTTGTGTCTACGGTCCACAATCCCTTGCAGCCAAACCACCAAGCCTTGAGGCACAAACAGGGCGATGAGCAAGAGAAGGCCGCCATAGACCAAGATTTCAAAGTCGGCAAAAACTTGAAGCCATTCGTTGCCCACGAATGTCAGGAACACCGTGCCGACCAGGGCTCCCCAAAGGCTTTGCATGCCGCCGACCACCACCATGAGAACAAATCGAATGGACCACATCAAATCGAAGGATCCCGGAGAAAGAAAGGACACATAGTGGGCATAGAGGCTTCCCGCCATGGAGGCCAAAACGGCACTGTAGATGAACACTTGCACTTTCAGCGTCGAGACGGGAACGCCCATGGCTTCCGCGGCTTTTTCATCATCGTGAATGGCCCGCAAAGCTCTCCCAATGCGCGAATGCAGTACGTGGCGAGAAAATAAAAAAACGAGAAGGGCCAAGCCCCAGACCAGATAAAACCAGGCCACATCTCCCGTCAATTTTCGGCCCGCGATGGTCAGACTCGGAATGCCGCCAAACCCCGAGGGCCCTCCCGTCCAGTCCACCTCTTCGTTGATGATGATATGAACAATGACCCCAAAACCCAACGTGGCCATGGCCAGGTAGTGCCCTTTGAGGCGCAGTGCCGGCTTTCCCACAAGCCACGCCACGGCGGCGGCGGCCAAAGCTCCGACCAGCAACGCCCCCCAAGGGTTCCAATGAAAGTGCACGGTGAGGATTCCGGAGCCGTAGGCCCCTATGCCAAAAAAGGCAGCTTGGGCCAATGAGATTTGGCCGGCAAAGCCCATGAGAAGACTCAAGCCAATGGTCACCACGCAGAAAATACCGGCAAAAATCATGACGTCGGTGTAATGGGAAAAGGACCGGGACACGCCGGCGAGCCATGGAAACGCGGCGAGGAAAACCGTTAAAGCCAAAAAGGCGGCCCTTTCCCGAGAAATCATGGCGCTCAGAACCTCTTCAACCCGGCAGCTTCTTTGCTTCCAAACAGGCCTTCAGGTTTAAAGAACAAGGCCGATAGTAGCAGAACAAGCGCCACCGCATCTTTATACCCGGAAGAGAGATAGCCGGCACAAAACGATTCGGACAGTCCCAGAACAATGCCCGCCACCAAAGCCCCGGAGAACTGCCCCAGCCCTCCAAGAACGGCGGCGCCAAACCCCTTGAGCCCAAGCAGGGCGCCGCGATCGTATTCCATCAAGGTGATGGGGCAGATGACCGCGCCCGCCACCGCCCCCACGGTGGCACTCAATGCGAAAGACAGTAGCACCATGGTGCGCACGGGAATGCCCACCAGTCTTGCCGCACTGGGGTTGTCGGCGCAGGCCAGCATAGCTTTTCCGTAAAAGGATTTGCGAAAAAACAACGTCAGCGCCGCCACCACCACCGCACTGATGCCCAGCACCCAAAGGGCCTGCGGTTGAACGGCCACGCCCTGCCAGAGAAAGACCCCCCCTCGGCTGAACGCCGGAAGCCGGTACGGATCTTTGCCCCAGGCAAGCATGGCTCCACCTTTCAGAAGAATGGAAAAAGCGATGGTGACAATAATCATGGAAAGAACCGTGGCATGGCGCGCTCGACGGATGACATATCGTTCCAAAAGAAGCCCCACAACGCCCACCGTCACCACGGCACTCAGCACCGCCAGCACCAAGGGCAAGCCGCAGGTCTGGTAATAGAAAACCCCAAACAAACCGCCGAGCATGACGAATTCACCTTGGGCAAAGTTGATGATTTCCGTCACGTTGTAAATGATGTTGTACCCGATAGCCACCAGAGCATAGATGGCCCCGATGGTCACACCACTCAGCGCGTATTGAAGCCACGCAGCTCCGAAAAATTCCCCCCCCATGACGTCACGTGTCCTTGATACCGTATTCCTTCAAAAAAGCCGGCGTGCCCTTTGACCGCACGGGTCGGCACGCCGGCTTTAAACCCCATTGGATGCTCTTACCAGGGAGCCAGGGCCCAATCGCCGTTTTTCACCACAACCATCTCCAAGTCGTCCTTACTCAGTCCGTTATGGTCCTGCGGTGAAAAGTTAAAAATACCGTGCTGGCCCACAAACCCTTTGGTGTTTTCCAGAAAATCTCGAATCTTTGCCGAATCTGGCCCCACGGCCTTTAAAGCCGCGACGGCCAGGTGCAGAGCATCCCACGCGTGGCCACCAAAGGAAGAGACCGGTTCCTTGTATTTCTTTTCATAGGCCTCGGTGTAAGCCATGATGACCTTCTTTTGCGGATGAGAGTCCGGGAGAAGGGGGCCCACATTGACCCGGGCCAGCGGCAGCAATACGCCTTCCGCCGCAGCGCCGGCCAGTTCCAGGTTCTTGCGGCTTCCAAATCCATGGCTTTGAAACAGGGGAATGTTTTCCATTTTCAAGTCTCGCCATCCCGTGACGGCCAACACTTGAGTGGGCCCGACAGACCAGTTGACAATGGCTTCCACCTTGGCTTCACGCATTTTGGTCAATTGCGCCGTCAAGTCTGTATCCTTGGGGCCGTACCGTTCGTCGGCGAGCACCGTGATGCCATATTCGGGGGCAAGACGCAAGAGCTCCTCGCGACCGCTGGCACCAAACCCCGTGGAGGCGGTCATGATGCCGATTTTGCTGATCCCCTTCGCTTTCATGTAATCGTACATCTTACCCACCACGTGTTTGTCGGACCCGGCAACCTTAAATACCCAATGGCGCTCTGCCACCGGCTCCACAATCTTGTAACTGGCTGCGCAGGAAATGAGGGGCACTCGAGCCGCCTCCGCAATGGGGGCCACGGCCAGACTGGCATCACTTTGCGTCGGCCCGATGATCACCGGCACTTGATCCGTTTTGATAAGCCTCTTGACGGCCAGAATGCTTTTGGTGGCATCGCTTTCGTCGTCGTAAATGATAAGTTCCAAAGGATGGCCGTTGATGCCGCCTTGGCTGTTGATTTCATCCCGTATCATTTCCGCCGTCTTCTTTTCCGGCTCCCCAAGAAAGGACGCCGTTCCCGTAATGGCAAAGACGGCCCCGACCTTGTACGGCTCCTTTGCCGCCAGGACCGCCTTTGGCTGGCACATGCCGGCGCTCCACCCCCACATCACCATCACGGCCAAGACACCCCACACCCAACGTCGCTTTGCCTTCATCCCTTGATCCTCCCTGTGCCCAGAGTGACAAAAAAAGGGCCGTGGGAACATCCCACGGCCCTGACAATAAAGCCGTGGGCAAACCCTGAATAGCGGTCTGCCCACGGCCCATTTGACGCCACGTCACCGGCACCGACAGGCAGACCGCCTGGGGTAGCCGTAGCCGTTGTCATAAACGTATGGCCGAAAAGCCTGAAAAATCATTGGCACCCTTTGCTTCACAAGACCTCCATCTCGCCTTTCAATGCCCTCCCTCGCTCGTTTACATGGCGGCACGGTTCCCTGTCAAGCCGAAACTCTTGACCGAGGTTGCGAAAAACCAGTGTTTCTTCACTGCCTCTCAGGATGTTGACTCATGCTCGGGTTTGTTGGGGAAAACTGCAGATGCCCTCCGCCCGCACATGACGGACGCAATTCGGCCTTGGATGCTTCACAAATGTCTTTAATCTCAATATCAAACTCGGCATATGTGCCCGCCCCAGGACGATTGAAGTCGGCCACGACCACATCGTCTCGAAGTTCCCGCACAAGGAATTCCACGAGACAGCGGTTGCGCATCTCTCGATACACCTTCCCCGGTTTGAGCCGCTCAGGTTTGTAGTCGCTGCGGGGCAATTCTCGGACCAATTCTTCATCGTACGGCCCAAAGATTTCTTCAGGAGGCACATAAACTGAAAGGCGATCGCCAACTCTTTTGTTCATGAGGGCCGCTTCCACGGAAGGGTATTGCACATCGACGCCGTAAACAAAGGTGCAGGTTCCTGGCGGTGCTTCGGTCACGGTTCCGTCCGGCGCCGTGGTTTTCAAGCGAAAGGCAATGGTCACTTTCATGCACGGTTTAACTTGTGGGATGTCGTTCATGATTCTTCAGGCTCCTTTGTGTCCACAAAAAATTCAAACGGCTCGAATTGAAATCACCTCTTTATTAAGACGCCTCGATGCGGATGTCTAGAAAACCAAACCAATAGGTCCGCCCTGTTCTCGATCCAAACTCTTGCATGCCAGGTGACTCCAGAGGCCTCGTCAGTCTGTTCGACACAGAAGCACTGCGGCCTCCGGCATGGCCATGTCATTTTGTCACGCCCGCGCACGCGGGAGTCCGTAGCGGCTTCAAAATGTCGATTCCCTCCTTCTCGCCTACACCAGCATAAACCCTATGGTGCTGGCGACACAGCTTTGTTATGGCTCATCGGCCGTGCTCGGACGAGCTCCTGCGGGCGCCCTGATCCAACGCATGGTTTTTTTCTTGAGTTCGCCTCATATGTGCTATACGGATGGGCCTGACGAAGAAGGCTTGAGGTACGTTCCCCGACCCATGCACATTTGGCCAATGACGCAACCCAAAAGCCCATTAAACCCTTTCGTGTGGCCTCAACTTCAGGCAATCCCCGGACTTGCCCATGGAGTCTTTACTCGGCATGGCGGCGTGAGCCATCCCCCTTATGCAACGCTCAACGAGGCCTTTGGCAACGGTGACAGCCCGGACGCCGTGGCGGAAAACCTCAAAAGGATCGCCTCGTGGCTCGATGTGAATCTTCTGGTCACCACGCCTCAGGTGCATGGAACCCAAGTGGTGGTCGTGGACGAAGCGTTCTTCAATGCGTGGCCACAAAAAACGGCCAAAGGGTTTTCCCTCGTCGTTGGCCCGCAGGCCGACGCCATGGTCACCGATTGTGTGGGCGTGGGCCTTTTGATCAAGATCGCCGACTGCCAGGCGGTTTTTCTTATAGATCCTGTTCGCCGCGTGGTGGCCAATGTGCATTGCGGTTGGAGGGGAAGCGTTCAAAACATTCTGGCACAAACCGTTCACGTCATGCAGACCCGATTTGGAACCCACCCCAAAGACCTTGTGGCCACCATCAGCCCGTCTCTGGGACCCTGCTGTGCGGAGTTTCGCCACTTTAGGCATGAGATTCCCCAAGATCTTTGGAGATTTCAGGTTCGTCCGACTTACTTCGACTTTTGGTCCATGAGTCGGCATCAACTTACGGCGTGCGGGGTACGCATGGAAAACATTCACACGGCACAGATCTGCACGGTGTGTCATCGAGACATCTATTTCAGTTACCGCGGGGAAAAAACCAAAGGCCGCATGGCGGCGGTCATTGGACTGGCGTCCCTTTAGGGAAAAGAGCTCGCACGTGCCAAGGGTTCAGGAAAAAGCCAAAATTCTCGAAAGTCACAAGGAAGCCGAAGGCACTTACCGGCTCGTGCTTTATGCACCGAAAATCGTGCCCACTGCACGCCCTGGTCAGTTTGTCATGGTCCGCGTCGCCTCCGAAGGTGCCGATCCTCTGCTGGCCCGCCCCTTTTCCTTTCATCGCCTGCACAAGGAGGATGGGCTGTGTGAAATCCTTTTGAGAGTCGTCGGCGCAGGAACACGGCTTCTATCGCAACGCCAACCGGGAAGCTCTGTGGATGTGGTGGGACCTCTGGGCCGCGGTTTCACGGCCCCGACACGTTCCGATGAAACGGTGGTTTTTGTGGCCGGTGGTATCGGAATCGCTCCCCTTCGAGCGCTCCTGGACCATCTGCTGGCCACGACCCATAAGGGCCATCCGGAACGCCTTCACCTTTATTATGGGGCTCGATCGGCCAGTGAACTCATCGCCTTGCATGACCTCAAGCGAGCCGGTGTTGTCTCGGTGGTCAGCACAGACGACGGGTCGGCAGGGGAACGTGGCACGGTGCTGGACGCCGTGCAGAAGAGGTGGAACGCGTCTTCTCAAATGCCGAATCGGCTCTACGCGTGCGGGTCTTTGCCCATGCAGGTGAATCTGGCCCGGTGGGTTCGAAGGAGAGATATCTGGGTGGAAATGTCTTTGGAATCCATGATGGCCTGCGGCATCGGAGCCTGCTTGGGCTGTGCTCTGCCCGCCGTGGACCCCGAAGACCCTCAGGCACAACGCTACCTTCATGTGTGCCAAGACGGCCCTGTTCTGGACCCGAAAAGGATACGATGGGACAAAGTGCAACCCCTCATAGCTCGGCCCCTGATCTCCGCGTCTCTCTAGGGCCTTTGCATCTGGCCAATCCGGTGCTGACGGCGTCGGGAACATTCGGTTACGGACTGGAATTTTCCGATTTCCTGGACCTGTCTCGTCTGGGAGGGATCGTCGTCAAAGGCATTTCCCTCAAACCCCGCCCGGGCAATCCACCGCCACGACTCGCCGAAACCCCTTGCGGCATGCTCAATGCCATCGGCTTGGAAAACGTGGGTGTGGAGCGGTTCCTCAGGGACAAATTGCCGCCCCTTCGGCAGCGTGGCGCCGTGATCATCGTCAATATCCTGGGGAACACCGTGGAAGAATACGCCGAACTGGCCAGTGTGCTTTCCGGAGTTTCCGGAATCGCCGCCTTGGAAATCAATATCAGTTGTCCCAACGTGAAAAGAGGTGGCATGGCCTTTGGCACCGACCCTCACATGGCGGCTCAGGTGGTGGCCGCCGTGCGCGCCCGCACGTCCCTGCCGCTCATTACGAAACTCAGCCCCAACGTCACCTCCATTGCGGAGATTGCGCGCGCCGCGCACGATGCCGGATCGGATATTCTTTCCTGCATCAACACGGTTTCGGCTATGGCCGTGGATCCCTTCAGCCGGCGTCCCAAATTGGCCAACATTGTGGGAGGGCTTTCAGGGCCGGCCATCAAGCCCATCGCCCTGCGCTGCGTCTACGAAACCGTGCGGGCCGTTTCCTGCCCCGTCATCGGCATCGGAGGCATTCAAACGGCCATGGATGCTCTGGAATTTCTCGTGGTGGGAGCTTCGGCCGTTCAGGTGGGCACCGCCAATTTGGTCCACCCCCGAGCGAGTCTGCACATTCTTGAAGGAATCGAAAAGTTCTGCCGCCACCAGGGTATTGGCGCCATCACCGACTACATCGGCACCCTGGACACGGCCTGCCGCTTTCCCTTTGCCGATGAGTCCTGCAGCGTTGAACCGCCTGCTCGAGAGCCGGTCTAAGACGCCCCTTTCACCGCTCGTCCAAAAAGACAGCCTGTGCAGGGGCAGCGGGCGCCGCAAGACTTTATCGCGCCTTGCGAAGCCCGGACAACTCATGCCGTGAAAGATTCCCTTCAAGACGCTTCCGAGATCGCTGCCGATCTTAAGGCCCTCAGAACAGTGAGCTCTTAGACGGCGCCGTCGGCCTCAACCGGTCCATCAGTCAAGGAACGGGCAAAGCGCTCTCCCTCCGCACGGCACTGGCTCAGCCATCTCAAATCCTTTTCCACGTCCTTCTTTCCCTCCAACTCCCTCAGACACAACTCGCCCACCATATGTCCACCAAGAGCGTCCATGAAATAGGTAAACGTCAAACGGGCACAGTCAAAAAGCTTTTTCCCTCGAGTGGCTGCGGCGCTGAGCAAGAACCCTTTCTTGCCTTCTTTGGACGCGGCGGGACCCGATGGAGGATGGGCTTTTGCGCTCAGGCTTTTTTTCATGAACAGGGCTTGGCTGCGATCGATGAGAAGCTTCACTTGGCCGGTGAGATTGTAAAAATAGACCGGGGAAGCCAAAACAATCCCTTGCGCTGCTTCCAGCAGGGGATACACATTTTGCATGTCATCCTTGACCACACATTGGCCCGTCTCGTCGCATCCTCCGCATCCGAGACAGCCTTGCATCGCAAGTTTTCTTACGTAAATCGGGCTGACCAGAGCGCCTTCCTGCCGCGCTCCTTCCAAGAAAGCATCCAGCATTTTGTCCGTGTTTCCTCCCGCCCGCGGCGATCCGTAAATACCCACGATACGCATGGACTCTTCCTTTCTTGCCCTGCGCCGGCAAGCGATGATGCCGCTCTTGCGCGATGGTCTTTGAGCACGCTGCCATGTGCCTCAGGGGCTTTCCTCTGGCACACGGCCGCCCTGTAAAGGTTTTCAAGACCCCTTATAGATTATGGCACGTTGCGCTTCCAGTGCTTTGCGCCATTGGAAATCGGGAAGTGGCCACAAGGCCTTTCAAACGCCCCCAGCAGGCCGGCCCATGGATCCTCCGGACAAGTGCGCTGCGCGTTCCGCCACCATCTCGCCCCAAGCCTTGAGGGCTGAGTGGGAATTGGAGAGCGTCACCGCGTTTTGTTCCGTTTGCCTGAAATCAATAAGGTCGTCAAGAAGTCGGAGAGCACAGCTGTTCTTGTTCGCCAAGCGAGTTTTCTATAGGATGCAGCTGAAACATCCAGCTTTCTTTATTTTATGGATCCTGGCGGTCACCTTTGCGGAAGCTCAATTTGTCGGTGGTCCTATCGCGGCCGGAAACCGAGTTTTTGGCGCAGCACGTTCGGCGTCGTCATCACAGAATGATCTCCAAGGAAAGCTTTTGGCGTTGGGCATCTGGATGCTATGTCTTTTCATGGCGCTGGGCGTTTCACCCACGGCTGTGGAGAAGCGACTGACCAAAGTGCGGACACAAGAAGCCTGAAGGGCCATCTAGAAAGGATGCGGTCATGGGACGTAAGAAAAAGCGCATCGTGTGGTCTTGGAAGCCGGAAACGGGCGAACTGGCATGGGAGTATATCAAGGCAGGTGTGCCCATGGCATCCAGCAAAGGTCTTATGCCGGTGCGGCAAGCGCTCGCCGATCTCATGGATATGGTGAGTGACATGGACGATGCTGGCGACGAGGTGGAGGCCCACAGGGTCATGGAAGAATGGGTGGAGATGGCCTGGAGCCTTCGGGACCAGGTGGATGAGGAGCTTCGAGACGCCATCGAGGAGGCCTGCCACGAATGGTGGAACGCCGACGAGGAATAATCGCTGTACGGTTTCCATAGCATGCGACCGTGCGTCTTGTGCTCCTCTGGCAAAGGACGGTCGGGCTCATGAGGGCCACATGTGTCTCTTCCGACCCAGTGGTTCTGGAAACGGTCAACACGTCGGCGCCCTGCGAGATTTCGGGGGAGATTCCGGTTGCGGCCGTCAAGGGGAATCCCCCGGCAGATCCCTGGCACGCGCACCTCGTGGCACTCTTTTCGGAGGTGTCGTTGGACCTCTTGGATCGGTTCCTGAGGCAGCACGGCATTCGAGCCGAGCAGGCTCCATGGTGCTATCGGAACTGTGTAAAGCCCACCGACGCCAGGCCTGCCGTTGAGGAGTGGTTGCGTAAGCGCGAAGAGTTGGAAGAATCTTTTGCGTAGCGCCCTGGCGTGCCTCGAAACGCTCCCGGCAAGCCTTCAGCCTGCATGGAGTTTCGGTGGCGGCAGGGCGCTTATGCTTCGCGACGCACATCGGCTCAGTTAGAGTGTCGATCTTTTATTCCATGATGTTCCATACTTAAATTTTTTATTTCCACGGTTGAACGATGCCATTGCCGCCCTCACAACGGATGATGACGAGCCGTCTTCTTTGTTTAAGCTTCGATTAGCGGACGAAAAGACCGACGTCATCGTGGCACCCACGTTAGCCAATCCGGGCTGGGAAGAGTGGTCCTTTGAACGACGCATTCTATACGGGGAAACGCCCATGGGCATCGCGGCCAAAAAGATCTTCTAGTGCGCATCGGACCTGAAAGTGCAGGGCGTGTTGGAGGACGACTTCGCGGGCGTTACAGCCTTACGGGAAATCTTTTTGGCCAAGACGGACAGTGGCCGATTGCGTCTGAATTTGCTCGAAAGGAATTTTGTGAAACTGGCCAAAAACCAGATTGCCTTGCTACCCCCGGGTCTGGCAATGCTCTCAAACGCCTAGCGAAGAGTCGAGTTTTTCTCTGCCGGTGCGGAACAGGCGAGGGCCCATCACTGCACGCCTGCGGGCTGCAAAGAACGTATGGGGTGGCCTTGGGCACCGACGCGCCGAACCCTTGGACGGGAGCAAAACCCTTCCCATCGCTCAAGGATTTCCGGGCATTTTCTGCTCACGTGGCATGCATCACCCACAACGCCTCATCCTTCAAGGCTCACCCGGTTTCGGCCTTCATTCTTGCTTCGATAAAGCTGCTGGTCGGCCCGGTCCACGACGGCCTCGGCGGTTTCGCCCGGGCGGGAGATGGCGCCTCCGATGGAAACGGTCACCGCGATCTGTTTCCCCTGGTGATCGAGCCAGCTCTTTTCAACGAGCATGCGCAGGCGTTCCGCCACAGCGCGCAACCCGTCGGTGGAAGTGTTGCGGCACAGAACCACGAATTCCTCCCCACCCCATCGGCAGGCGGCATCCAGGCCTCTGACGGAACCGTCTAGCACGGCCGCCACCATCCTGAGCACTTTGTCGCCCACGCCGTGGCCCCAGGTGTCATTGACGGCTTTAAAATGGTCGATATCCACCATGAGAACGCCGTAGGGGACGCCGTGTTCCTTTGCATTCTTTTCGCATTCCTGAAGGCACATCTCGGCATAGCGGCGATTGCCCACACCGGTGAGTGGGTCTCTGAGCACCTCCTTTCGAAGCTTCTGAAGCTCATGGAGAACATTGATTTTTTCGAAAGCGGGGCGGAAAGTTTCCACGGCTCCCTGGATGTGGCCGGCGGGATCTCGCAGGGCCGTGGCACGCACATGCACAGGAACTCGGTGCCCCAGCTTGTGGTGCAGGTAAACTTGAGCCTCGTGCATTCGGCCGTCCTGGACCACGGCCTCCAGCGGGCAGCCGTCCAGGCACAGTTCCCGCCCTGCGGCGTCCACGTGCCTCAGGATGTTATCGGCGCAGGACCTTCCCAGCACCTCCTGGGCGGTGTAACCACTGATGCGCTCCCCCCCTTGTTCCAGAAAGTGATTCGTCGGGCCGTGTCCACAAAATAGACGCCGTCGGCCATGACATCCAAAAGACGATGGTAAAACTCCTCATCCATGACCTTTCTCCGTGTTCCCGCGCTCATGCCTCCATGTCCCGTTGGACTTCATCCGGCGATTCGTTGCACCGGGCGAGAAACGCCTCTCTCTTTTCCTTGGGCCACTGGGAACATAGGGCGGGCTTTCCTTTCATGACCCGCTTCATGCACAGCGAACAGGTTGGTTCGCATCGCACGATGGAGTCCGCCACTTCACCCTTGGCTTTCCTGGGCCAGAGAGGATCGGCAAAAAGGATGCGGGCCAGCCCGATGAGGTCCGCCTTGCCTTCCGTGAGAATGCTTTCGGCCGTCTGCGGATCCTGAATGCGCCCGGCGGTAATGATGGGAGTGCTGGGGACGGCCTTTTTGATTCGGGCGGCAAAATCGACCATGTACCCCTGCCTCTTTTCTCTGGCGAGATAGTCCGGCAGGAAAAAGGAATCGTAGGTTCCGGCCATGACGGAAAGATAGGCCACCCGCCGCTTCTCCAGTTCCACGGCGTAAACGGATGTCTCCTCCAGGCCGAGTCCATCTGGAAGGCACTCATCGGCCAGAAACCGATAGCCCACCGGAAAGCCGGCACCCACGGCATCCTGAACCGCTTCCACCACCTCCAGGGGATAGCGCATGCGGCTCTCCAGCGGTCCTCCGTAGGCGTCCCGGCGCTGGTTGGTCCGCGGCGACAGAAACTGCACCAGCAGGTATCCTGTACCGCCGTGAATCTCCACCACATCGAATCCAGCGTCCCGCAGTCTTCGACCTGCGGCCGCATAGGCTTGGCGGATGGTTTCCATATCCCTTTCGTCCATCTCTTTGGGCACGACCTCACCCGTTCGAAAAGGCGACGGCGCTAAGCGCTCTGGCGTGTAAGCAAATCGGCCCGCGTGGTTAATCTGGGCCGCCGCCACAGCTCCTTCACCCTTAATGATTCGGGCCAGTTGTTCCAAGCCCGGCAGGTAGCGATCGTCGTCGGCACGGAGCATATATGGACTTCCCAAGCCCGTTACATGAACCGCGATGTTTTCCACCACGATCATGGCCGCCCCCGATCGCGCCATTTCCCGGTAATGATCCAGAAGGAGCGGGGTGACCGTGCCGTCGGCACCTGCGTAACCGGCAAAAAGGGGAGCCATGGTGATCCGATTGGCAAGGGTAAAGCCTTTTAACACGATGGGGGAGAAAAGCCTTGGGTAGCGTGTCATGGGGCGTCTCCTTTTGTCGGCAATCGCAGGTTAGCACGGAAAAGGAAAGACATGCTTTTCCTTGACCGGCAGGTTTCTCGAGGTCATGGCATCCTGGATGGCCACAACGTACTCGCCTTCCTTTCCCGTTATTCGTCATCTGTTCATTTCATAGGCACCTTTGAGCGCATAGATGTGGTCGTTCCAGACGGTCGCAAACCGGGCCGAATCCACGTGAGGCTTGCGGATCATCTTCTGGCACAAATCCATCTGTTCGGGCGTACTGCTGGGTTTGGAGTAGATCTCCAGGGCGAACTTGGAAAAATCGCGGACCATGACATCAAAGATCTGATCCACGAGGTTCTTGTCCACATTGTCCATGGCGGCCTCTTCCAGAATGAGCTGGCCGTAAGCCACGAGTGTAAAAAGTTCTCCGAGACTTAACAGAAAGTCGATGTCGCGGCTCTGCTCCTTGCTGGGCGGGGCCGCCATAAGGAATCGCTTAAACGCCTCGATTTGTTCCTTGAAGACGGCCAGGTTGGGCAGATCCATGCTGTCGTAGGCGATGCGGTAGTCGTGGAAGAGCACTTGACTGAGACCACCCGTGGGGCCCTGGTTGAAGAGGAAATCATCGTTCGCCGCATCGTCCCGTTTAGGGATATGCGGAAACGGTGCCGGGTTGAAAAGGAAGTTTTTCATGAATTTGACCACCAAAGCCATGTTCACATGCACGGTTCCTTCCAGCTTGGGAAGGGCGCGGATTTCCCGAGCGGCCATTTCGAAGTAGACGTCCTTTTCAAAGCCGCGGGCCGCAATCACGTCCCATAGCAGGTTGATCACGTGCTCGCCTTCGGTGGTCACTTTCATCTTCACCATGGGGTTGTAGAGCAGGTAGCGGCGGTCTTCCCGGGACGCGGATCGCATATAATCGATGGCGCGAGTGGAAAAGAGCTTCATGGCGGCCAGCCGTGCATAGGCGTCCACGAAAAGTTGCCGAATGTGAGGGAAATCGCTCACCCACTTACCGTAGAGATTTCGGTTGGCGGCGTGCGTGATGGCTTCATAGAAAGCGTGGGTGCAAATGCCGATGGAGGCCCACCCCAGATTGAACTTACCCACATTGACCGTGTTCAGGGCTGCGTCCCAGGCCGCCTGGCCCGTGGACAGGATGTCGTCTTCGGTCACCGGATAGCCGTTCAGGGCGTATTCGGCCACGAACCCCTGCCAAGCCACCACGTTTTGAATGCACTCGTAAGCTTCATGGCGGGAATCTACAGCAAAAAAAACGTACTCACCGGTTTCGCTGTTTTTGCCAAAAGTGGAGACCATGGCGGCTTCATTGCCGTTGCCGATGTAATATTTGCCACCGTCGGCCACGTAACGCCCATTGCCCAACGGGGTCAACGCCATTTCGGTGGAATAGAGGTCCGCGCCGTGCGCCCGTTCCGACAGGCCAAAGGCGAAGATGTGGCCTTCCTTCAGGAGCTGTGCCGCCTTCTTTTTGGCCGTCTCATTGGCGCTCATCCAGATAGGGCCCAGCCCCAAAATGGTCACCTGCCAGGTGTACCAGTAAGGCAGGCCGTAGAAGCCCAGAATTTCATTCATGTCGCAGATGCGCCGCGTATCCCAGCGATAGACCGGGTCGCCTCCGCCGTAGCCCGAGGGAGTCAGAAGCGGGGCAAAGATTTCGTTTTCCTTAACGAACTGCAGAAAGTCCTTGTACCAGACCTGCTTGTGATAGTCTTCCTTAAGCTTGGCCTTTCCTTTCGCTTCAAAAAACTCGATGGTCTTGTGCATGATCTCCTGCGACCGCGAATCTAGATAACCGTAGCTTTCCTTTTTAGGGTGGAGCAGCATGAGCTTTGACTCCTTTCATGAACCTTGGCGCTGGTGTACCAATTCTTTTTACGTAAAGCTTCGTGATTGAAAGCGCATGTGAGCCTGTGCTATGAAAGCCCCATTTTGACCCAAATGTGATGTGCCATAAACCCTTTCACTTTTCAAGCCAGGGAGGAAAAGCCATGTCCCAAAGAAAACCCTTGACTGTTTTCTTGATCCTCATGGCCGTCCTAGTTTGCGCACCTGGGGTGTGGGCCGTGGACACCATCAAGATCGGTTTCAACATTCCTCTGACCGGGGACATTCCCAAGGTGGGCGAAGGATCCAAATATGCCGCGGAGATTCTTCTGGCGGAAGTGAACGGGGCAGGTGGCATCAAGGTCGGGGACAAGACCTACATGTTGCAATTCATTTACGAGGACAACGAATCCAAGGCGGAGTCGGCCACAGCCGCGGCCTTGAAGCTTATCACGCAGGACCAGGTGCTGGCCGTCATCGGCCCTCAAGCCAGCAAGCAGGCCATTCCCGCGGGAGAAGTCTGCAACTCCTACAAAACACCCATGATTTCCCCTTGGTCCACTAACCCTCAGACCACCACAGATCGACCCTATGTGTTTCGTGCCTGTTTCCTGGATCCATTTCAAGGCCCTGTAGCGGCCAAGTTCGCCTCGGAAGAATTCCAGGCGAAAAAAGCTGCGGTCCTTTACGACATCGCCAGCGATTATCCCATGGGGCTTGCGCAATACTTCAAGGAAGCCTTTGAAAAGATTCATGGTCCCGGTAGCGTCGTGGCCTTTGAAACCTTCACCACCAAGGACCGCGACTTCAGTGCTCAGCTGACCAACATCGTCAAGTCCGGTGCCGATGTGCTCTTTACCCCGCAATACTACGACGAAGTGCCGCTCATCGTTAAACAGGCCCATCAGCTGGGCTGGAAAAAACCCATTATGGGCAGTGACAGCTGGGGGTCGGCGGAACTGATGAAACTGTGCGGCGACGACTGCAAGGGTCTTTTCTTCACAACCCACTATGCGGCGGCCGGAGCCAAGGGGGCCACGAAAGAGTTCATCGATAAATACAATGCCAAGTACGGGTATGTTCCGGACGATGTGGCGGCACTCACCTGGGATGCCATTCGGCTGCTGATTCAAGCCATTCAAAACACGGGTGGATTGACCGGAAATCTGGACAAAGACCGGGAAAAAGTAAAGAACGCCTTGGCCCAGATTAAGGACTTTGACGGGATCACCGGCAAGATGACCTTCACGCCTGAGGGGGATCCTATCAAGTGCGCGGTGGTGGTGAAGATCAGTGACACGGGTGAGTTCGAATTTTTCAAGTCTGTGTGCCCCTAAATTCGAAGCCCGCCCGGGGCTTCAAGGAACCCCAGAGGGACGAGACTTTTGCCTTTTCATGAGGGCATGAATTTCTGCTGCTTCGAAAGTGAAAGGCAAAGAGGCTCCGCGGCCTTTCGCAGACCCGCGGTTCAACGGCACCATTAAAAGGAGCGCCGCCAGGGCCGCATGGCCTCGCGGCGCTCCTTTAAAAATGAAGGCTTGATGGGGACGGCAAGACGTTCACCGAAAAGGGTCCAACCATAACTTTTAACGAAAAACGGAACGAATAGTGGATCTACTGCTGCAAAACATTCTCAACGCCTTACAATGGGGAAGTTTTTACGCCCTCATCGCTCTTGGCTACACTCTGGTCTACGGCGTTCTGCTCCTGATCAACTTCGCCCACGGGGACATCTTCATGGTGGGAGCCTACATTGGCTTCTTCGTCGCCAATTTCCTTTTAGGCGCCTATGCCTTCAAGCTTCCCACAGCCCTATCCCCACCTTTGGTTTTCGCCCTCACCATTGTGGCCACCATGGCTTTGACCGCCCTCGTGGGCGTGACCTTGGAAAGGGTGGCCTATCGACCTCTGCGCCGTCGAGGGGCTCCGCGCCTCTACGTGGTCATCACCGCCCTCATGTGCGGCCTGCTCTTGGAAAACGGCAACTTGGCCCTCTTGGGCGCCAGCCGACGCAGTTTTCCCACGCTGATTCCGGCCACCGTCTATGACGTCGGTGGCGTGCTGGTCACCAATGTCAAGCTCCTGGTCATCCTCGCCACGATCTTGGTCTTTTTCTTTCTGGAAACCGTCGTGCGAAAGACTAAACTGGGCATGGCCATGCGGGCCGTCTCCTATGACCGCATGGCCGTGCCTCTCATGGGCATTCCTGTGGACCGGGTCATCGTGTTCACCTTTATTCTGGGATCTTCCATGGCGGCTTTGGGGGGCGTCCTTTTCGCTTCGGCCTATCCGGTCCTGGAACCCTACATGGGAGCGCTCATCGGTTGGAAAGCCTTTATCGCCGCCGTCATCGGCGGCATCGGTGAAATTCGAGGCGCCTTTGTGGGCGGATTTCTTCTCGGCTTTGTAGAAATTTTCGTGGCCGCCCTTTTTCCATCCACCCTGCGGGATCTCATTGCCTTCAGCACTCTTTTGGTCTTCTTGAGCTTTCGACCCACGGGCATTTTCGGGGTCGCTCGAGCCACCAAGATCTGAGGGCAGGACAAGAGCATGCGACGCTTCCTAGGATTCTGGCTCTACGTCATTTTTTCTCTCGTGCTTCTCTGGATCTGTCAGGCTCGATGGCTCACACCCTATGTGCAACTCGTCGTGATGTTCATCGGCATCAACATCATCCTGTCCAGCTCCTTGAACCTGATCAACGGATACATGGGGGAATTCTCCTGCGGGCATGCAGGATTTATGGCCGTCGGCGCCTATGTGGCCTCCATCCTCAACGTGTGGCTGTTTACCTCGCACAAGGTTTTTGGGCCCGCATTGCTTTCGCCCTCGGCGGCCGTGTACCTCTTTCCGGTGACGCTTTTTGCCGGAGGCGTGGCGGCAGCTCTGGCGGGTCTTTTGGTGGCGTTTCCGTCCTTTCGCACCCGAGGCGACTATCTTGCCATCATCACCTTGGCGGTCAATTACATCGTCAAGAGTTCCGTGGAAAACATTCAAGCCATCGGCGGTGCCAGAGGCTTTATGGGCATGCGCAAAGTCATCGAAGGCATGGAAGCGGTGTGGAACATCCCTTGGGTCATGCTGTGGATTCTGGTTTGCACGGGACTTACCGTGTGGGTGCTGCACCGTTTTGTGTCTTCATCCTACGGCAAGGGTATCGTGGCGATTCGAGACGATGAAATCGCCGCCGAAATCATGGGCGTGAACACGCGGCGTATGAAGCTCATGGCCTTCATGCTTTCTTCCGGTCTTGCCGGAATTGCCGGAGGCCTTTTTGCGCATATTTTGGGCTATATCAACCCTGGGACCTTTACCATCATGAAATCGACGGAAGTCATGGTCATGGTCTATCTGGGGGGGATGGGATCCCTGAGCGGGTCGGTCTTGAGCGCCGTGGCCTTTACCCTGATCTTGGAATTGCTGCGACCGCTACAGGTCATCAAATGGGTGGTGATTCCGCTTCTGCTCATCCTGCTCATGCTGCTGCGGCCCGAAGGCTTCCTTGGAAACCGAGAACTCACGGACGTCTTTCCCAGGCTTCGTCGCTGGTTTGCCGCGGGAAAGGAGGCCTAGATGGCGCTCCTTGTCATTCGAAAACTCACCCACTACTTCGGTGGCCTGCGAGCCGTGGCCAATTTCAACCTCAGCGTGCAGGGCGGAGAGCTTTTGGGTCTGATCGGCCCCAACGGCGCAGGAAAGACTACCGTATTCAATTTGGTGTGCGGGTTTTACAAGCCGACGGAAGGACAGATTCTTTTTCAGGACAAAGACATCGCGGGACTAAGACCGCACGCGGTCACCGCCATGGGCATCGCCCGCACCTTTCAAAACATTCGGCTCTGGAACACCCTCTCCGTTTTTGACAACCTGTGCATCGCCCAACACTTCCGCCTCGGCTATGGGCTGCTGGACACCATCCTGCGCACGGGCCGCTACATGCGGCGCGAACGCGCCGTGCGGCGCACTGCCGAAGAACTTTTGGAAATCATGGGGCTGCGCCATTACGCTCAGGAACAACCCAGCAACTTGCCCTACGGCCTGCAGCGGCGCCTGGAAATCGCTCGAGCTCTGGCCACCCAGCCCAAACTCCTGCTTCTGGATGAACCGGCCGCGGGCATGAACCCAGGCGAAATCCAACAACTGGTGGAAACCATTCGTTGGATTCGCCAGTCGTTTCAACTGACCATCTGGCTCATCGAACACCACATGCGGGTGGTCATGAGCGTCTGCGAACGCGTGCAGGTGCTGGATTTTGGAGAAACCATCGCGGATGGATCCCCTGAAGACATTCGGCGCAACCCTCGTGTGATTCAGGCCTATCTTGGGAGTGAAGAGCTGAGCCATGCTTGAAGTCAAAGACCTGCACGTGCGCTACGGCAACATTCAAGCCCTGCACGGCATTTCTTTCACTGTGCGTGAGGGGGAAATGGTGGCCTTGCTGGGCGCCAACGGCGCCGGCAAGACGACAACGCTATGCAGCATCATGCGGTTGCCGCCCCCGGAAGGGCCCGTGGTGACGAAAGGAACGGTGCGATTTCGCAGCACGAACCTCCTGCATGTGCCGCCCCACGAGGTAGTGGCCAAGCACGGCATCGGCCTGGTGCCGGAAGGACGCCACATTTTCGGCAACCTGACCGTGATGGAAAATCTTCGCATCGCCACCTACGCTCGAAAAGATACAGGGGCCATCGCCAAAGACATGGATCGAGTGTTTGGCCTGTTTCCTCGACTGGCTGACCGAAAAAACCAGAGGGCAGACACACTGAGCGGCGGAGAACAGCAGATGCTGGCCATGGGCCGAGCCTTCATGTCCGGTGTGCGCTGGATTCTCCTGGATGAGCCGTCCATGGGGCTCTCGCCACTGCTCATGCAGGAACTGTTTCGGGTCCTTAAGGAACTCAATGAGACAGGCACCACCATTCTCGTGGTGGAACAAAACGCGCACCTCGCTTTGCGCTACGCTCACCGTGCCTACGTCTTGGAAACGGGGCGCATCGTGATGGAAGGCCCGGCTCGGGAGCTAGCTCAAGATCCTGAAATCAAAAAAGCCTATCTGGGCTGACATCCAGGAGCAGGACCATGAGAATCCTCATCTGTGACGGACTGCATCCCCAAGGTTTGGACATTTTGCGTGCCGATCCGGACGTGGAAGTGCTGGCGCCGGATCAACCCAGCGCCGAACTTATTCGAGAAATACTGCCGGAATGCGACGCCATGGTGGTGCGCAGCCGCACCAAAGTCACAGCCGATCTTTTGGAAAACGCTCCGCGCTTGAAGGTCATCGGCCGAGCCGGCACGGGGGTGGACAACATTCAGGTTCAAGCCGCCAGCGCTCGAGGCATTCTGGTGATGAACACTCCCGGAGCCAACGCCATGGCGGCGGCGGAACACACCATGGCGCTCATGTTGGCCCTGGCCCGGCACGTTCCTCAGGCCACCCAGTCCATGCGGGAAGGTCGCTGGGACAAGAAACGCTTCATGGGCACCGAACTCTATCAGCAGACTTTGGGCATCGTTGGCCTAGGAAAAATCGGCACCATCGTGGCCGATCGGGCTCTGGGCTTCAAAATGAACGTCTTGGCACACGACCCGCACATCACGCCGGAAACGGCGGCCATTTTGGGAACCGAGTGGGTGGAGCTGGACAAGCTGTGGTCTCGCGCAGACTTTATCACCCTCCACACGCCCCTCACTGCCGAGACACGCAACCTGATCAATCGGGACACCCTGAGCAAAATGAAAAAAGGGGTAAGAATCATCAACTGCGCGCGAGGCGGCCTTATCGATGAAGAGGCCCTTTATGAAGCCATCGTCTCTGGGCATGTGGCCGGAGCGGCCTTGGATGTCTTTGCCAAGGAGCCTCCCGAGGGAAGCCCACTATTGAGATTGCCCAACGTCATCTTCACGCCCCATCTGGGAGCGTCGAGCACTCAGGCTCAGGAAAACGTCTCTCGAGCCATCGCCATGCAGATTTTGGATTACCTCAAACGAGGTATCATTCGTAACGCCGTCAATTTCCCATCTATGAGCGCTCGAGAATACGACCGCCTTCGCCCCTACATGAGGCTCGCCGAACAGCTCGGGCACCTGCACGGCCAACTGAGCACCCCCATCGAGAGGGTGGACATCGAATACAGCGGCCCGGAACTTCAAGAGCTGCCGTTGGACCCCCTGACCCAAAGCATCGCCAAGGGGCTTTTGGACCCCATTTTGGCCGAAAAGGTCAACTTGGTGAACGCCCCCCTGCTCTTGCAGGAACGCAAGATCCAGCTGACGGCCACCCGCACAACAGCAACTCAAGGCTACACGGGGCTCATCCGTGTCACCGTGGAAAGTAAAGGCCAAAAAAAATCGGCCACCGGCGCCGTTTTCCCCGGGAACGAAATCCGTCTTATTCGTTTCAACACCTATCGGCTGGAGGCCGAACTGGAAGGCATCAACCTTATCGTTCAGAACAAGGACACTCCGGGAGTCATCGGTTTTATCGGGACCACCCTGGGCACCTTTCACATCAACATTGCCAACATGCACTTGAGCCGCACGCCGGAAAAAGATAAGGCCGTGGCCATCATTCGCCTGGATACCGAAGCGCCGGAGGAGGCTTTGAACGCCCTGCGCGCCAATCCGATGATTCTCTCCGTCGAACAGGTCCGGTTATAGACGGTGTTCTAAAAAGAACCTGCCCGGCCGGAGGGGGGAGCCGGGCAGGTCAAGGAGGGGTTAGGAGAAGGCGAGGTCTCTATCGCCCACCTAGTATGAGTCTAATGACACCCTGTGAGAAATTCAACCCCAGCTCGACAAATACCTTGTGACATTCTTCCGACAAAGGCGTCGAGGCACTCTGAAGTCTTTCCTTCGTCCAAAGACTCAAAGCATATTCCACAACACGGCCCGCGGGAGGGAGCATTCCCTCAGGCTCGTCCTTTGGAAGAACTCCTCTTGCGGTTCGCCCTCCTAGGCTGAAGGCATGGTGGAGGGCCGCACGGCGTGTCACGTTGTCCAGGCGTCCGCCACTCCAAACGTTTTTCAATCTGTCAAAGGCACCACGTCGCGCGCTTGTCGTCGGCTTGACGCACAAACGCTCGACGAGGGCTTCGTCGCTGCACCACCCCACGCGCCCGGGGGCCTCAAAACAGAACGTTCGCGGGCATCCCGCCGCCTCAGGTGCCTAGGCAACAATGGTATGAACCCACCCAAAGGGATCTTCCTTGTCGCCGTATTGAATCCCCGTCAATTCGTCATAAAAACGTTGGGACCATTCGCCCACGCCGCCGTTTCCCACCCGGTAGGTCTTGTCCTTGTAGCAGACCTGGCCAACGGGGGAAATGACCGCCGCCGTGCCTGTGCCAAAGATTTCCTTCATGGTTCCCATCGCGATAGCGTCCAGGACTTCATCGATGGTGATGGGTCGTTCGTGCACCGTAAGGCCCCAATGTTGTGCCAGGTGAATCACCGAGTCCCTTGTGACCCCGGGCAGAATGGAGCCGCTCAAAGGCGGTGTCACCAGCTCGTCTTTCAACCGGAAGAAGATATTCATGGTGCCCACTTCTTCCACGTAGCGGCGTTCCACGGCGTCCAGCCACAGCACCTGAGTGTAGCCCTTCTTCTTGGCCACCTCCTGGGCTTGAAGGCTTGCCGCATAATTGGCCATGGTCTTGGCTTCTCCCACACCACCGCGCACGGCCCGCACATATTCGTCCGTGACGTAAATCTTGACCGGGTTGAACCCTTCCGGGTAGTACGCCCCTACAGGTCCCGTGATCACATAATGAAGGTATTCCGTGGCCGGCCGCACGCCCAGATGGGGTTCGGAAGCAACCATGGTGGGGCGAATGTAGAGCGAGGCCCCTTTGCTTCGAGGCACCCAGTCCGCGTCCAGTCGAACCAAAGTTTCGATGGCCTGCAGATGAAAATGGATGTCCACTTCTGGCATGCACATGCGTTGAGCCGACCTATTAAAACGCTTCATGTTTTCCAGTGGGCGAAAGAGATGAATGCGCCCGTCGGCACCGCGGTAGGCCTTGAGACCCTCAAAGATGCCTTGGCCATAGTGAAGCACCATGGCCGCGGGGTCCAAAGACAGGGGCCCGTAAGGAACGATCCGTGCGTTGGACCATCCCTGCGGCGTCTCGTAATCCATTAAAAACATATGGTCGCTAAACACTTTACCAAAAACCAACTCCGCATCCTTTGGCCGATCCTTTCTCCGTTCTGGTGCCACAGCATGAATGGTAATTTCCATGAAAACCTCCCCCAAAGGAATTCCCTGTGCGGTTACCGAGACCTTTCTCCTTTCCCGCTTTTCCTCGCCTTGAAGCCTCCCCCCCCTCAATGGCTCAAAATCTTGCTCAGGAACAACCGCGTTCGCTCACTTTGCGGGTTGGAAAAAAACTCCTGGGGAGGCGCGCTCTCAATCAAACGGCCTTCATCCATAAACACCACTCGATGAGCCACTTCCCGAGCAAAACCCATCTCGTGGGTGACCACCACCATGGTCATACCTTCCTTGGCCAAATTCTTCATCACGTCCAGCACTTCATTGATCATTTCCGGATCCAAGGCCGATGTGGGTTCATCGAACAACATGATCTTGGGCCGCATGGCCAATCCTCGAGCAATGGCCACCCGCTGTTGCTGGCCACCCGAAAGCTGCGCGGGATAATGGTCCGCTTTTTCGCGAATCCCCACTTTGTCCAAAATGTCCAACGCCAAGGCTTCGGCGTCTTTTCTGGACATCTTGCGCACCTTCATGGGAGCCAAGATGATATTTTCCAGGGCGGTCATGTGTGGATAAAGATTGAACTGCTGAAAAACAAACCCGATTTCGGCCCTCAGTTTGGTAATATCCGTGCGCGGATCGTTCAGATCCATACCGTCCACCACAATGGTTCCCTTTTGAATGGGCTCCAGTTTATTGATGCACCGAATCATGGTGCTTTTGCCCGACCCGCTGGGCCCGCACACCACGACGACTTCTCCCGAATCCACCGAAAAGTCGATGTCCTTCAAGACGTGCAGCGGTCCAAACCACTTATTCACTTTGCGAAAAAGGATCATGACCATAGGCTCTTCATTGGGATTGGCGTCTGCGACCCCGCTTTACCCTGTGGGTTTTCAAGGCTCTTGCATCATCACCTTACGCCAGCCCTACCCGTCCTGGCAAGAATGGAAATTCACACTCCATAAAAATCCAAAATCCAAAACTGCATGTTATCGGAACTACCTATTTGACACATTAGGCTTTTCTCCATAAGAGCCAAATCGGGTAAGGGAAGAGGCCTTACTTTTTTTGACGGATTCTTGGGGGCAACGGCGCTGGGCGCCCCACGGGCTGCAAACCCGCTGGCCCGGTCTTATCAACCGGGAGGAGGTTCGATTCCCCTTGCCCCCTCCAAGAGGACCGGCGCGGATGCACGACGGCTATGTTTGTGTCGGTCCACGCCCCAGAGGATGCCCCCATGAGCGAGAGAGCCCTGCAGGAGTCCGCATCCCTTGTTGATGCCTTTGAACCCGTCGTCATCCTGTATTGCTGTCAGTGGTGTTCCTATGCCGCGGCGGATCTGGCCGGAGCCATGAGGCTTTCTTACCCCCCGAACGTGCGCATTGTGCAGGTGCCGTGCACGGGCCGAGTGGATATCTTGCATCTGCTCAAGCCCTTGGAACATGGAGCGGACGGCGTGTACGTTTCAGGCTGTCTTCCTGGTGAATGCCATTATGTGTCCGGTAATCTCAAGGCTGCCAAGCGGGTCGCTCAAGTCCAAAAAATTCTTGAATCGGTCGGCGTGGAACGCGACCGAGTCGGCATCGTCTACAACTCGGCATCCATGGGACCACAGTTCGCTCAATGTTGCCGGGACATCACGGAACGCGTTCGCGCCATGGGCCCCATGTTCGCCGGAGTCGAAAGAAAGCTTGAGGCTTAAGAAGCCGAAGCCTTCGAGACATAACGAAAATCGTTAAGGACTGACGGCCTAAGTTTCACTAAAAACCTTGCCTAACAGGCCAAGACCCTAACGGAATCGCTTTCAGGACCATGGATAACGTCGTTTTCCTGGACCAAATGAGAAGACAAAAGCTGGCCAGTCGAGCTTTTCGGCTCTGGCGCCGATTGTTTTCGGGCGACCACCCGTGGAACGAAAAAACCCGGTGGCAAGATCTTACCCATTCCATGCTGCTGCGCTTCGCCTCAGAAGACCAGAACGCTCAAAAGGCTCTCTACGACTTGATCATGGTGACTCAGGGGCTTGGCGATGGGGATCACTTTACATCTGTCAATCTCGAGACGCTGTGTCGCCTTCTTAACGGGTATTTTTACCTCACCGACCAGGCCCGATTTGAAATCATGGCCCGCTTGGATTGGGTCCAGAGGTCGCCCCGCATGGAAAGACCGATTTTGGATATGGCCTGTGATCCGTCCATTTATGAGACCGAAGCCCTTTGGGAAATTCCGCCTCTCTGTCCGAGACATCCCGAGTACGAAAAAGATTGGATGACAAAAGGCATGGAGCGTTCCGTCCTTGTCCGCAAAGCCATTCCCCAAGCCCTTCAGCAGCTTCGTGCCATGGCCCAGAATCCGGTCACGATGTGAAACGTTCGAGGAATCCCATGCTTGCGTCCTTCACCATTGGCATCGCCGGCCATGTGGACCACGGCAAAACCTCCTTGGTCAAAGCCCTGACCGGATGGGACACGGATCGGCTGGCAGAGGAAAAACGCCGGGGTCTGACCATAGAACCGGGCGTTGCGCCTCTTGTTCTGCCCAACGGGCGCCGCGTGGCTTTGATGGATGTTCCTGGCCATAAGGATTTCCTGAAAAATACCATTCGAGGGCTGAGCAGTGTGCAGGCGGCAGTTCTTGTGGTGGCCGCCGATGACGGCATTATGCCTCAAACGCTGGATCACCTGGAAATCCTGCATTTCATGGGGGCCAAAACCGGGATGGTGGTCCTCAGTAAAGCGGATTTGGTCGATGAGGAAACCCTGGAACTGGCCGAAATGGAAGTGAGGGACCTGATCAAGGGCACTTTCTTGGACGGCTGTGTGGTGGTGCCATTTTCTGCCCTCCAAAACCGCGGTCTTGCTCAGGTCCTCAAAGAGCTGGAGCGGCTGGTGGACAGGGTGACGGTGGATTTCGTCCACCCCATCTTTCGGCTTTGGATCGACCGGGTGATCCAGGCGGCGGGTTTCGGCACCGTTGTTTCCGGCACAGTTTTGTGCGGGGCGCTTGCCGAAGGCGACCCTGTGGAAATCCTTCCCACCTGCGCAAAAGCAACGGCGCGTTTTCTTGAAGTGCACCACGAAAGGGTGCCGAGGGTAGAACCGGGCATGCGTGCCGGGATCAACCTGCGGGGGGTCCCTTTCGAAGCCGTCGCTCATGGAATGGCCTTGATCACTCCAGGCTACACTTCCCCGGCCTTTTACCTCAACGCCCAGCTGGAAATTTCTCGACATGCTCCAAAGCCCTTGAGGAACCAAGCGCGAGTTAAAATTCACCTGGGAACGGGCTGCCACAACGCCCTCGTCGTTCTTATGGACCAAAAATCCTTAAACCCCGGAGAAACGGGGTTGGTGCAATTGCGAATGGAAAAACCCGTCCCAGCTTTAGCCCGCGATCCTTTTGTGATGTGTTCTTTGGATTTGGAGGCCGTGCTGGGAGGGGGGACCGTTTTGGAAGTCTCCAACCAGAAATTTCGGGAACGCAAAGCGACCAAAATCCTCCCTTTTCTGGAATGTCTTCTTCGGGAAGATGTCTCCGGTGCCACGGACATGCTTTTTCAGCGCAGCGGCAACCGCGCCTTGACGCTTCAGGACATGACCCGAGCCACGGGTTTTTCCAGCCGACGCATTGCTGACCACGTCAATCAAGCCTGCCGGCAGGACCGTTATGTGCTCTTAGGCCAAGAGTTTTACCTTCCCAAAGCGGCCTACAGACATTTAATTCGAGAAACCTTTCAAGCCTTATCGGCAATCTTGGCCGAGACCCCCCTCAAAGCCGCCGTGACGGCCCAGGAAATCAAGCATCGCGTCGATGCACACTTGGACGACGCTGTTTGCGCGCACGTTCTGGACACGTTGGTTCAGCGCGGCATGGTGGCACGAACAGAGTCGGGGTATCGCCTTCCTGAAAAGGTCACAGCGCTTCCTCGACGGCAACAGGAAATCGTGCAGAGGATTCTGGATTACGCCCATAAACTGGGGTGGCGCACTTTTGCCGTGGGCACCTTTTGCGACGAACATGGCGAGCGATATTCCAGGCCGGAGGTTCAAAAACTCGTCGACTATCTGACGGCCCAAAAAACTTTGGTTCGTCTTCGGGATGGGCGCTATATGACGCGCAAGGCCCTAGAACAGATCAAGGAAAGGGTTCGGGACAAAATCCTTCGCGATGGCTCCCTTACCATCGCCGATTGCTCCCAACTGTTTGGTTTCGGGCGAACCCGCGGCATCAGCATTCTCGACTATTTGGACTCCATCGGCATGACCATGCGCGTAGGCGATCGGCGCGTTCTTTCGGACCAATACGCTCAAACCTTTTGGAATGAACGCCGGCGGCGTCCAAACAGCTCGTCCAGTGCTTAGGGTCTCAAGGCGGCCCAAAAGATCGAGCAGCAAACGAGCGGGGCCGTATGAGCGGCCATGCACGAATCTACCTTTTAGGCGCTTCAGACCTCGCCCAACGGCAAGAAACACAGGCTGCGCAGGACTTTTCTTACCCCGGCGTTTTTTTCCACGCCGGTAGATTCATTCAACGCCCATGGCGTGGCCTCCTCGTGACACACAACACCCCCGCGGCACATTGAGATCAGGGCTCAACGCATCGCAACACGTTCGACGAAAAAACTTCAGTCCTTGGCTCGGTCCACGGTGAACACGGCACCCGCAAAGGCCGCCACGCCCAGCACGGCCAAAAGCCCAAAGGGAAAAAGGGGAGGTGTCTTGCCAAGAGCGGCGTCGCGCATTGCAAACGTCGCGTGCGTGATGGGCAGGAATTGCAACACTTTTTGGGCCCACTCCGGCAGATGGGCCAGGGGAAAAAAGGTACCGCCCAGAAAGGCCATGGGAGTGATGATGAAGTTGTTCATGAAGGCCTGGTCGGCATGGGACTTGACCACCATGGCCAAGGCCACGGCCAAAGACGAAAAGACCAGACCGTTGAGCACAAAGGCGATCCAAAAGTACAGGTTATACGAGAGAAATACGCCGAAAAGGGCTCCGAGCCCCACAATGACCAGACCGGCCAGAATAGCCCGGCACAACCCGGCCAAAACTTCCCCCAGCACATAGTCCAGATGGCTCATGGGCGCGGCCTGAAACTCTTCAAAAATATGCCAATAAAACCGAGCGATGTTGATTTCGCTTCCGATGGCAAAGGCTTGGGTCATGCTGGTCATGGCCAAAAGACCCGGAATGAGAAACTCCACATAGCTCACGCCCTGCACAGTGACATGGCGCCCCATGCCGTAGCCGAAGGCGATCAAGTACAGAAGCGGCGCCACGGACCAAGAGAAGATTTGACGAAACAAGCGCCGGCGCAGAATGAGCATCTCTCGAAGAAAAACCGCCTGCCATGCGCCACTCATGAGACTTTTTTCCCCGTGCAGGCCAAGAAGGCGTCTTCAAGGTTCACTCGCCGAAGAGTGTAGCCGTTCATGCGCTCTTCGGCATAACGGCGGGCCGATTCCCTGTCGGTAAAGTAGCGTGTTTCCATCTCGTTGCCCCGGTAGCAGTCAATGGCCCATTGGCCCAGGGCGTCCATCAGGTGCCGAGGCGTGTCCAAGGCCACGATGGCCCCCTCGTCAATGAAGGCGACACGGTCGGCCAAAAATTCGGCTTCTTCGATGTAGTGCGTGGTGAGAAAAATGGTCACGCCGTCCCGTTGAATTTTCTTGATGAGCGTCCAGACGCGGCGCCGAATGGCGGGATCCAACCCCACCGTGGGTTCGTCCAGAAAGAGCACGGCGGGGCGATGCAGCAAAGCCCGAGCGATCATAAGCCGCCGTTTCATGCCGCCGGAAAGGCGCTTGACGAGGCTTGTGCGCTTTTCCTTCAACCCCACATAATCCAGCAATTCTTCGATGCGCCGCCCAATATCCACGCGCCCCATGCCGTGCAGCCGACCGTGAATGAAGAGGTTTTCCTCGACGGTCAACTCGGCATCCAGATTCACGTGTTGTGGCACCAGTCCTTGGTGGCGCTTGGCTTTAATAGGTTCCTTGCCCACATCGTGCCCCCCTACGTAGGCTTGACCTCCACTGGGCCTTGTCAACCCTGTCAAGATGCGAATGGTCGTCGTCTTGCCCGCTCCGTTGGGACCGAGGTAGGCGAATAATTCACCGGACCCCACTCGAAGGCTGATACCCTTGAGGGCTTGCACTTTCCTGTAGTTCTTTTTCAAATCCACGATCTCGATCACACGCCACCCTATATGCGCATGCCCCACGTCTCCCTTGGCCGGCTATCTCAAAGAAGGTGCTGGCTGAGGCCGGCCTGGACCTTGGCCGACCCGCAATTGCCGAGGCCAAAGCCTGTGCCCTAGAAAACCACGTTCCCTCGGGCAGACGGGTCCTCTCTGGCTTCGGCCCCTTTGACTTGCGACTATCCTTCCACAATCCGTGCTCGGAAGGTCGTCGATCGCCCCTTTCATGGGCGCTCGGCCAGGGTCTCTCGAACGCTTTCTCCATACACCGAAGGCTTCTTTTTGTGAAGAATCCGAGGCGACTGCCTACGGTGCGACGGTGCAGCTGCGGACGGCCTTAAGAAGGTAGCGACCCGGTTCGTCCACCAGAGTGCGCACATGAAAGCCGGCCGCTCTCATCAGGAAGGTCATGGTCCGCGCATCGGGCAAAACATCCCGGCGCACATCCTCGTGGGTGGCATGATGCTGCGCGAGCTCCTCTCGGCTCATCAGATGGGCAATAATGAGCTCTCCCTCGGGCTTGAGCACCCGAGCCATTTCAGCCAGAGCTCGAGGTTGCTCTTTGAAGTGGGGAAAGGCGGCAAAACACAGCACGCGGTCAAAGACGCCGCTTCGACAAGGTATGGCATGCACGTCCGCCTGCAACACCATTCCCCACGGAGCGGCACATTTTTTTGAGGCCTCCACCGTCATGGCCCGCACCAGATCCAGAGCGACGATGCGGCCTTCAGGTCCGACGAGACGGTGCACATAGGGAACCAAAATGCCTGGGCCTGTCCCTACGTCCAACACCCATTCCCCTAAGCCGATACCGAAGTGCGGAAGAAACGCCTCAAGGCGCGCGCGCACCTCGGGCGGGTAACAGGTTTCTTCCCACCGAGCGGCCCTTGCCTCAAAAAATTCTGCCCTGCCCGCCATGGCGCACAACCTTTCCGTGCGTTTTCTCTGGGTATCGTTCCTGTTTAGAAGGTGAATTTGGCACCGAACATCACATTGGTTCCGGGCATGGGATACCCGGGCAGATATTCGTAGTCTTCATTCAAAATATTTTCCACGGCCACATAGACCGTTCCCTGCGCCTTGGTATGAGACAAGGGAAACTGATAACTCAGCTTGCCGTTGAGCAACACGTAGGCGTCCACCTTTTGGGTGTTGAGGGCGCCGAAGCGTCGAGCCTGCTCGCGTACGGCCATGGAGCCCACGCGCTCTCCATCCACATTGAGAGTCCAACGATCCAGAAAACGCCAGTTGAGGCCCCCCGTCACGGTCCATTTTGGAGTGTAGGGAAGATCGTCGGGATCCGCGACTAAATAGGTGGCCCCGGCAAAAAAAGCGAGCCGATCCGTCGCGAAAAATGTGGCCGTCGCTTCCGCCCCTTTCAGCGTGTAGTCTTCCACATTGTCATAGATGGGCGGAAAGGGCGGTGGAGGCACCACCACATAGCGGTCCGAGCCTTCATCGTAAAACGCTGTGACATCCACCGTGAGCTTTTCAGCCCAGCGATGCCGAATTCCCAATTCAAAATGGTCCAAAACCTCCGCATCCAGATCCTTCCACGTGTCCTTCAAAGCCGGTATGACTTTTTGGGAAAACACCACAACATCCAAGCCGGGATAGAGCACCCCACGGGCGTAGCTCGCGTGCAGTTCCGTGTGCCCGTAGCCAACGATCACACCGACATGGGGCGACCACTGCCCATCGAAATCCGTGTGATCATAGTAGCGAACCCCGACGGAGGGGATCACTCGAAAACCCTGAGGATCCCCAAAGGTGTGGCTCAACGCCGCATACGGGGACAGAAGGGTGAAATCGTGGCCGTCCCAGACATCTCTTTTGCCGTCCGTGAACCGGGCCACGTAATCGCCCTCCGTGCGGTCCCAGTCCAAGCCTGCGACGAGCTCACTTCCCGGCCACAACCTGAAACTCTCGCGGGCCTTGAATCCATAGAACAAAAAATCATTGAAAAGGTCTTCTCGAACTCCTTCTCTGGATGTGGGCTGATCCAGCCAGTCGCCCTCCCCGCTGCTCCGGTACACCTTGAAAAACCCGGAGGCTTTTTCGTATTCGTTGGTCAACGATGCCGTCACGAGCCATAGACGGGTCTCATAGCGCCCGAGGCGTTGTGCCCGCGGTGCCCCCTTGGCACCGGGATCGTCGGCATAATTGTCATTCCACAGGGCAAAGGCGTAGGCTCCCCAATGGGAATTGATGGTCCCCCCCAGGCGCGCGTAAGCGTTGCCAAGCTCACCGTTCGCATTGTCACGGTGGCCGTCGGAACGCCTGTAGGCCCCTGCGAGATAGTAATCCCACCGATCCGTAGGACGTCCTCCATGCTCCCCTTGAACCACCGCGGTGTCGTAGCTTCCGTATGAGCCCCGCAGTGTGGTCTGATAACCCTCCTTGAGCGCCGCCTTAGGCACAAGGTTCACCGCAGCAAAGGCGTTGCCAAAAACGTGAGGCTGTGGACTTTTGTACACTTCTACACTCTGGGCAGGATCAATGGGCAAAAGATCCAGCAGAGGATGGTTCCAAATGCTCATGTAAACAGGCACTCCGTCCACAAAAGTTTTGATTTCAGCCCCGGGTCGGCTGGATCCAAGACCACGGATGAAGACGGCCCCTCCTGTCGCTCCGCCGAAGGATCCAATGGGATTGTAGCGCGAAATGGTCACGCCGGGGGTTTGTCGAAGGGCGGTTTGCAAATCTTGGGCATTCAAGTCCTCCATTTGCTGATCCGTGACCACGGTCTTTTGCGCGGCAAACGCGTCAATGGCATTTCCTTCAATGATGGGCGAACCGACCACACGCACGGGTTCAAGGACCGTTGGCTCCAGCATTTCCTCACACATGCCCACTCCGGCGATAAACACAAGAGCCAAAGCTCCGGTGAACGTCGCCAAAGTTTTCACCATCTTTTCTCTGGACATTGCTCGTCACTCCCTTTCACGTGATGACTTTCCAAACCAGCGGTGCTTTTTAATGTGAGGTCCTTGCCGCAAGGAGATGGGTTGCGAAGATACCGTCCCTGCGATGGCACGAACCCTCGCGCACGGATCAAGTCAAAGCGTGCTTAAACCCCTTGCGTCCTCATAAGACTTGAGAGGCCTCTCAGGCCGCTCTGCCCAATAGCTAGACGGCGCACGCCCATTTCAGTGTCTCATGCCGAGCCTTTTTCGGCACAGGGACGGCACATCGCCTTTTCGGCCACCACGACCATCTTGCTGGGCATGGTCAGTTCCCCACAGCTTTCACAGAGTTTTGAAGGCTCGATTCGAGCCCTTTCCGGCACGGAGCCCTCAAGTTTTTCGGCGTGAAAGAGTTCGCGCGGGTCTTTCCCCAAAATTTCTCGAGTTCTTTTCTCATTGAGCTCCTGAAAGCGCGCTCTGTCCGCACCATCGGCCTCTCCGGTCATGATTTTTTTCATAAGAGCCCGGTGCTCCGAGTCCTGGCTATGAACCTGTTTTTTAAGCGACACGCGCACTCCATGCCCGGAACGCCGACTAAGAAGCCTCAGGGCAATTTTTCCATAATCTAGGTAAAAGAAATTCCCCTTCCCGAACGTGCATCCTGTGATCACCTGCACGGCATCCACAAAGCAGGCATCGTTTTCCACAAAGGCCACCAGCTCCTCGTCGGCCGCCCGGTCTTCCCTAAGTTTTTCCATGGCAAATCGGGACGCTTTGTAGCCCAGAGCCAATCCGGGGCATTCGTGCCCGTGAAAGTCCACACAGCGTCGCCACAACTCGTCGCCTTGGTTCCCAGGTCCATGGTCATCCATCGTCTTCGTCGCCTCCCGGACGCTATGTTTCCTTTAGAATTTCAAAGTGGCCGAAACAATAGCCGTAAAGGGTGATCCAGCATAGTAACTAGCGGCCCCTCCTCTGTTGTCATCAAACACGTTGATCCCCGATATATATTTTTTGTTAAACACGTTGTAAATATCCAGGGATAGCTCCAGGGTGTTATCAAAGAAGATGTTTTTCAATTTGTAGCGGGCGCCAAAATCCACAACCGTGTAGGAATCGATTTCCTCCTTGTGTTGAATGTCACCGTATCGTTTGCCTGAATACCGTAGGGAAGGAATAAGCTCCAAGTCTTTGTATTGGTAGAGAAGTCCGGCTTGCAGCATGACCTTGGGCGTATCCACCACCTGATCACCTTTCACGTCAAAGGTCTGCCCCTGAAAGGTGATGTCCTTGTCGTATTCAAGAATGGTTAGGGTGGGATTCAGGAACACCGTCAGATTTTTCATGAGGAAGATGTTTGTCTCCAAATCTAGCCCGTAACCGCGGGCTCGGCCGATGTTCTGTCGATAACTCAAGTTGACCCGAGGATCATAGACGGTCGTCAGCAACTTCTTGTGCTCGCTGTAAAAGAACGTAGGGGCCAATTCAAACCATCGGGTGTTCCACCGAAAACCGAGATCGAAATTGTCCGATTTTTCCATGTCGTAGCCTTGAAAAAGATCGTTCAGAGTGATTCCTGCTTGTTGAAAGGTCTGGCGGTTGGCGCTGTAGAGGCTAACGAGCGGCATGTATGCGTACGGTCGTATAAAATTCCTGCCGTAGCTGGCATACACCGAAAGGTCTTCCGTCAACTGATACCCCACCCCCAGTGTCGGTAACCAGATATCGTAGGTTCGGGCCTTTCTATTTAGGTCGGGCGCAGGGGTGGGAATGTAGTCAGGAGGCGGGGTCGTGTAGCCTTCACTATCGGAATCCTTAAATCGAAAATACTTTAGCCCGGCTTGCCAGTCGAAGGATCCATGGGTTCCCGAAATTTTGGCATAGGGGCTGTGAATATAAGTCGTTCCGGTGGTGGCGGCCACACCGACTCCCCTGTAGACCAATTTGTCTCCCGAAATTCCATAATTCCTTGTAGAGATGTTCATATCTGATTCTTCATAAAGATAGCCCAGGGTGCCGGAAAGTGACCTCCAGGTGCTTCGCACTTCACCGATGATCCCCTTGCGGTCGATGTCGCGATCTCTTTTCTGAATCAACCCCCCTTGGCTCGTAATTCCTTGGTAAATTTCCGTGTCTTCATCGGCATAGTAGGGTTTCAGAACAAAATGAATATTTTCCCAAGGCGTCACCGTTAAAACGGCAAACACATCGCTATTATTGTATTCCCCCCTGTTATAGTCATAATAGTTTATGTCCTGAGCTGCGGTACCTGCCCGCGTTGTGTTAAAATCTATATTGTAATTATTCGAAAGATTTCGCGTCTGTTGGTATGTCAAGGCTTTGTAAAGATTTTGTTCCAAGTCGTTCATGTTGAACCAGAGCTTGGCGTCCAGCCACGTGCCCACCTGTTGCGACAGCATGACATTGACGTTGTGGCGTGGGCCGATCTTTCCCGCCCCTTTCCATTTGTTTGCTTCTGTGTAGGAATAGGAAGCACTGACTCTGGTGCCCGTGGCTTCGATGGATCCGGAATCCACGCGGCCCACGGTGCGGGTATAGGAGTGCGCTCCAAGGCTTTGGCCCAGACTAACGCCGAAGTCCTCCTGAGGCCAGCGGGGTTGAAGCCAAATGGCGCCACCGCGGGATCCCACGCCGGTGCCTATATCTCCCGGCACCGCTCCCTTATAAACGGACAAAGACTCCACATTGATCATGTCGTAGATGTAATCCCTGGGACCGATGGGATTGCCGCCGTAGTTGGGAATGCCCTCCACCGTGAGCGCCCCCAGGTAGCCACGAACACCTCGCACTCGAATCGCTTGCTGTTCCGCAGCCAAGCCATAGGGGTCCGGGCTTTCCACCTGGACGCCGGGAAGAACCCGCAGGGATTCATAGACGCTGGTGGACGCTCGAGGCCCCTGGGCTTCCAAACCCTTCTGGGTGATGGCCGTTCCCGTGTAGACCGTTTCATCGGCCTGTCGAGTTGGTGTGAGAATCTTTTCCGCTTGAACCACGATGTCCTGGACCTTGGTCGCCTCGGATCCGCTTTGCTGGGCTAAAGCGCCGCCGGCAGCCAAGACCAGGGCCACAAGCGCGGCGCATAAAACAATCCTCGTAGACCTGACTCTATGGCGCCCTCTCTCGAACCCCGTACCCACGCCGCTCAAGAGACTTTTCATTTGCTTTGTTTCCATGGAACCCTCCTCCTCGATCATCGTCATCGTGTGAGATAGAGCGCTTCAGCGGCAACGGTAAGGGTTCCATACCCCCGTCTTTTTCCCAGCACTTTCACAAAAAGAGCTTACTTCGGCGGTTTCGGCCGCTCATTCCACCGGTGGCGCGGCACTCGGCGTCTCAAGGAAGGGCCTTCAGGCCTAGGCTTTACGTCGCGCACCGCAACGCATGGGCTCCTTCTCGGCACCCCCTCTTATTTTCCGCCTTGGACATAACGCCGTCTCGAGCGACCTCTTTCCCATAAGCGGTCATCAATCCCTTTCTGCAGACGCAGTCGACAAATGCCTTTTGTTCACCTTTTGGGCCCCGCTCTGCAGGAAGCCAGCAACGCTCGAGTCGTCCACGCAGCTCGCGCCGCTTTCTTACCGTGCGACCTTGACCCCACCTTCCGTGAACAAGACCTTAAACTTAATCCAATCCGAGCGACACGATTCCTCCGAGGGGCCCGTAGAGATGTTCCATCTCGGAAAGCACGGATCGGCCCACAAAGGTGCTGTAGATGCGATCGGCCACCTTGCCCAGATCCACATCGGCAAACTGTTCCGGATAAAGCCTCTTGCCCACCGCCACGGCATCCACCAGGGCCGTTTCCACATTGGTGGCGTAAGCATTAAACGGATACAAAAGGTAAACCCGCCCTGTTTGAAACGCTTTGATCTGTTTGTAAAAGGCGAGATGTTTTTTGGCGTCTTCTAGGACAAGCTGCAAACCACCGCCATCGATGAACACCACGTCGGGATTGAGGGTCAGGAGCTGTTCTTTATCCAAAAAAAGGTGCCCGCCGAGGCGACTTTTCACGGAGGCCGCCACATGGAGGACACGATTCCACAGAAAAGGTATGTAGTGGAGTTCCGTGCTTTCGAGGCCGTAAGCTCCCTTGTACCCGATTCCGCCAACATAAGCGCGAGGCCTTTTGGATTCAGGAACCGATGCGCTGCGGCGTTGAAGATCTTTGCGAAGGTCTTCCACAAAGCGAGCCAGTTCTTGAGCGCGCTCTTCACGGCCCAGCACCTTTCCGGCCACGCGCAGGGAATTCAAGATGTCTTCATCAAAAGACGCAAACCGCCCGTAGCTCAAAACGACCACGGGAATCCCGGCGAGGCGGCTCACCTCGTCCGCCAGAGCCTTGTCCATATAGGTCACGAAGACCACATCCGGCTTCACGGCCAGCAGGGGTTCCAGATCGGGCTTGGCATTGATGCTTGTGGGGCCTCCCGGACCCACCAAAGGCAGGTCGGCCAGTTCAGGATGCGCCATGCGATAGGGACGGCCGAAACGTCGTGTTTTCTCGATGCCTTCCACACCCACCACAAGGTCTTGAGCCTGCAAGTAGACGATGAGCCGCAACGCTCCCGGAGCCAGGCACACGACGCGGCGAGGCGGTTTGGGAAAGCTCACGGTGCGTCCTGCCATGTCCGTCACAGAAAAGGGCTCCGCCACCTGGGAAAACAGGGCGATCAAGCCCACGGCCGTCAGAAGGGTTCGAGAAAAGCCTCGCATGGGTGGCATGTCCTTATATTTTCCTCTTTTTTCTATCCTTTGGGCACCACCACCAAAGTCTCCTCGATGCGGCACACCTTCACATCCACGCCGTAGATGCGGCGAACGAGCTCCGCGGTCACATCGCCGGGTGTGACGGCCGTTTCGATGCGCCCGCCTTTCAGAAACAATATTCGGTCACAGTAGCGCAGGGCCAGGTTGAGGTCGTGAATGGCGGCGACCACGGCCAAGGACTGCTGCCGGCTAATACGGCGGACAAGCTGCATCATTTCCAGCTGGTTTTTCAGATCCAGATGATTGGTCGGTTCATCCAAAAGGAGCACTTTGGGTTTCTGAGCGAGGGCTTTGGCCAAGAGTACCTTCTGGGCTTCGCCACCGCTGAGCGTTGAAAAACGCCGGTGAGCCAGAGCCGCCAGATTCATGCTCGTGAGAATTTTTTCCACCGATTGAACGTCTTGGCGGGTCGGTCCCCAACGCCGGTGTGGAAGCACCCCCAGAAGCACCACTTCAAAAACGGTGAGTTCCGAATCCTTTCCCTTTTGCGGCACAGAAGCCATGGCTCGAGCCACACCACGACGGCCCAATACCCGCAAATCTTCGCCTTCCAACAGGACGGTGCCCACTCGAGGCTGAAGCATCCCGTTGAGGCAACGAAGCAGGGTGGATTTGCCAGCGCCGTTGGTGCCGCACACCGCCACCAGCTCGCCGCACGACACGTCAAACCGAACCCCTTGTAGGACGGCATGGCTGTTGTACTGAAAGGCAATGTCCAAAACGGAAAGAATCATGAGCGCCTTTTCAACAAAAGGGATAGAAACAGTGGAGCACCGAGAAACGAGGTCACAACCCCTACGGGAAACGACCCCGTGCCCAACAGCACACGGGAAAAGGTGTCCGCAAGAAGCAAAAGCCCCGAGCCCAACACCGCCGTCATAGGAACCAGGAATCGGTGGTCCGCCCCTACGATGCGCCGAGCGGCATGAGGGGCAATCAACCCCACAAAGGCGATGACACCGTGAAAGGCTGTGGCCATGGCCGACACCAGAGCCGCCACAATGAGGCCTTGCCATCGAAGGGTTCCGACGGAAATGCCCAAGGACTTGGCCGGTTCTTCTCCCATGTCCAGCGCGTTCAGTGGCCAGCGCCAGAGAAATCCCATGAACCACAGAAAAACCACGGCCACACTGAGCCACCCGATCTGAGTCCAGTTGGATCGGCCCACATCGCCGAAGCTCCAGGCCACCGCCATGGCCAGCCTGGTCTCGTCGCTCAACACCTGAAGCAGAACCGTCGCCGCGCCAAAGAGCGAAGACAAGGCAACGCCGGCGAGAATCACGGCCTCCGGCGTCAAACCTCGAAGCCGTCCCAAAACCACGATGAGCACCGTCGCTGCCAGTGATCCGGCAAAGGCCGCCACGGCCGTCCAGAAGGGGCTGGCCTGGAATAAAATGATGACACAGGACGCCCCAAAAGCCGCCCCCTGACTGATCCCCAGCGTGGACGGAGATCCCAGAGGATTCCTCAACAGGGTTTGAATGAAAAGGCCCGCCAGCGCCAGCCCCGCCCCCGTGGCAACGCTCGCTGCAATGCGCGGTAACCGAATGTTCCACACCACCAAGGCCTGCGTGTCGTCAACGAGCCGAAAAAAAGACCTCACCACCTGCACGAGGTTCATGGGATACGTCCCAAAGCTCACCGCCACGACGGCCAAGGCTGCCGTGCTTGCCGTAAGAACGACAAGAAGCCTTTGCTTTTTTTTCGCCCTGCGCCAAAAGGATTCTGAAAGTCCAAGGGGCATGCCGTGGCCCTCTCCGCTTGATGTTTCAATAAAAAAAGGCACACGTGGGCGCCGTCCTTTTTCAAAGGGTCTCGGCAGCCTTCGTGGCCCCGTTTTTATGAAAAGATGCAACGCTGGCTCGGCGGACGTCATGAAAGCCCGCGGTCCGGACGAGGAATGGCGCTCTGCGCCCTTCTCACCCCCACGACACGCCCACGAACCATCGGGCTCACCGCCCGCCTTTATGGGCTTGTGAACCGTCTGCCCGCCGCCTTTTCGGCGACGGCGCCACTGGACTTCGGTCCTTGGCGCTTCTATTTTTCTTCAAAAAGGATCTTATGATCCACAAGGTTCATCAGTTTGATTCGACCTCGAATGGTTTTGCGATCCCCAAAAATCCCCACCAGACGCCAGGTGTCGTCGCTTTCCGGCTCCACGATATCCACGGATTCCATAATGAGTTGTTCCTGTCCGTCTTTGATCACATAGGCATTGGCTTCACACATCGTGAATCACCTCCTTGATTTTTCCCTCCACCGCTGCTTGCACTAAATGCGGCAGCGGTTCCTTCACGACGCCGACAATCTCGACCTTTTCCTGGGATAACGGAATGAGCACTTTCATGGCTCGACAGGACGCCACCGCTTCGGCAATTCTCGGGGTTACTTCCCCGAGCATGCTGTGGGCCCAGGTAACGGCAATGGGACCCACAATACAGTCCGCCGTGGAAACCGTCCAACAAATAGCGCTCTCCCCCGTGGCTCCTCGATTCGCGCCGGCTTTGAGCATCTGGGATGTGGCAATGGCGTTGGTTCCAAGAGCAATCACTTCCACACTTTCACCAAAAGCGGCCTTAAGAGCCTTGATGACGGCGGCACCGATGCCGCCGCCCTGACCGTCAATCACACAGATTCTCTTTAGGGACATTCCGTGGACTCGCTTTCCTCATGTCTTGAAGTTCCTCCAACGATTAACCTCCACAAAGCCTTGGACCATGCTTTACGTCAGTTCAAACACCAGGGCCATCTGCACGGCCAAAGGCCGACCGAGAATTTCCCGGGGAAACCCGGGAAAGGGCGAGGCGTCTCTGACGGCCTTCAAGGCTGCCTTGTCCAGCAGCGTTGAGGAGGATCCCTTGACAACTTCCAGGCTATCAATGGTGCCGTCCGGGCGAATCACAAACCGCAGGGTCACCCGCCCTTCCAGCTGGCGACGCCTGGCGGCGTAGGGGTAGTGTTTGTAGCGGTCGATGCGCTGACGCACCTGAGCAAGAAAAAGCTTAACGGCATCCTCGGTGTTGGAGGCCCTCGACGCCGTTTGCCCGTGCGATGAACCAACGGGCGTCGTGGTGGTGCTCGCACTCGACGGCGTGTCGTCCACCGCCGGCACCGAGGTTTCTTTGACCGCCGAAGCAACCTTGGGCGCCGCGGGTTTTGGCTTGGGCTTCTTGACCTTTTGTGGAACTTTCACGCGCTGAAGCGGCTTGGGGATAACCTCCCGAGGCTTCGGCTCTATCCGAGGCCTCGGCTTTTCCTGAGGTTTGGACTCCACCCGAGGTTTGGGCTCTGTCCGAGGTTTAGGTTTCACATCGGGCATAGGCAAAGAAGGTGCCGGCTCCAGGTGTTTCACGCGTTCCGCCTTGGGTTCCGCACGTGGCGACAGCTCCAACTCGATCACCTGCAAAGGTTCCTTTCGAAACCACTGCGGATTGGTGGCAAGAAGCATGCCGTGAAGGAGGCCGGAAACCAAAAGGAACAAACCCAAAAGCCGGTGCGATCCAGAATGGAAGGATTCTTGGTCGCCTTTGAGGGCTTCTGCCATAACCGTCGACGTGGGCAGGGAGATGTGACGTTTGGTATTATCCACGCGCCTTCGGGATAAAGAGGGCATGGAAGGGGTCCTCAGTGCGTTTTTTTCCCCAAAAGAAGGCAAGGGGCGTGATGTCGAGGAACTCATGGAGACGGCCTCTCTGTCGCAAGACGCAACCGAGCGGCTCCGGCCGCCTTGATAGTGTCCATCACCTGCACCACTCGATCCAACACCAGACTTCTATCCGCCTTGAGCACCACCGCAGTCTCGGGGTCCGCTTCCAGGCGCTGCCTCACCACTTCCATAAGCTCATCCAACGCAACGGCCGTGGCCCCAAGATACACATCCCCTTCAGGGCTCACTGTGATGACAAGTTCTCGGTCTTCCTGAGCCACGGCGGAAACGGCGTGAGGCAAGTGTACGCGAAGGCCTTCCTCGGTCATGAAATTGGTGGTGAGCAGAAAGTAGATCAGAAGCAAGAAAACGATATCGATCAAGGACGTAAGCGGCATCTGTACGCCGTAGCGCGGTTTTCTTCGACGGTGCACAAGCATGTTTTTCTAGCCTCCGCACGCCAAGGACTTGCTTTTGAAAAACCGCACCACACCGTCTTGCAGCCGCGCTTCATAGCGATCCACTTGGGTTGTGAGGAAGCTGTGAGCCACCATGACGGGCAAGGCCACACACAACCCCAAGGCCGTGGTGAGCATGGCTTCCCAGATGCCGCCGGCCAAAATGGAGGCATCCACTTTACCACCCAGTTCCTGAATGGCCATGAAGGCTTTGATCATGCCCATGACCGTTCCCAATAGGCCCAAAAGAGGCGCGATGTTGCCGATGGTGGCCAGCGCTTGCAAGTACCGGGACAGCCCCCGCACCTCCTCTTCAACGCCGTGCAGAAGAACCGTTTCCAGCGTCTCTCGATCCGCTTCGATCACTTCCAGGCCCTGAGCCAAAACCCGTCCCATGGGGGATCGGCTCGTGAGAGCCGCTTCCATGGCTTCTTGTATTTTTCCTTCCTGCACCAAACCCGAGACGCGATCCGCCACGTGACGGCCGCGGCGCCGAAGCATGGCAAAACGCACGGCGCGCTCCAAGAAAATGGCCAAAGCCAGGACGGAACACGCCATGATGGGAATCACCAACACACCGCCTTTGGCCAAAAACGCCACCACGGTCACAAGCCTCCTTCACGTCTTTGCACTCCCCGCGGACCAGCCACGCCACGACTGGGGTCACAAGATCCGATCCAAAACAAAAGGCCACGTTTCCCCGCCCGTTCCAAAGCGAAGACCTTCGTGGCCTTTCATGTTCCGCATGGTGCCGTGCCTCATGGCGCCTTCGAGGCGCTGTTGCCGACCTTGCATAATCAAAAACCCCTGCCTTTGTCAATGGGCACCGCGTCTTTCGTGCACGCTCTCCTTTCATGGGAGGATGCCTTTCACTTTGACTTCGGCATGTTCCTTCCTCCGTCGCCGTGCCCGATGGCGTTTGGGCGGGCTTGATCCAAGTATCTTTTTGGCACCAAGGTCACTCTGGGAAAACATCCCAAAGGGCTTCTGTCCACGAGCACCACGCACCCGTAGGTTTCTTCCAGAGTGCGAAAGGTAAAAACCTCTTCCGGAGTTCCCTGGCACACGACCCGGCCGCCTTTTAGTAGCAGGACGCGATCTCCGTACATGGCCGCCAGATTGATGTCATGGGAAACCATGACCACGGTCATGCGTCGTTCCCGGCGCAGTTCTTCGAGAAGATCCATGAGGTGCACCTGGTGGGCGGGATCCAGGGCGGCGGTGGGTTCATCCAGAAGCAGGAGTCGGGGTTCCTGGCACAGGGCTTGTGCAAGAAACACGCGTTGCCTTTCTCCGCCGCTTAGGGCCGTCACAGGGCGGTTCCACAAGTGGGCCACGGCGGTTCGGGTCATGGCCTCCATGGCCTTGGCCGTGTCTTCGGGACCTTCCAAAGGCCACAGATGCCGGTGCGGATGCCGACCCATGAGCACCACCTCCAGGGCCGTAAAAGGAAAATCCAGGGGCACGGTTTGAGGAAGGTAGGCGATGATGCGGGCTCGCTCTCTTCGACGATACAAGGCCATGGAGCGGCCCATGAGCTCAACGAAGCCCGATGCGGGTCTTTCCAGCCCGGCCATGAGCTTCAGCAGCGTGCTCTTTCCCGATCCATTGGGCCCGGCCACGATGAAAAACTCCCCCTCGGCCACGGACAAAGACACACGACGTAAGGCATGAATGGTCCCGTAGGCAAAACTCACATCGTTCACGGACACTACGGTGTTCATCGGGTCGCTCGCCGCAAAAGCACAATGAACAAGGGCGCTCCTATCAAGGCGGTGACCACCCCGGCGGGCATCTCTCCGTGCTGAGGAATCCAGCGAGCCAGGGCGTCACAACCGATCAGGTAGGCACCTCCGCCCAAAAAACACGCAGGCACGAGCACGCGATGGTCCGGGCCAAAAAGAAGGCGCAAGCCATGGGGCACCGCCAAGCCCACAAATCCCAAAAGTCCTGTGGCACAAACCGCCGCACTGACCATGACCGTGGTCACCCCCAAAAGAAACAGCCGCATCCACGTGACGGACACACCTAGGCTTTTTGCAACATCTCGGCCCATGAGCATCACGTTCATGGGCCGAGCCATGGCGAAGAGGATCACGGCACATACGGCCAGCACGGCACCCAAGCGCCATACCACCGCCATGTCGGCTCGGGACAAATCTCCCATCAGCCAGAAAAGGATGGTGTGCAGGCGCGCATCCTGCGTGGTGGAAACGAAAAACAAAATGAGCGCTCCGCAAAAGGCATTGACCATGACCCCCGAAAGCAGCAGGGCCTCCCGGCGCAGCCCGGCGCGGCCGGAAGCCAGGAGAACGACCAAGGCCAGGCTCAGAGCGCTGGAAGCAAAGGCGGCCGCCCCAACTCCGGGAAACGGGGACAGGCCCATAAGAATACCGAGAATGGCCCCGACCGCCGCCCCACCCGATGTGCCCAGAATGTACGGTTCCGCCAGAGGGTTTCGTAGCAATGCCTGAAACACCAGCCCGCCCAAAGCCAAAGCCGCCCCCGTTTCCATGGCCATCAAAACCCGAGGCCAGCGCAAACGCCAGAGAATGGTCCATTGGGTAGCCTCCAAGGCTTTCTTTCCCTGAAGGGACCGAAACACCGCGGTAAAGTCCGTGCCCGAAGAGCCCACCGCCATACCAAAAACAATGGCCCCGAGAAGCCCCGCGGCGCACATCAGCGTCACGGCCACAAGGCGTGCCGGCGTGACGATCCCCATCGGGGTTTCGAGACGGTTAGATACGGCCATCAGTCAAGTTCCGGATGAAGAATGGTGACGAGTCGTTCGAGCCCTTCAACAAGCCTGGGCCCGGACCGGTCGAAAAGATCCGATGCGACCAAAACCACACGGTTCAAAGCAACTGCCGGAATGTTTGGCCATCGCAGCCACTGCTGCCGCACCCGCTCAAACGTCTGGTCCCGTTCCATGGACGATATGACAATGATGTCCGGCCGCAGCGCCATGACCTCTTCCACGGTGAACCTAGGGTACGGTTCCGGGCCTTCGGCCAGGTTTCGTCCCCCTGCCCGTGTGATCAGCTCATGGGCAAAGGTTTCCGTTCCCACGGAAACGATGGGCGAGACCCCGATTTGGAAAAAAACCCCGGGCCTTTGCGGCACACGCCGAACACGTTCGTCCACGGCATGAAGCCGCCGTTTCATATCGGCCACCAGGGCTTTGGCGGCATCCCGTGCCTGAAGCACCTCGCCCAGTGCGATCAAGGTTTCCATGACCTGGTCCAGATTCTTTGGGTTCACCGCGTAAACGGGAATGCCGACCTGTTCCAGTTTGTCCACCACCTCCCTAGGGTTTCCGTCCTTAACGACGAGGCACAGGTCCGGGTTCAGAGCCACGATTTTTTCCACATCCGGCTGCACATAGGATCCCACTCGAGGAAGATCGCGTGTGGCTTCCGGATAATTACTGTAGCGACTGACACCCACAACCCGAGGACCGGCACCCAGCGCAAAAACCATCTCGGTAAGACTGGGTGCCAAAGTCACCACCCTTTGGGGCACCTCAGGAAGGTTAACCCGTCGGCCCACCAGATCCACCCCATCCCTGGCGTATACCCGGGAAGCCGCCAAAATCAGGGCCAAAAAAACGCCAAATAGGGCACGCCGGGCCGGCTCAGGCCAGGATTTATGCCAAACGCGCCGATCACCGGTCATCTTTTATCACCCCTCTAGAATTTCATGGATGCGCCAAGCATGAACGCCGCCCCCGGCGTGGAATACCCAAACACCTGCTCATAATCGGCATCCAGGATATTTGTCCCTTTGAGGAAAATTTCCAAGTCTTTTGCGGGAGCCGGCACTGGCACACGATAGGACACCACGGCATCTAGCAGGAAATAATCGTCAAGGCTCACACGCCGTGGCATCGTCCAGTCCCTGTAGTCCGCATCGTCACGCGTTCCCACGTAGTGGCCGATGAAACGACAGTGCAAATTTTTCCACCGGGTCTCCACCCACCCGGAAGCACTGAATTTCGGGCGCCGCAGCAGTTTTTTCCCCTCCTGAAAAGCGATGGAACTCAACCCCCCGTCATCGGTCACTTCCGTCTCCAGCCAGGTCATATGAATACCCGCCGCGGTGTTTTCTAGCACACGCCCTTCCAGGCTCAGCTCCACGCCACGGCTTTTGGCGGCCTGAATATTGTAAAAATTGGGCACTCTTTCAGGAGGCGCGGGAAAAGGGGTGGGGACATAAGCAATGAGGTCCTTGTATCGGCTTTCGAAGTAGGTGGCTGAAGCCTGAAGCCTTGAGCCCAGACGCTGGGAAAGCCCGACTTCCCAGGATGTGGCCCTCTCAGGGTCCAAATCGGGATTGCCCAAGGTGAACGAGTCGTTGGCGTAGTTTTCATAGAACGTGGGTTCCTTAATGCCTTTGGCTGCCGCCAGCCGTAAGGTTGTTCCCGTCTCGCGAAGTTCAAAGGCCGCCGCGCCTCGCGGTGTCACCTTGGTGCCAAAGGCACTGTTGTCTTCCACCCGAAATCCCGCCACCAGGTGAAGGCGCGACAAAAGGCTCAGCTGTTCCTGAACGTAGACCGCATCGTTGGTCCGGTCTGCATTGAGCTTTGTCGTATCGAAGTAGATGCTTTCCTGCGCATAGTCTTCCTGGTCCCGTTCGTAACCCACCGTCAGGACCGAAGTCACCGCCTCCGTCGGCTTCCAGTTCAGGTTGGCGTGATAGTCCACTGTCGCCCGCACTTCGTTGTAGCGCCCATAGGATTCGGCAAAATCGGTTTCTTCATTGAAGGGATCCAGATTGCGGCGCAGATTGCGATGATATCCCACACTGACCACATTTTCCCACCAGGGCGTGCTTTGCACTCTGGCCGACACACCCACCAATACATCTTGTTCCCGTTGGGTCTGGTTTGGATCCAAGGGAGAATATTTATCCCCTGCGCTTTCCGTGGGGTATTCGTAGCGGCTGTCGCTCAGTCGACCCACGAGGCTCACTTCCCAAGTGTCCTTGGGAAAGAAATCAAACCGTGAGCTGAAAGTGTTATTCCAATAATCGTTGTTGATTTTCAGAATGCCACCGTCGTCCCTTCGACCGTAGGCGGCAGAGTATCCGAAAAGGTCGGTGCCACCGGAAACGCGCACTTTTTGTTCCCCAAAATAGCGACCGCGGTCCGATCGAAGTCCATGGGCCGTGGACACTTCCACGGACGCGGGGCCGCTTCCGGATTTGGTGAAGATCTGAACCACTCCACCGATGGCGTCGGACCCATACAGCGCGCTTTGTGGACCTCGAACGATTTCAATCCGTTCGATATTGTCTGTGGAAAGATTTTCCCAGTAAAAATCGCCACCGCCCAGGTTCACCTGCACACCGTCAATGAGGACCAGGGTATAGTTGGGTTCGCCCCCCCGGGGGAAAACCACGGTCTGGGAACCGGGAGACCCAAACCGAATGGTCTGAAACCCGGCCACATCTCGAAGCAATTCCGCCACATCGGTGGCTCGGCGCGCCTGAATGTCCTCTTCCGTGATGACCGTGGTGGAAATCCCCAGATGCTGCCTGGGAACCGCCGTTCGGGTTGCCGTCACCACCACATCTTCGACCTCCCGTACGGCTGAATCGGCCGAGTGAGCCGGCATCGCATGCATCGCCACCAGAATGACAAATAAAAACAACCCCAAAAGCTTGGCCCAAAAAGGTTTTTGTCGAAAAACCTGGAGCGGCCTGAAGCCCATCACAGAAAGCGCCCCTGTGCGGTCCGCGGCAATGAAGCTGGCTTCGAAGGTTCCTCTCCTTTCCAGAATGCTCCGCATGGTTCCCCCCTTTCCTAGAGTTCCATGTGGGGGCCCGCGACCACATGGCCAAAAAAATCCCGAGTTCCTCAAGAACCCGGGATCTCCCTTTTTCATCCGGCGGTCTCGTGGGCTCATGCCCTGTGCACCCGAGGGCTTGCCCAAACCCTTGACCCAGGCAGGTCTTCTGACTTTCGGATCATCCTACCGGCTGCGCCTTCCCACCCTGTCGAAAAGGGCAGTGGCTTTTGATAGCAGCCTTCGTTCCCGATCACAGCGGCGGGCCCGTTCCCGATTTTCACGGGATTCCCTATTAAGCCATACGGCACCTGGTCGCGAATTTGCTACCAATACCATTGTCGGGTGTCAAGCAGGGAAAATTCCTCCGGTGGTGCTCGTCCTCAAGAAAGTGGATCTTTTGAAAGACAACGTCGCGCGGCTTCCCATGATGGAATCTCATGCCGGCCCGCGATCCTTTGGGGCCGTGGTGCCGCTGTCGGCGCTTACGGGAGATGGCGTGCCGCAGCTCCTGGCCGAACTGGAAAAATGGCTTCCCGAAGGGCCTCAATACGATCCGAACGATGCCGTGACAGATCAGCTGAAACGGTTTTTGGTGTCAGAAATCGTATGAGAAAAAGCATTTCACCTGAAAGAAGAGAAAATTCTTTGCGCCACGGCCGTGACCGTGGACGTCTTTCGCAAGCAGGCCGAGAAAAACCTCCTCCGCATCGAGGCCACTATTTATGCGGAGCGGGATTTCCTAGGGGGCATCGTGATCGGCAAAGGGGGCCCGCAGCTCAAAGAAGTTGGGCAGATCGCTCGAAAAGACGTGGAACGGCTTTTGGGGTGCCGCGTGTCCTTGGGTTTGTGTGTGCGCGTGCCGAAAAACCCGCGTCGGGACCCGCGGCGGCTCAGGGAGTTCGGGTATCGCCTGCCGCGGAAAGGGTCGCGGGCATGCGGTGAGGTTTGGCGCGCGGCGGCACGCCGTGAAAAGGGACTCTATGGGCGGTGCGCTCAGGTGTCCTCGCGGGCGTGGGGGGGGAGGAAAATTCCGAGTAGGGCAAAAACGCGAGAGTCCTTAGGCGGGGCGCACGCTTTTTGTGCGCCCCGGTGCTTTTCGGGACCATATGCTGGATCGCGCCCCCGGCTCAAGCTTTCCTCTCTGAAGGCCTGTGAAAAGAGGCATGCAAAAGCGTGGGGCGCCGAGATGCAAAAGGATGGGCAGCTAGAGAAGATGATAGCTCCTGAGAATAGATGCCAGATCCTCGTTTTTGGCAGCAAATTCGCGCAGGGCCAGGATCACGTCCCGAAGACGGCCTTCCCGCTCCAGATCTTCCTTGGTCTCCTTTTTCGCTTGCGAGACGATGGTCCGGCGGTCCCAATAGGCGAAGCCGATGACCGCCACCACCAGGGACGTGAAAATGCCGGCGAGAATGTACAGAAAGTGCATGAGCTGATCAAAGCGTTTATCCACTTGCTCAAAGCGTTTGTCCACTTGTTCAAAGCGCTTATCGATCTGTTCAAAGCGTTTGTCGATCTGTTCAAAGATCTTGTTGATTTGTTCAAAGCGTTTGTCGATTTCCAGCATGCGGGTGCGCAATTCGATGAGCAGATCTCGATCTTGGCGGGTGAATCCTGGTTCTTGGGCGAGCACGGAGCCGGAAGCGGTCAGCACCCCGATAAGCATGGCCATGAGGAACACAACAAGCCATACGCGTTGTTGTTTTTTCATCGCGGCCTCCTTCAAACGCTTTATCAATAAAATAATCACGAGGCGTCGGGCCGGGCAAGGTGAGCGCGTTTCCCCAAATCACCCCCTATTGACCGGCGAAACTTGGCGGGGCCCTGGGCCCGCGGGGCTCTCAACACCTTCACCACGTCGCGACCACAACGCCTGGCCAGCCCAAAGGGCTCCACCTGACGAAGCATTCGGCATGACCCTTCGTCGACCTTCAACTCATCGAGATCCGCGACACACGCTCCCCCTGCCAAATTGAGCAAAATCAGCGCCATGACCATGTGCTCATCACCCCAACCTTGCCGGCCCCTCTCCCGAATCTTCACATGCCGCCTGATGGCATGGCGCATCCCTTCCGCATGTGCCAGGTCGAGATAGGCGGGAAGCCCCGCCAGCGAGGTTTTTTCTTTTTTTAATGGTGGATCTGGAAATCCCTAGCAGCTACCTTTTCTTTCACACCCGCGCCCCCCAAAGACTCACCGTTTCAAAGAAAAGGGTTCCAAGCGCGGCTCTTCCACGACCTTTTAAACCGCCGGGCTATTGAATCGTTCCAAAGGAGTGTTCCGGACCAGGAAACACGCCGGATTCCACTTCCTGCCGGTATCGGCTCACCGCCTCCTCGAGTCTTCGTCCCAACGTATCGTACTGTTTCACAAAGCGAGGAAGAAACCGGTCAAACAGTCCCACCAGGTCATGGATCACCAAGACTTGGCCGTCACAGGCCGGCCCGGCGCCGATGCCGATGGTGGGAATGGGCACGGCTTCTGTGATGCGCCGGGCCACCTGCGCCGGTATGGCTTCCAGAACCAAACTGAAACAGCCGGCCTGGGACAAAGCGATGGCGTCGTCCACCAGTTTTTTGGCCGCTTCTTCGTCCTTTCCCTGCACCTTAAATCCGCCCAGTTTCGCGATGCTCTGGGGGGTCAAACCCAAATGCCCCTGCACCGGAATGCCCGCTTCCACGATGGCCTCCACCTGCTTCAACACCGAAGCGCCGCCTTCCAGCTTGACGGCCTGAGCCCGCCCCTCTTTCAGAAAACGCCCGGCATTTTCCACAGCCTGGGACACGCTGACCTGATACGACAAAAAAGGCATATCCCCGACAACCAAGGCCCGTTGAGTGCCTCGAGCCACCGCGCGCGTGTGGTGCAGCATCTCCTCCATGGTCACCGAGAGCGTGTCCTCATGGCCCAACATGACCATGGCCAAGGAATCTCCCACCAGGATCATGTCCACTCCCCCTCGATCCACCCACCGAGCCGTGCAGTAGTCGTAGGCGGTAAGCATGGTGAGCTTGCGACGGCCTTTGGCCGCCATGATCCCCGGGACGGTGATTCGATCGTCGGATTTCACGGGATGCGTATCAGGCGTCTGTTCCGTGGCCATAGGTTCCCTCCTTGATTTTGACCAATTGGGTGAGGGTCCAGTTGATGGGGGCGGATAGGCCGTGTTTTTGCGCATAGCGCACAACAGCGCCGTTGATGGCTTCGATTTCGGTGGGTCTTCGTCCTTCCACGTCCTGGCGCATGGATGAACGGTTGCTGCCCGTGGCCTTGGCCACGGCCAGGACATGATCCAGCTCATCTTCGTCAAGGCGCACCCCTTCGGCGCGGGCCACCCTAAGCACTTCGCGGACCGCCGCCTCACACAGAAGGCGGGCAGGCGGCATGGCGGGTATCTGCCCGTTGGTCAGCCCGCAGAGGGCCGTGATGGCATTGATGCCCACATTGACGCAAAGTTTTTGCCACAGGAGGCGGTCAATGTCTTGTCGGTAAGAGGCTTCGAGTCCGGATGCGACAAAGAGGTTCACAATCTTTTCCAGATTCGGCGGTGTGAATCCCGAGAAGCTGCCAAAGAAAGTCGGGCCGACCCCGCCGTGGCGCACCACTCCCGGCCCCTCTTTGGTGGCCCCCTGGGCCGTCACCCCCACGAGGACTCGTTCCGGTCCCACAAGGTCCGCCAGCTTTTCGGCGTTTCCAAGCCCGTTTTGTAGTGTTAGGAAAACCGTCCCCGGCGTGATGGATTGGGAATGGACCAACCGCAGCGCCTCGCCAGTGGCATAGCTCTTGACCATGACCAAAACCAGATCGGCGCCGAGCTTGGAGGGCACGGGAGCAAAGGAGGCCTCAATGGGGACAATTTTTTCGTCTCCGTTGAGCTCAATAAGACGCAGCCCATGGCGTTGAATCGCTTCCACGTGGAGCACATCCACATCCAGCAAAAGGACGTGCGCACCGGCCATGGCAAAGCGCGCCCCCAAAAGACAGCCCATGGCACCGGCGCCAACCACCAGCACATGCATCATCGGTCTGTTCCTCTTTCTCCGGCGTAAAATGGGTGACAACGGTGTGGTTCATGTCGCCTTTTCCGACACTTCCAAAGTACCTTGGCACAGTTTCCACCTAAGGGCAAGTCGATGACCATGTTCTGCATCGGTTCCCAATCCCACGTAAACTCTTTGAAAGGATAAGTCATCAGAAAGGGTGTCACGGCGTGGACGATAGGATTCCCATTAAAGGAGCGCGAAGATGACGAAGAAAACAAAAGCTTGGATGATCGTCTTCCTTGTTTTGGCGCTGATGGCGGTGGGTGGTGTGCCAAAGGCCCAAGCGCACAAACCGAAACATGCCAAAAATTATGCCTACGTTCCGGCTCCGTGCCCACCCCCCAAGACGGTGGTGCACCATTATTACCCATACAAGCCCTATCGGTACGCCCCTCCGCCGCCTCCACGGCGTGTGGTTGTGTACCATCACTACAAATCGTGTTATCCTTCGTGCGGATATTACCCGGCGCCACGAGGCCCCTATGTGGGCGGTTACGTGGACAATTGGGGATGGTCCCTCATTTTTAAAACGGGCGGCCGCTGGTAACCGGCGTGCTTAGGGGGCTCGCCCCCGCGCCATGATCCCCGCACGGAAGGCTTTTCGGTGACCCACTCTTTTCATGTGCCTGCGGATGAGCCCTTGGTCGCTCAAGCGTCGAACAAAGCGGACGGGGGCAACGACTCGGCCGTAGAGCCAGGAGATGAATGGCACCTGGTGCGTCGAGCCCAGGCGGGCGATGCGGACGCCATGGATGCCATCATCGCGGCGTATCAACACATGGTGTTCACCGTGGCGTACCCTCTGTGCGGTTTCGATCGCGATGAAGCCATGGACGTGACGCAAGAAACCTTCATCCAGGTTTTTCGAAAAATCGGCCAGTTTGAAGGCCGATCTTCCCTGGGAGCGTGGATTCGCCGCATTGCCATCAATGCGAGCCGGCTGGCTCTGAAGAGAAAAAACCGGCGCCTTCAGTTCATCCTTCCATGGCGCTTTTTTAAAAACAAGGAGAACGAAGAGAGGCCTTTGGATCTTCCCGGCAATTCGGACGGCGCAGCACTTAAGGATCCTCTAGAAACCTTATCCACGAAAGAATTGACGCGGGACGTGGGCAAGGCCATGGAAGGTCTTTCCGAAAAGCAACGCACCGTCTTTGTGTTGAAGGTCTTTGAGGAAATGACCATCGCGGAAATCGCCGAGACAACCGGCATGGCCCTGGGAACGGTCAAAACCCATCTGTTTCGCGCCACGCGCACCGTCAGGGACCGCATGATGGCCATGGGTTACGGCGAAGATGGACAAGGGATGACGCCATGAACGGCTGCAAAGACTTTGAAGAGATGCTCATCTTGGATCTGTTCGATGAATTGCCCACAGGCCGGCGTTCCCGGTGGAGCGTTCACGTTGCCCAGTGCGACATTTGCATGGCCGAACGCCGACGGCTCGAGCGTGTGCTGCAGCAAGTCAAAGCTGCCGGAAAACCAGAACCCATGGCCGAATCGGACGCGGCGCGCATGAAGGCCCGAGTGCGCTGGGCCCTGAATAATGCGGGCCGCGCGAGCCCCTCGACCAAGGCACTTTCCCTGTGGCGCCGCTTTGGGCTCAGGCCTGCGTGGGCTCTGGGGCTTGTCTTGAGTGCCGCTGTGATGGTCGCCGGCCTTTCGTGGAAAGGGTTGCCTCGAAAAACGGCGGAGATGAACACGGCACCGGCACCGACGGCCGTGGCAACGCAGGATCAAGAGGTGGTGGAAAACCTGGAGTTCCTTAAGGACCTTGAGACCATTCGAAAACTGGTAACCGTGGTCGATCAACCGGACCAAGATCCTGCTTCAACGGAGGCTCCCAATACGGCGCCGGCCCCCGTTTCTTCGCACCTGGGAAAAGAAACCTATGCTTAAGCGCGCTCGCCTTTCCAGGACCCTCAACGCACTCGGCGCTTCGTCTTCATCGATCACAGCCCGCCGTATTGGGCTTCTTCTTTTCCTGGGCGCCTTGCTCTTGGGTTCAGCGCCCTGGACCTGGGCCGTCACACCCAGAGCTTTCGCATCTTTCAGGGAAGGTTCGGCCTCGGGTTCTTTTGTCCCATCGAGGCCTCAGTTCTATGCCAAAGGCCACGATGATGAGAAAAGAACCTCAAACCCTTTTGACCCCTTTCAAAACGCATCCAAGGCTCCACCGCAATACCGAGAATGGCAGTCTTTGCCGCCCCAACAAAAGGACGTGTTTCGGCGCCGGCTGAAAGAATATAAAAGCCTTCCACCGCAGCAGCAGCAGCTTTACAAAAAGCGATGGCAACAATGGCAACAGATCTCCCCGGAAGAACGGCGCCGCGTCGAATCGGATCTTCAGCGATGGAACGAGCTTTCCCCCGAACGGCGCGAAGCCATTCGCCGACTTTTTAACCGTTAAAGGGGATGCGTTATGAAGATCTTGCGAGCCTCCCACATGGAGCGCTGTATCGGATGTTATTCCTGTGCGCTGGCCTGCGCGCGGTTGGTGCACCGGTGTCTTTCCTGGTTGCATTCGGGGATACACATTCGGAGTTCAGGAGGGCTCAGCACGGGCTTTGATGCCCAGTTGTGCCTGGCGTGCGATCCGGCACCGTGTGTTGCGGTGTGTCCCACCGGAGCTTTTGCGCAGCGGCCCGGCGGTGGCGTCAAGGTCCAAAGGGAGTTGTGTATTCGGTGCGGCGCCTGCGCCGAAGCCTGCCCGGTGCAAGCCGTCTGGGTGGATCCTGAAAGCCTCAACCCCATCGTCTGCATTCACTGTGGCCGCTGCACGGCGTTTTGTCCTCACGACTGTCTGGAAATGGCCGAGGTGCGTGGAGCCGCTGAGACGCCATCCCTCGCCGACCATGAATCCTAAGGTAAGCTCTTAAATAAGGACATCCCATGTCATCTTCCTTTCGAGTCCTTGTGGTGAACCTGACGACAGGGCAATCGGAGCCCACAACATTCGGCGCCGTCCATGACCATTTGGGCGGCAGCGGGCTTGCCGCGGCGCTTTTTGAAGCCTTCGGCGATCCCAGCGCCCCGTGGGATGATCCAGAACAGCCCTTGGTGTTTGCCATCGGCCCTTTGAGCGGCTTTCTACCGCTCATGAGCAAGGTGGTGCTGGGTTTCCTTTCGCCTTATCACAACCAATACGCAGAAAGCCATGCCGGAGGGCGACTGGCCCTGGCTTTGCGTTTTTCCGGCTACGATGCCCTGGTGATTCAAGGCGTGGCGGCCTCACCAACCCTCTTGACCTTGGGTTCCCGAGAAATTCGCCTCCTGGACGCCCATTACCTGTGGGGTATGGACACGTTGGCCACGGGCAAGTGGGTGCGAAAAATCCATCAGGGCGAAGGCGGCCATCGAAGCATTGTGCGCATCGGTCCGGCGGGAGAAAACCTGGTGGCTTTTGCCGCCATCAACGTCGACACCTATCGCCATTTCGGTCGCTTGGGCTGTGGCGCCGCCATGGGGCGAAAGCGCCTCAAAGCCATCCTGGTTTCCGGGGATCGAAGTGTGGCGGTCCCCACGTCCAAGGCTTATGCAACGTTTTACAAAACCATCTACCAAGAAGCCGTGCGCTCTCCCATCATGCGCAAGTACCATGACTTGGGAACACCGGAAAACGTTCTTCCATTGAATGCCCTTCGAGCCTTGCCTTGGCGAAACCTTCAGGCCACTCAGGATCCAGGCGCCCAATTCATATCCGGGGAACACTTTGCCCAAGACCGGCTTCTGAGGCAGACCGCATGCGCGGGATGCCCTGTGGGTTGCATCCATATCGGATTGTTGCGGGAACGTTTTGGCGAAGAACACGAATACATCTACCGCCAGGTTTCCTACGATCACGAACCTATCTTTGCGGCCGGATCCATGCTGGGAATCACCGATGCGGCACAGGTACTACGGCTCCTGGAATCCATGGAACGCTTCGGCCTGGATGCCATTAGCGCAGGCGTCAGTCTGGCCTGGGCCACGGAAGCCTTTGAAAAAGGCCTGCTCAGCGAAAAAGAAACGTTGGGACCCCTTCGATTCGGCGAAGCCGAAGCCTATGACCGGGCTCTGGCGCACCTGGCGGGGGGAACCAACGATTTTTATCGAGCGCTGGGCCGAGGGACCCTCCATGCGGCAAGCCTCTATGGCGGACAAGACTTCGCCTGTGTGCTCGGCCAAGAAATGGCCGGCTACGCCACGGGGGAAGTCTTTTTTGTGTCGCAAGCGTACGGTTTTCGGCATTCCCATCTAGACAGCGCCGGCTACAGCTATGACCAAAACACCGGGCAAAAGTCCGTCGATGAAGCCCTAGCCTATCTCATGGAAGAAGAACGCCGTCGCGTCCAACTCACCTCCATGGTGGCCTGCCTCTTTGCCCGCAAGCTTTACTCCGAGGACCGGCTTCAGGAAGCCCTGAACCTCTTGGGCCATGAAGAAGCCGCTCACAACCTGGCATCTTTGAGCGAAAAAGTGCAGGCCATGCGATGGCACCTGCGTTTCCGTTCCGGCTTTGACCCTGACCAGGTGGTTCTTCCAAAAAGATTTTTCGAACTTACCACATGGAAAGGCCCCATAGACGCGGCCTTTCTGCACGATCTCGCCGCCGCTTATGGAAGCGCCATCCGCCGAATCGTCAATCATTGATTCTCGCAAGCCCTTGAAAAAGGGAATGTATCGAAGCGGCGTACGTCGCGAAACCCGTCGCGCGGTGCGGCGCTGCGACGGAATGGAAACCCTGAATCCCGTCCTTATGCGGAAGGGATGCGGCGGGTTGAAATTCTTCTCAAGGCTGCGAAGCCCTGGGCCCGCCTCATGAGGAAAGAGGCTCCCCTTCGTATTTTTCCACCGCGCAACGCAGCTTTTCCGGAACGGGCACCGGCTGACGCCCTCCTTTTTCCACAGCCACGGCCACAATGCGGCCCGTCGTGATCAAGGCGTCCGTGTCCGCCTTGTGAATGGCAAAATGAAAAGTGAAGCTGGTTCTGCCGATATGGGTAATGCGCGCATGCACATGCAGCACCTCATCAAATCGGGCGCTTCCCTTGTAGGTGCACTGGGCTTCCACATAGAAAAAATCGTACCCATCATTCAGCATGGCATCGTAGCCGTAGCCAATGGCTTTAAGGTAGTCCGTGAGCCCCTGGTCGAAGTAGACGAGATAGTTGGAAAAGAACACGTGCCCCTGAGCGTCCGTGTCCGCGTACCGCACACGAACCGGCGTAAAAAATTTGAACTTTTCATTCATGAAAGACTCCTCTCGAAAGGTTCACCGCCCCCATATCCTTCCCGGACAACCTCAGAATACATGCTCTTCCTCAACGCGTTTAGCACATCCCCTCTTTTGATGTCGACGGCAAGGGCTGAATGAATAGACCGCCAGCGCCGACTTGAGCCGGTTCTGCACGGATGTTATAGGAAGGCAAAGGAACCGGCCATGGGCTACCCTTTTCGCAATCTGGTTTTCGAAGGCGGCCGCATGAAGGGCATCGCCCATGTGGGGGCCCTTCAGGTGTTGGAAGAAAAAAACATCCTTCCACAAATCCTTCGAGTCGGCGGCACGTCCGCAGGGGCCATTACCGCCGTCATGGTTGGGCTCAATGACATGCCGTCAAAAATCTGGGAAGCGGTCAGTTACATAAACTTCGGAAAGTTCATGGACGACGATTTCGGCGTGGTGCGCGACATCCACCGGCTCATCTACGAATTCGGCTGGTACAAGGGAAACGCTTTTCGAAAGTGGATCGGCGAAATCATCGCTCACAAGGCCGGCCATTCGGAAGCCACTTTTCTTCAGGTCCATCGGCAAAAGGCGGCCAAAGGTTTTCGTGACCTTTATTTCATAGGAACCAACATCTCCACCCATTTCTGTGAATTCTTCTCCTACGAACACACGCCGCGCATGTGCGTGGCCGACGCCGTGCGCATTTCCATGTCGATTCCCCTCTTTTATACGTCGCGCCTCAGTCCTTGAGGGGACGTGTACGTGGATGGAGGTGTGCTCGACAACTACCCCGTCAAGCTTTTTGATCGCCTGCGCTACTTGGATCCCGCCGTCGTCGCCAGCCACGGGCGCCTTACGGATTACTACACCAAGCACAACACCAGCCTGAAGCGCAAAGTAATCGATGTAAGTCCCTACATCTACAACAAGCAAACCTTGGGTTTTCGGCTGGATTCGGCTCGGAAAATCGCCGTCTTTCGTGATCAGGCTAAACCGGTACTCGAAGCCGTGGACGATTTCTTTTCCTATGGCTTCAATCTGCTTCAGACCATGCTCAACGCCCAACAATTATCATCTGCACAACGATGACCGGCACCGGACCATCTCCATCGACACCTGGGCGTGAAAACAACGGACTTCAAGATTTCCAAAGCTCGAAAGAACGCGCCAGTGCAATCCGGCCACAAAGGCACCGAAGCTTACTTTGCCTGGTACAACGACCCGGCCAGCGATCCGGCCAACCGTGTCGTGTGACATACGCGGGGGATTGTGAAGCGGATGCGAAGGCGGCTTGTCGAAACTCTGCGGGGAATGGCCGAAAGTGAAGTCGGTGAGCCGCTACCTGGTGTGACGGCTGTCGCCATGAGACCTAAGGTGATTTCCGAACACGCTCCGAGCCAGGGTTTACGCCGCGACCAGGCCATCCATCTGAGTCCTTCCAGGCTCCCAGAGGTAACGTCGCGTGAAACTCATCTTTGTCTTGACTTTTGGCAGGGCTTGCCCATGGTGGTGAAAAACCTTTTCGCACAAGGAAGGAGTGGGTCATGGCTCAAAAGGATTCCTATCGAGCTTTGTTTTCGTCCGACTGGAGTGAATGCCTGGCTCCGAGCGGCCCCTTTGACTGCATTTTTTTTAACTATCCCGACCTCAAAGATCCGCTGACAACCATCTTTCGGCAGTACACGTCCAACACGATTTCATTAGGTGAGGCCATCCGCCGCATTGAGGCCATGATGCCGGGACCGGTAACCGAGGACATGATGGACGCCTACCTTCAGGCCTCCTTTGCGACCTATCCCGGAGCCGCCCCATTCATTCGGTGGTGTCATGAAAACCGGATCCTGTTCATGCTGAACACCACGGGAATGAAAGGCTACTACCAGCGGATGTTGGCTCAGGCGCTCCTACCACCGGTGCCGGCCTTGTCTGCGCACCCGTTTATCAGCTACCCGAAAGGGCCCACCGACCCTCACATCTTTTTGCCTCTGCACGAAATTCAGGACAAGGCCGCCAATTCCGCGGCGGTGGCCGAAAAGAGCGGTATTCCTGCCGGGCGGATCATCATCATGGGCGACAGCGGCGGCGACGGCCCTCACTTCGCCTGGGGCGCTCAAGTGAAGGCGTTACTGATCGCCAGCCGGCCGAAACCCTCCTTGGAAAAGTACTGCGCCGACCGCGGCATCGTGATTCATCACCGCATCGGCACCACCGATGCGCCCGAAAAGGGAAACTTCATGGACATGGTTCCATGGGTGGAGGCGTACCTGGCCTCGAGTGAGGATTGGCGGTAAACCGATCCTTGAAGCGTGGTTCTAGAACCCGGCCATGATCATGGCCTGGCCGTCTTGAAGAAGCTGCGCCTGGCCCTTCGGCCCATGGGCCGACGAGGCGATCGGTGGGCGGGATTGCTGGAAGCGCAGACCTTCCCGCCACAGGCTTTTGAAACAACGGGCGTTATGGACTCCGTCGACGCCCCATGGGCCTGTGCGAGAAGGCAACTTGGCCAAGCAAGACAAATCGGCCTCGCGCCTTTTGGCGTTCTTGTGATGGGGAAGCTGCGGGAAGGCATTGGAAGGCGTGGCGCAACCCACGAGACCCCATCGCGCCGGGTGACCCTTTTCCACAAGCCGACTCCACAGGCCGATTGGCGCGAGCGGCACGAACGCATACGCCCCATCGCGCCTCTCGGCCCTTCCATAGAGCGCGAAAACGTTCTGTATCGCTCTATCGCCTGCCAAAAGTGGAAAAAGGTGTGACCCAATCCGCCAATTGATACAAACCCCGAACAGGGCGTCACAGGGCCGCTTTCAAAAGGCTTTTCAGATGACTCCGGAAGCCCTTAGCCGCTCCAATTGGCTATGGCCCAGGCCCAGCAGGCGCCCGTAGACCGCTTCGTTGTCGGCTCCCACGGGCCGGCACGCCCATTTGAGGCGCGGAGGCGTGCCCGTCATTTTCCACACCGGTCCTTGCAGGGCCAGGTCTCCGTAGACGGGATCATGGATCTTTTGAAAGACACCCCGATCCCACCAATTTTGTTCGGCAAAGGTCTGAGACGGACGGCAGACTTTCCCCGTCACCACCGCAGCGGCACGCCCCTCCTTTTTGGCCGTGGCTTCGGCCACCATATGGATCACCTCATCCACGGTGTACTGAAGGCTCCATTCTTCGAGAATCTGCTGCAGAGCCTCCTCGCTTTCATAGCTTGTCCTTTGCATGAAGGTGGAAAATCGAGGATCCTGCGTGAGTTCCGGACGGCCGATGATTTCCATCAAAGTGGCAAAGGCTTCGTCGTTGTAGGCGGCCAAAAAGGTGTAGCCGTCCTTGCACTGAATAAAGGTGTAGGGAAAGACCGAAGGGTCGTAATTGCCCAGCCTTTCTTTGACCCCGCCTCCCATGTGGTACCAGCCCATGTTGTAATCAATGAACTTCATGATGCATTCGGCCCCGGAAACATCCACCATCTGCCCTTTGCCGGACCGCTCCCGGTACAAAAGGGCGGCCAGAATGCCGTAGGCGGCAAAGAGGCCTTCCGCGTACCAGCCGTACCAACTACCCACCTTGGTGGGCACGGCGTGCGCAGAGCGCTGTGCGTCTTCAGGTTCTCCATTGATGTGAATGAGGCCGGAGTAGGCCTGGTTGGCAATTTCCGACGCTTGCCGCCCCTGGCGGGCCTTGGGACCGAACTGGCCGTAGGTGTGCAACGCCGCATAGATGAGGCGCGGCTGAAGGTCTCGAAGGTGGCGGTAACCGATCCCCAAGGCGTCCAAGAAACCGGGTTCAAAGGTTTCGATGACAATGTCGGCGTGGGCTACGAGCTTTGTGAAGATGTCCCGGCCTTCCTCCTCCTCTAGGTCCAAGGTGATGTGGTGCTTGTTTCGCCCTTCCACCAGGTACGCCAGGCCCGTGTCCTGATGGGTCAAGCCGAAGGGACTGAAGTGCCGAGCTGGATCCCCCTCGGGCGGTTCGATGCGAAGGACTCGAGCGCCCAATTCCGCCAAGATGGATGAGGCAACCAAGCCGCCGAAACTCATATAGCTCAGGTCCAAAACCAAAAGATTATCCAGCGCTTCGGGGTGCTGCGCCGCCTGGCAAGGATCGGAGTGGGCCTTTGCCCAATCAAACCAGGTCGTGGTGGTTTCGTTCATGGTTTGCCCTTTCCGTACCTGTAAGGTTTCCTTCAGAAGACGCGTCCCGCCTGACCATTCCAGTCTTCCGGAGGTTTGGCGCCGATGCGATCGGCCCATGTGCCCACAATGCCTTCGTCGGTGAGAGCTTTGACGGTATCGGCATCCAGGCCCAACAGGGTGCGAAAGATGTAGTCGTTATGAAACCCGACGGGCCTGGCGATCCAGCGCATGCGTCCTGGGGTTTCCGAAAGTTTGGGGCCCGGCCCGTATTCCACCACGGGACCGTACAGAGGGTCTTCAAATTCCCAGACCGCTCGACGAAACCGAAGGTGCTCATCCTCGTAGTGATCCCGCGCCGAGGCCACGCGCTGGGCGGAAAAACCGTGCCGCACACCCAGATCTTCCACTTGGCGCACCGTGTGGTCGGCCACCCACCGGGACAGGCGTTCATAAATTCTGTCCCGGTTTTCTTCCTTAAGACGCCCACAGAGGCTCTCGATCTCTTCGTCGTCACGCAGGTCCTGAGCCCCCATGGCCTCGCACAGTCCTTGAAAGGACCCGTCATCGACGGCGGATACGGCCACAAAGCCATCTTTCGCTCGAAACACCCCCGAAGGCACCATGGCCACATCCACATTGCCCACGCGACGCCTTTCCTTGCCAAAAAGGCTCCACAACAGCCAGGTCCAGTCCTGAATGCGAATGAGGCTTTCCCCTTGGGACACATCGATCATCTGGCCCTGCCCTGTCCTGGAACGGGCGTAAAGCGCCGCGAGAATGCCCAGCGTGGCAAAAAGCGCTCCCGTGTAGTCGCCAATCCAGATGCCGATCTTGAGGGGTGGGCGGCCCGGGAAACCTGTGGTGGCCGAAAAGCCGCTCATGGCCTGGGACGTGGCGTCATAGGACGGCCGATCCCGATACGTGCTCCATTGCCCAAACCCGCTGTTGGCCTGATAGATGAGCCGCGGATTGAGCTCCTTGAGTTGCCGATAGCCCACGCCCCAACGGTCCATGGTGCCGGGACGAAAGTTTTCCACCAGAACGTCCGATCGGGCCACGAGCTGTTTTAAGAGTTCCGCCCCCTTCGGTTTTCTGATGTCGATGGCCACGTGATACTTGTTGTGGTTCATATGGGTAAAAGCGGGGGAAATGTTCTTGTAGAAAAATCCGCGAGGCGCCACGTAGCGCATGAGGTCCCCCACACCGGGCAGCTCGATCTTGATGACCTCAGCCCCCAGGTCCGCCAAAAGATCGGCGGTCACGGGCCCAAACACCCGCGTGCATAACTCCAGCACTCTTATGCCTTTGAGCGCCTCGGGTTTGAAAAAGATGGCCTCGGGATCAAACAGCTTTTCCGTCCAGTCGAAATAATCGTCTGCTGCCATCATCGTGCTCCTTGCTTCCTGATTTTTTCCCTGGTCGAGATCCTATGGCTACGGACGCACCCACAGCACAATGAGCTTCATCAGGACCGGGGTCACCACGGCGGTGGCGATGCCGTTGAGACATATGGCCAGGCCCCCCGCGGCCCCCTGAACTTCCCCTTCCTCCACAGCTCGAGCCGTTCCAATACCGTGGGACGCCGCCCCCATGGCCAGCCCAAAGGCCACAGGGTGCCGCACGCCGCACAGGCGAAGAACACCAGGGCCGATCACGGCGCCGAGAATGCCCGTGGCGATGACGATGGCCGCAGTCAGCGAGGGAATACCTCCGATCTTTTCCGCGATGCCCATGGCAATGGGCGTCGTGACCGACTTGGGCGCGATGGAGGCGACCACAGGAAGCGAGGCCCCCAAAAGAGCCGCCGTGCCGGCGGCGCTCAGCACCCCCACCACGGCCGCCACTGCCATGGAGACTCCAATGGCGCGGCCGCGCTTTCGAATTTCTTCCATCTGCACATACAGAGGAACACCCAAGGCCACCACCGCGGGGCCGAGAAAGAAGCTGATGATCTGTCCGCCCTGAAAGTAGTCTTCGTAAGGAATCCCCGTGAGGGTCAAAAAGGCCATGAGTCCCAAAATGGAAAGAAGAACGGGATTGAGCCAGAAGAACTTGAACCGCTGATAGATGCGCTGCGCGACATAGAAGGCAAAAAAGGTCACAAAAACGGAAAAGGCCTTGCTCGTGAAAAATCCCATCATCGGCGCTCCATTTTTTGCGTCACCCAGCCGACGACCCCAAGCACCACCACGGTGCTCACCACGTAAGCCACCACCAAGGGAACCCATTCGCGGGACAAAAGGTCCAGATAAAGGAGGAGCCCCACGCCCGGCGGCACAAAGAAGAAAGCCATGTTCTGCACGAAAAGGTCTGCGGCCGGTTTGACACTTCTGAGGTCAACCCAACCACGACACAGGGAAAACGTGAGCAGCATCATGCCGATGACATTGCCGGGAATGGGCAACGCCAGCCCATAGCTCACCGCATCCCCCAAAGCCAGAAATCCGAAAATGATACTCAGGCTTCGAACCATCATGCCATCATGGTGCTTGACGCGATCGAAAGAAATCCAACACGAACCCGATGTGACACCGCATGGCATTGAGAGCCTCTTCGCTGTCCCGATGCCGTATGGCTTCATAGATCGCCGTGTGTTGTGCAATGATTCGTGGAAGATTGTCGGGGTCTTCGTAAAGTTTTTGCAAATTCATGCGAATGCCGAAAAAGAGAAAATCATAGAGGCTGCGCATCACCTTAATCTGGACGGGATTGCGGGAGGCATAGGCCACGGCCATGTGAAAGGTGATATCCGGTTCGTGACCCAACCCTCCTGCAGCAATATCGGCCTTCATGGCTTCCAGACTGGTGCGCAGGTGTTCAATGTCCCGATCGTCGGCCCGCGTGGCGGCCAGAGCCGCCGCCGTGCATTCCAACCCCATGCGCACTTCCAGAATGTGCTCCAAGGTCACATCCTGACCCTCCATGAATGTGGCCATGGGATTTTCGTGCAACGGATCCAGGCTGCGCACGAAGGTGCCTTGCCCGTGGCGCTGCTCCACCAGGTTCATCACCGTGAGCTGATTGATGGCTTCGCGCACCGTGGGACGGCTCACCTGAAGCTGCCGCGCCAGCTCCCGTTCCGAAGGTAGCCTCTCCCCGGGTTTCAAAAACCCACGGTAGATGAGCTCGGTCAACTGCTGCGCCACTTCGTCGGCAACCCGCTTGGGCTTGATGGGTTTAACGGGAAGGACAGTCACGATGCCACACTCTCCGCGTAAATTTCCACAGCATGCCGCACCTTCACGGCATCCCCGGCTTGACTCAATCGATCATGAAACTGCAGCATACAGGCCGGACAGGCCGTGACCAAAATGCGCGCTCCCGTCGCAGCCACCATGTCCCGCTTTCGACGACCCACTTTAGACGAAAGATCGTAATGTTCCAGGCTAAAACTGCCACCCAGACCGCAACACCAATCGGGTTGGGCCATTTCCACTAAGCGAACGCCCGAATGGGCCTGGAGAAGTTGTCGAGGTTCGCGAAACACGCCGAGGGATTTCTTGAGGTGACAGGGGTCATGATACGTCACGGGAATGGCCGTGGCATCCGGCCTGGCTGCAGGTAGGTTCAGACCCAGGCGTTGAATGAGAAATTCATGGATGTCCATGGTCTTTTCGCTGAGGCGGCGCACGCGGGCCACAAGGTCGGCGTCGTCCTCGGAAAAAAGGACGGGCCAGACCTTGCGAAGCGTGGCCGTGCAGGTGGCGCATGAAGTGATCAGCACATCGAACCGATCCAAGGGAAATCGATCCAGGTTGTGCCGCACGAGTTTTTTAAAGGTCGTCATGTCTCCTGAGGAGGCCGCCGGAATGCCGCAGCACGCCTGATTGTCAGGAACATACAGGCCGACTCCATGAGCGCGAAGCACCTTGAGTGTCGCATGGGCGACCGATGGAAAAATCTTGTCAATGAGACAGCCCACAAAAAAGGCGGCTTTGAGGCCGGAAGAACCGGGAGCAGTGTCCAGCGAAGCCACCTCCGCATGAAAAGGGCGGGGCGCCAAAGGTTTGATGTGCCGACCACCAAGAAGCGGGGACACAAAACGAGCGCACGAGGTTCCCAACACCTCGTTGGCCGGCTTGGTGAAAAGATCCTGGAACCGGACTCCCCATTCGGTCACCTTGTCGAAAAAGGCGGGATTGGCCAACATGCCACGAAGGATGAGCTTTTTGACGGGGGATAGCCCCATGTAGCCGGCAAGAATGGCTCGCGCCTTCAAGAAAATGTCCAGCACCTTGACGCCGCTGGGGCAATTGGCGGCACAGGATCCACACAAAAGGCACCGCTGCAGCCGCTGCGAAACCCCTCGGGGATCGCGAAACATCTCTTTGGAAAGGCCCTCCAGCAACGCCAACTTGCCGCGCGCCACGTCGGCTTCTCGCCCCGTTTCGGCATACAGCGGACACACAGCCTGGCACATGCCACAGCGCATGCACACCACCATCTGGTCTTCCAATTCCCGCACCAGCCGAGCCAGATCCTTCATGCTGGCCATCTCACGCCTCCCCGATCACCTTGCCGGGATTCAAAATGTTTTTGGGATCCAAAGCCCGTTTGATGCGACGCGCATATTCCAAAGTGGCCCGCGTGGTTTCCTTGACCATAAAGGGTGCCTTGGCCAACCCGATGCCGTGTTCGCCGGACAGGGTGCCGCCCAATGCCAGCGCTCGATCAAAGATCTCTTCCACCGCCCGTTCCACGCGATGCCACTCCTCGGTGTGGCGCCGGTCGGTCAAGATGGTGGGATGCAGGTTGCCGTCCCCGGCATGGCCAAAGGTGCCGATGGTCAGGTTGTATTTGGCCGCAATTTCTTGCACGGCTTGCACCATGTCGGGAATTCGGCTTCGTGGCACCGTGGCGTCCTCCAAAACCACCGTGGGTTTGAGCTTGGCCAGGGCCGATAAGGCCGCTCGGCGCGCTTCCCAAACCTTGTCTCGTTCCTGGGCCGTCTGGGCCACGCGAAGCCGCTGCGCACCCAGCCGGCGGCAAATGGCTTCTACCTTGGCCGCATCCTCTTCGACCTGCGCCGGGTGACCGTCCACTTCAATGAGCAGCATGGCAGCGGCGTCCGTGGGCAGCCCGGCTCGCGAAAAAGACTCCACGGCACGAATGGTGAAATTATCCAAAAATTCCAACGTCGCCGGAAGAATTTTTTCCGCAATAATGGCCGCCACGGTTTGGGACGCGCCCGAGACGCTGTCAAAGATGGCCATCATGGATTTTCGGTGCTGTGGCTGAGGGATGAGTTTGAGCACAATCTTGTAAATGACCCCCAGCGTGCCTTCCGATCCCACAAGAAGGGAAGCCAAGTTGTAGCCCGTCACACACTTGACCGTGCGTGCCCCGGTCTTGATGGCGTCTCCGTGAGCGTCAAAAAATTCGAGACCCATCACATAGTCGCGCGTCACGCCATATTTCAAACCGCGCAGCCCTCCGGCGTTTTCGGCCACGTTACCGCCGAGAGTGGACACGGCCTGGCTTCCGGGATCGGGAGGGTAAAAGAGGCCGTGGGCTTCCACGGCGGCGGCAAATTTGGCCGTGATGAGCCCGGGTTCCACCACGGCGTAAAGGTCTTCTACGTTGAGTTCCAAAATGCGGTTGAGGGCATTGGTGAGCACCACCACGCCGTGGGCTTTGGGAATGGTGCCGCCGCTCAGATTCGTGCCAGCACCGCGAACGGTCAGCGGCACCTCGTTATCGTGACACAGGCGAACCACACGCCCCAGGCTTTCGGCCGTAACGGGCCGCACCACCGCGGCGGGCACCACAGGATCCAAAACCGCCGCATCATAGGCGTACACCGCTCGATCCGCCTCGTCCACAAAGACATTGTCCTTGCCCACCACATCCGCCAAAGCCTTGATGAAATGCTTCGAGACCATGATGTGTTCCTCCATGCGAGATTTGTTTCTCATTAAAGAACCCACCGGGACAATGAGCCCACAGTCTGAGAGGCCAAAACACGGACCGAGGGGCAGGATGGCAGTTGGTAAGACCACATGACATTGAGACCATTTCGAGGGGCGAGGCGGCCCGGTACGTGGGCAGCCTAGCAGGCTTCCTAAAGTTTTTCAAGGCATTTTGTGAAATTTTTTCTTGACACTCTGGGAAGGCTGTGCAAAGTGTGTGGTCAAGCCATCGACCTGATTGGGCTTGCGGCGCAGGTTGCGTGTCGGCGTGGTCTCCCGTTCTATCTCCGGGAAAAGGTGTGGCGAGGCTGTTTGGCCTCTCAGGTGCCTTTCCCCACCGTTTCGGCTCACCCTCCCGTTGCGCTCAGCGGACGCGTCGACCGTGGACTCCGCAAGAAAGGGGGTGAGAGTCTTTCAGCAGATCCAGAGGCTTTGGCCTGCCCTTTGAAACTGGAAAACCCAAGCAAAAGGGCCTTGCGGGGCGGCAAGAATTCGTTGAGCGAATGATCCTTACCGAAAGCAAGCAAAGGAGACGGTGTGATGAAGCGTTGGGCTACTGTGGCAACGGTGTGTGTCTTGGCGCTTTTTTTGGCTGTGGGAACGGGTCTGGCGGCCAAAAAGCAGCGCGGTAAGTTTGCAGAAGATCCGCGCCATAACATGGCCAAGAGAATAACTTTCAAGCCGTCCGACAAGACATTTCGCTGGAAGATGGTCATGCCTTGGACCAAGGGGCTGTTGTTCTACGACATCGCCCAACATTTTGCTGACAGTGTTCGGTTGGCCTCGGCAGGACGCCTGGACATCAAAGTCTTTTCGGCCGACGAATTGGTTCCGGCCATGCAGACCTTTGATGCGGTCGCTCAGGGAACGGCCGAAGTGGGCCATGATTGGCCGGGGTATTGGAAGGGCAAAAACGAAGCGTTCGTGGCTTTTGGTTCCGTGCCCTTCGGTCTGGACGCCGAAGGCTACAATATTTGGCTCTACGAAAAGGGTGGCCTGGAGATGATGCAGGAACTCTACGGGCGTTTTGGACTGCATGCGCTGCCCTGCGGTCAAGTGGGACAGGAAATGGGCCTTTTTTCCAACAAGCGCGCCACCAAGATGGAAGACTTCAAAGGCCTTCGTGTGCGCACGCCCGGCTGGTACATGGACATCATGAACATGCTGGGAGCTTCGGTCAGCCCGCTGCCCGGCGGGGAAGTCTATTTGGCCTTGGAACGTGGCGTGATCGATGCCGCTGAATTCTCTTCTCCGGCGATCAACTATCCCATGGGTTTTGACGAAGTGACCAAATATTCCATTCAGCCGGGCGTCCATCAGCCGGGCTGCCAATGTGCGGTGTTTTTCAACAAAAAGGCCTGGGACGAACTGCCGGAAGATCTCAAATGGATCGTGCAGATTGCCGCCATGGAAACCCAGCTTTGGAGCTACAACTGGGTGAACGCCCTAAATGCCAAGGCCATTGAGGAATTCAAGAAGCGCATCGAATTCGTTCGCATGGACACGGACGCTCTCATTCAATTCCGGAAGACTACGAAAGAATATTTGGATTCACTCAAGGAAAAATTTCCCGACGTGAAGAAGGTTCTGGATTCTCAGGAAGCCTTCATTGAAGAATACGCCGTGTGGCGCGACGCTCGAAGCGGCGTGGCGCCGTGGCCCTATGAGGTCTATATCTCCGGGCGGGTGACCGAATAAGGCGCCCCAATCTGCCAACCATGGAACATGCCCAGATGCCTGCGGTCCTTTCGGGGCCGCGGGCACTCCAATGTGGAGATGCTCAAGATGGCCAATCCCTTCAGCTCCTTAGTGGATAGTTTTGTCGAGCGCCAGGGTCGGCTATGTGCCCTGCTGATCCTTCCCCTGAGTGTCGTTGTCATCTATGAAGTGGCCATGCGCTATCTATTTAACGCTCCCACGATCTGGGGCTTTGAAATGACCACCTTTCTCTACGGGCTGCACTACATGCTGGGCCTGGCCTACACCGAATTGCACGGCGGTCATGTCAAGGTGGATATTCTTACGGCCCGCATGAAGAAAAAACCGGCCACTCTCCTTGCCATTCTCACCAATGCGGTCATTTTTGTCCCCGTCATGAGCCTACTTGTTGGGTCCCATGTTATAGTATTCCACGAAGAAGCTATCCGCTGTTTCGTGCCCGCGAGAGGCTGCGCGTCATGGTTTCAAACGCAACATGGAG